>NZ_JBTJEN010000010.1:0-219539 GCF_054456575.1 Pseudomonas sp. Eth.TT006 | reverse complement strand
CAGGTTTCGATGAACTGAAGCAAGTCACTGCCGAAAACCGCGTAACTCGTTGAATCTCAAGGAGTTTTCCGTTTCGACTGCGCCGGAAGTGGGGCGAATTATAGACCTCTAGAATTCGCCGTCAACCATTAATTTCGGTTTTCTATCAATCCGCGGAAAAAGCCTGCTTCTATATAGACGCAACACCAGTGAATGCGCAGTATATTGCCCAACACTTAAAACAATACCCTGCTCTACCCTTCGGATGATGCCTCGCAATGACTGACCAACCTCGCTCTCTGGCCTCAATGCTGTTTCCGGTTGGCCTGCTATTAATCGCCATGGCATCCATCCAGTCCGGGGCCTCTTTGGCCAAGAGCATGTTCCCGGTGGTCGGCGCTCAAGGGACGACCACCCTGCGCCTGATCTTCGCCAGCGTGATCATGTTGCTGCTGTTACGCCCCTGGCGAGCGAAGCTGACGGCGCAGTCGTTGCGCACTGTGATCGTTTACGGAATGGCGCTGGGCGGAATGAATTTCCTCTTCTACATGTCCTTGCGCACCGTGCCTCTTGGCATCGCCGTCGCACTGGAATTTACCGGACCGCTGGCGGTTGCCATCTATTCTTCCCGCCGCGCCATCGACTTTCTCTGGATTGCTCTGGCCGCGATCGGCTTGCTGCTATTGATTCCCACCGGTGCGACAACTGCAGGCATCGACTTGATTGGGGCCGGATATGCCTTGGGCGCTGGCGTGTGCTGGGCGCTGTATATTCTGTTTGGGCAGAAGGCCGGCGCTGACAATGGTGTCACCACCGCAGCCCTGGGCGTGATGATTGCCGCGCTGTTTGTTGCGCCGATCGGTGTTGTACATGCCGGTGCAGCCTTGCTGACGCCCTCACTGATTCCCGTCGCCATCGGTGTCGCCATCCTTTCCACCGCGCTGCCCTACACGCTGGAGATGATTGCCCTCACACGCCTGCCGGCGCGCACCTTTGGCACCTTGATGAGCATAGAGCCGGCCTTCGGCGCGCTGTCAGGTCTGCTGTTTCTGCAGGAATACCTCTCGTTGTCACAATGGCTGGCGATCCTGTGCATTATTCTGGCCTCCGTCGGGGCAACCATGACCATGGGCAGTGCAGCCAAGCCTGCCATTGCGGCAGATTGAAACAGGATTTGACGAAGGTCTGGCAATTGGCGCTCTTTTAGGCCATGTTTAGACCGCTTAACTCAGGGCCAGACATGGACTTTTTCAGATAGGGACATCGAAACGCTTACAGCGCAAGCGAATACAGGCAGACCCGAGCGTCAGACTCGTGGCAGCCATAAGGACGGTAATGAAACGAATTTTGATACTGATCGCCGTACTGGCTATTGCCGGGTGCGCAGCGACCTCAAAGACTCAAGTGAAGCACGGTAGAAAAGGGCTGCACATCAACTGTTCCGGGCTGTCGTCCTCTTGGGACAAGTGCTACACCAGCGCCGCCAATGCTTGCGCCCCGAAAGACTACAAAGTCATCGCCAAATCGGGCGACGCCGTGGAAGAACCAGGCGACTACCCGTTCGGTCTCAATCCGGCCGGCTATACCAGTCGAAGCATGATCGTGATCTGTAAATGAATCACGCTGGCTGCTCGTCCCGTCGAGCAGCCAGTTGACGTCCGATCTCTTCCTGACTGGACTTCAATACCCTCTGCTGGATCTCCGGCGTCGCCAGCATCCGCGCAACCACCAACGCCCCGACGCATTGCGCCAGAATCGCCCACGCCAGGCTGTCGCTTTGCAGAACCTGCGCCCAACTGGCCTGCAAGCGGCATATCCACAACTCCGCCTGCTCGCGTACCTGATCATCGGAGCGGGCAATTTCCGCCCCCAATGTCGGCAAGGCGCAACCCGATTCAGGCTGTTCGACGTGGGCCAAGCTCAGGTACTGCTTGAGACAGCGCTCCAGCCGCCCGCGGTCCTGCTCCCCTCTCCCGCCCAGTCGCTCCAGGCTCTGGCACAGTTCACGCTCAACGATCGCGGTAAACAGCGCATCTTTCGACGAGAAGTGGCTATAAAACGCCGCGCCGCTCAGGCCGATTGCCTTCATCAATCCATCGACCCCGAGGGTCGAAAATCCACAACGCTTGGCTGAAAGTGCACTGCTGTTCAGCAGTTTTTCCCGGGTTTCCAGCTTGTGACCAGCGGAATACCGCATGCGTTTTACCTCTCGTTCAACCGCCTTGACGTTGCCTGGATCCTAGCATAACGTTCGTTCACTTAACGATCGTTTACTAAAGGGTTTACCCATGAATAACAAGAAGGTCGTATTGGTAGTTGGCGCAGGCGATGCAACGGGTGGGGCGATTGCCAAGCGCTTTGCCAGAGAAGGTTTTGTCGCCTGCGTTACACGACGCAGCGCCGACAAATTACAGCCACTGGTCGATGCGATTCAGGCCGACGGTGGAGAAGCCCACGGTTTCGCCTGCGATGCGCGCAACGAAGAAGACGTCATTGCGCTGATTGAAGAGATTGAAACCCGCCTCGGCCCGATCGAAGCGTTTGTTTTCAACATCGGCGCCAACGTGCCTTGCAGCATCCTCGAAGAAACCGCCCGCAAGTATTTCAAGATCTGGGAGATGGCCTGTTTTTCGGGCTTCCTCAATGCCCGCGAAGTGGCCAAGCGCATGGTCAGCCGTCAGCGCGGCACCATACTATTCACCGGTGCCACCGCCGGACTGCGCGGCGCTGCCGGGTTTGCCGCCTTCGCCGGGGCCAAACACGGGATCCGCGCACTGGCGCAAAGCATGGCTCGTGAACTGGGTCCGATGAGCATTCACGTCGCCCATGTCGTGGTCGATGGGGCGATCGATACCGACTTCATCCGTAACAGTTTTCCGGATAAGTACGCGACCAAGGACCAGGACGGCATTCTCAATCCCGAGCACATTGCCGAAAACTACTGGTATCTGCACACTCAGCCACGGGATGCCTGGACCTTCGAGCTGGATCTGCGTCCGTGGAACGAACGCTGGTAGGCCCGCCTCCTCCATAACAATAAATAGAGAGCAGCGCACATGAGCAAAACCGTGGAGTTCTATTTCGATCTCGGCAGCCCAGCCACCTATCTGGCCTACACCCAGTTACCGCAGATCTGCGCCGAAACCCACAGCGAGCTGATCTACATACCGATGCTGCTGGGCGGCGTGTTCAAGGCGACCGGCAATGCCTCACCGGCGATGATTCCGGCCAAGGGCCGCTACATGTTTCAGGATCTGGATCGCTACGCCAGACGCTATGGTGTGCCACTGAAATTCAATCCGCACTTCCCGATCAACACGCTGATGCTGATGCGCGCCGTCACCGGTATACAGCTGCGCCAGCCGCAACGCTTTCAGGCGTTCATCGATTGTCTGTTCAAGGCACTGTGGGTAGAGGGACGCTCGCTTGATGAGCCGACAACTGTCGCTGCGGTTCTGAGCGAACACGGCTTCGATCCCAACGAAGTACTGGCCCTGACCAATGACGAAACGGTCAAGGCAGCCCTCAAGGACAACACCGAGACGGCCGTTAAACGCGGGGTATTTGGTGCGCCGAGCATGTTTATCGGCGACCAGTTGTTCTTCGGCCAGGACCGCCTCGATTTCGTCGAACAAGCCCTGCGCCAACCATAGAAAAACCAAAGAACCCGGACGCTGGTCACAGCGTCCAGGTTTTTGCCATCAGATCGCGGCTGTCCGCGTGTTCAACCACTCCAGCGCAGCGCCTTCCAGTAGCGGACTCAAACGCTCACGCACCTCGGCGTGATAGGCGTTGAACCACTGCTTTTCTTCCTGCGTGAGCAAGGACGGCTCCAGGCAGCGCGTGTCGATCGGGCACAGGGTCAAGGTTTCAAACTTGAGGAACTCGCCAAACTCGCTGCTGCCCGCCTCGCGATTCATTGCCAGGTTCTCGATCCGCACGCCCCAACGGCCTGGACGATAAGTCCCCGGCTCAATGGATGTGATCATCCCTGGCTGCATCGCGGTTTGCGGTGCCGCAGAGGCCTGATAGGCGATTACCTGCGGACCTTCGTGAACGTTGAGGAAATAGCCGACGCCATGCCCGGTGCCGTGGCCGTAATCCACGCTTTCCGCCCAGATCGGCGCACGGGCGATGGCATCCAGCAGTGGCGACAGAATGCCTTTCGGGAAGTGTGCACGCGACAGTGCAATCACGCCCTTTAGCACGCGTGTGCAGTCACGTTTCTGCTCGTCCGTCGGCGTACCGACCGGGACCATCCGGGTGATGTCAGTGGTGCCGCCGAGGTACTGGCCACCCGAGTCGATCAGCAGCAAGCCATCGCCCTCGATCACCGCGTGTTCTTCTTCGGTGGCGTGATAGTGCGGCATCGCGCCGTTGGCGTTAAACGCGGCAATCGTGTTGAAGCTCAGCGACACGTAATCCGGACGCCGTTCACGGGCCGCCGTGAGTTTCTCGTCGATGGTCAGCTCGGTGATGCGTTCGCGTCCCCAGGCCGATTCCAGCCAGGCGAAGAATTCGCACAATGCCGCGCCATCCTGCTCCATGGCCTTGCGAATGTGCTGCGCATCCGCCTCGCTCTTCTGCGATTTGGCGAGCGTGGTCGGGTTCAGGCCTTCGACCAGTTTTACGCTGCTGTCCAGGTTATCCAGCAAACCGCTGGTGACCCGCGCCGGATCCACCAGCAGGCTGGCGCCGTTTGGCACTGCGCGCAAGGCATCGGCCACATCGTGGTAATCGCGCAGAGTTACGCCATCATGCTCTAGCACCGCGCGCAGCTCGGCATCGACCTTGCTCAGTGCCACAAACAACGTCGCCTGCTGTTGATTGATCAGGGCAAACGACACAAATACCGGGTTGAACGAGACGTCGTCGCCGCGCAGATTGAACAGCCAGGCGATGTCATCGAGGGTGGCGATGAAATGCCAGTCGGCACCGCGCTCCTGCAAGGTCTCCCGCAGCCTGGCCAGTTTCTCGCCACGGCTGACCGTCGCCTGCGGCGGCAGATGCTGGTAGATCGGCGCGTTCGGCAGGCTCGGGCGATCGGCCCAGACTTCGTTCAACAGGTCGATATCGGTGCGCAGACGCGCTCCACGGGCTTCGAGCTTGCTGCCCAAGGTACGCGCGGAGGCCACCGCCATCACCGCACCGTCGACCGCCACCACGCCACCTTCCGGTGTCTGCTCGGCCAGCCAGTCCAGCGGGCTCGGTTGCCCCGGTTGCAGCTTGACCAGTTCGATGCCGCTGCCCTTCAGCTCCTTGGTCGCCTGTTCCCAGTAACGACTGTCGGCCCAGACCCCGGCGAAATCAGCGGTGACAATCAAGGTGCCGACCGAACCATGGAACCCCGACAGCCATTGGCGCCCCTGCCAATAGCCCGGCAGGTATTCCGACAGATGCGGGTCGGCCGAGGGTACCAGCAATGCATGAACGCCTTCGCGGCGCATCAGTTCACGGGTGTGCGCCAGGCGCTGGGGAACCGATCCCTCGGTCAAAGTCTGGGTACTCATCATGTCTCCTGCCAATCACTTCATCGTTATTGTTCGTAGCCGTGGAAAGCGGCTGGTTAAAGGCCTGTTGCCCAGAATGCCGGGGCACTGGCGCAGGCGCCTTTGATCAGTTGTGCAGCCTGGTCGATATCCTCAGCGGTGGTGAAACGGCCGAGGCTCAAGCGGATAGTGCGAGCGGCCAGGCGGGCGTCGTGCCCCAGCGCCAGCAGCACGTGGGACGGTGCGTTGCTCGCCGAATTGCAGGCCGAGGTCGCGGAAAAGGCGATCGACTGGCTTAGCGCCGCACTGTTGAACTCCCCTTCGCCGAAGGTCAGGCTCAAGGTATGTGGAATACGCTGGCTCACGCTGCCGTTGAGGCGCACGCCCGGCAGGCTCAGCAGCTGTTCAAGCAAGCGTTCACGCAGCGCTGCGATGGTGTTTTTTTCCTCATCGAACGCCGCCGCGGCCAAGGCGAATGCCGCGCCCATACCGGCGATCTGATGGGTCGCCAGGGTTCCGGAGCGCAGGCCACCTTCGTGGCCGCCGCCGTGAATCTGCGCCTGCAAGCGCTGTTGCGCATGCGGCCCGACATATAGCGCGCCGATGCCTTTGGGGCCATAGAGTTTGTGCGCCGAAAACGACATCAGGTCCACTGGCCACTGCTGCAGATCGATCGCTACTTTGCCGGCGCCCTGCGCCGCATCGACATGGAACAGCGCGCCACGACTGCGCACGACTTCACCGATGGCCAGGATGTCGTTGAGCGTGCCGAGTTCGTTGTTGACCAGCATCAGCGACACCAGAAACGTGTCGTTACGCATCGCTTCGCTGACTGCCTGCGGGCTGATCAGACCTTCCGCGTCCGGCACCAGATAGGTCACCGCCACGCCGGCGTCCTGCAATTGCCGGGCGGTATCGAGAATGGCTTTGTGTTCGATCTGGCTGGTGATGATGTGGCCGCCGGCCACCCCGCGTGCCTGAGCCACGCCCTTGAGCGCGAGGTTGTTGGATTCGGTGGCGCCGGAGGTCCAGACGATCTGCGCGGATTCGGCCCCGACCAGTTCGGCGACTTGGCGGCGGGCCTGCTCAACCGTGTGCCGGGCCTGCTGGCCGAAGGCGTGGGAGCTGGACGCCGGATTGCCGAAGTTGGCGTGAAAACCCAGACAGTCGATCATCACCTGGATCACCCGCTCGTCCACCGGGGTGGTGGCGGCGTAATCGAAATACAGCGGACGTTTATTCATAAAGGACTCGCAGAGCGTGTTCCGGGATCAGGAGGCTCGTGTCTGCCAACGGCACAGCGCAGCCTTGTGAGCTGCGCGTCGGCTGGAGAGCGTCATCAATACCTGATCGGATGCCGTTAAAGAAGGACAACTTCATTTAAAAGTGCGTAGGAACGCTCCTGAAGCCGAGCTTAACAGGCATCGGGCCGGCGGTTGAAGCAATGCGTCAGTGAAAGCTTTCGAGAAGTAACGGGTACAGGGAAATCACCAACAGCGCGGCCATGCCCCAGTTGAACACGCGCAACCAGCGCGGATCCTTGAGCACGTTGCGCAACAGCGTGCCGCATGCCGCCCAGACGCCGACGCTGGGCAGGTTGATGATGGCGAACACCGCGGCAATGATCACCACGTTGGTGAAATAGCCCTGCAGCGGCGTGTAGGTGCTGATCGCACCGATGGCCATGATCCAGGCTTTGGGATTGACCCACTGGAACGCGGCGGCGCCCAGATAGCTGATCGGTTTGGCCTCGCCGTCCACGCCCTCGCCCACCGGTCCCGAATGGGCGATTTTCCACGCCAGGTACAACAGATACGCGGCGCCGACATAACGCAGTACCGTGTAAAGCAGCGGATAAGTCTGGAATACCGCGCCCAGGCCAAAGCCCACCGCGACCACCAATATAAAGAAGCCGCAGGTAATACCGAGCATATGCGGAATGGTGCGGTTGAAGCCGAAGTTGACCCCCGACGCGAGCAACATGGTGTTGTTCGGCCCCGGCGTGATCGAGGTGACAAGGGCAAACAGGGCAAAGGCCAACAGCAGGTCAAGCGAGAGGGTCATGGGGGCATTCCGTCAAGGTCATTCAGGTGTTGACCCTATCGCACGGCCGCCCGCAAACCCACGGACAGTTAGGTAAAACTTCAAGCGGTACAGTTGCGTATCAGCTTGGGCGGCCGTGCAGCTGTATGGCTCGGCCGGCGCTCATTTCAGCTTTCTTGTCGAATGGCGATTCACCGAGCAGTGCCGCTTTTTTTGCGTGATATTCGTCGAAGGACAAGCCGCTGCGATTCAGCGCTTCCATCGCCAGTTCGCGGGTTTCTTCGGCGGTGTACGGCCGTTGCTCAGGGGCGACGTGGCTGGCGCAACCGGCGAGTACGGAGACAGCGAGCAGCAGCGAAACAGTCAGTAAACGATTCATGAGGAGCGTCCTGGCGAGCAGTGTTAGTCGATGAACAAAGGCTACGCCTGCGCCCCTCCGGGCAAAAATCAACGCTCTCAATAGTGGCTATCAGAAATTCAGCTTGATGCACTTTTATGATTATTGGCGATGAGCGAGCAACGAATGCCCGATTGCGTCATCGATCTAGCCCACCAGGCTGCAATGCAACGCATCATCATGACTGCGGGCGATGCTGCTCAACACCTGGAACGAATTGAAGGTCACGGTTTTCGCCTGATGCGCGCGGATCAGTTGCCAGAAATCCTGCTCGCCACTTTCAAAACGGCTGAACGCCGCTTCCCCGGCTTCGCGGGTCTGCCATTGCAGCAGGCTCAACACTCGCCGGCCGTCGTCACTGACCTGCACGCTGGCGCTGACGAACCCTGCGTAGTGCTGCGCCAGATGCTCAGTCTGCGCCAGGGCCGATACCAGTGCCGGTTGCTGCCGTGGTTCGATCTCGAATTCGATCAGTTGGGTAAAGCTGCGATGTTTCGCTGACGTTTGCATGAGAAGTCCCCATTTACCGTAAGACGCTGTTGCGACTCGAAGGCCTGCAGGGTAAAACCTCCAGTTAAGTCGAGGTCAAGAGTCTTTTCGCCCATGCTCAGCAAAGAAACCCTGCACAAGCCGCTCACCGTCGGCGAAGTCGCTGCGCGCAGTGGTGTGGCGGTCACCGCCCTGCACTTTTACGAAGCCAAAGGCCTGATCAAAAGCCAGCGCAATCCCGGCAATCAACGTCGCTTCTCGCGTGACGTGTTGCGGCGGGTGGCGCTGATCAAGGTCGCGCAGCGCCTGGGCATTCCGTTGGCGGAAATCGGCGAGGCGTTGAGCAGACTGCCGGATGATCGCGCACCGACCGCAGCGGACTGGAAAGTCCTCTCCGAGCAATGGCGCCGCGAGCTGGATGAGCGAATCAACCAGTTGACCGTGCTGCGCGACCGACTGACCGGTTGCATCGGTTGTGGCTGCCTGTCGATGGAGGCCTGTCCGCTGCGCAATCAGGGCGATGTCCTCGGCGAGCAAGGGCCGGGTGCGCATCTGCTCGGCTGACGGCTCGTCGGGCAAAAATCCTGGCCGGGCAGACAGTTCTATAGTGAACCTTCCACAAATCCGGTGGAGCCACACACCTCGCAAAACAACAACAGGGAGAACGTCATGAGCGTCAAACCCATCCCCGAGGGGTATCACAGCATTACCCCGTACCTCGGCATCCTCAAGGCCGCCGAAGCCATCGAATTCTATAAAAAAGCCTTTGGCGCCACAGAGGTCATGCGCCTCGACATGCCAGACGGCCGCATCGGCCACGCCGAACTGCGCATTGGCGACAGCGCAATCATGCTCGGCACCCCTTGCGATCAAGGGCCGTTGAGCGGGCCGGACAACTCGGTGTCGGTCGGTTTGCATCTGTATGTGACCGATGTCGACAAATCCTTTCAGCGGGCGCTGGATGCCGGGGCGACAACGGTGTCAGCGGTCAAGGATCAGTTTTATGGCGATCGCAGCGGGACCCTGAAGGACCCGTATGGGCATTTGTGGTTTCTCGCTTCGCGCAAGGAAGATCTGAGCGAAGAGCAGATCAGGCAGCGGGCGCTGGAGATGTTTCAGCAGGGTTGAGATGTGTAGCGCTTGGGCGGGCCCTATCGCGAGCAGGCTCACTCCTACAATTGGAATGCATTGCAACTGTAGGAGTGAGCCTGCTCGCGATGAGGCCGGTGCGGTCACAACACACTTCATGAACACCAGTACCACGCTGCGCCTGTTGCTCCCAAACGCAAACAAATTCAGCATGCCGACAACGACTGAAAAAAGGACCAGCCCGATGTTTGCCGGATTCAGCAAAGACCAGCGCCACGTCAACGGTGTCGACATGGCCTACCGCCTCGGCGGCAGTGGCCCGGGCCTGCTGCTGTTGCACGGGCACCCGCAGACGCATGTGATCTGGCACAAGATGGCCGAACAACTGGCCGAGCATTTCACCGTGGTCGCTGCCGATCTGCGCGGTTACGGCGACAGCGGCCGGCCCCCTGCCGATCAACAGCACCGTAACTACTCCAAACGGGAAATGGCCAGAGACAACGTCGAGTTGATGCAGGCGCTGGGCTTTGCGCAGTTTTCGGTGCTGGCCCACGACCGTGGCGCGCGGGTCGCCCATCGTCTGGCCCTCGACCACCCTTCTGCGGTGCAGCGGATGATGCTGCTCGACATCGCCCCGACCCTGTCGATGTACACGCAGACCAACGAAGCCTTCGCCCGCGCCTATTGGCACTGGTTCTTCCTGATCCGCCCGGCGCCGTTGCCGGAAACCCTGATCGAGGCCGATCCGGAAGCTTACTTGCGCAGCGTCATGGGCAGTCGCAGCGCCGGGCTCAAGCCGTTCACCGACGAGGCATTCGGTGAATACCTGCGCTGCCTCAAGCATCCCGGCAGCGCCCGGGGCATTTGCGAAGACTACCGCGCCAGCGCCGCCATCGACTTGGAACATGACCGCGCCGACATCGCCGCCGGTCATCAGCTGAATCTGCCGTTGCGCGTCCTGTGGGGCGCAGAAGGCACGGTCGGGCGTTGTTTCGATCCGCTCAAGGAGTGGCAGCAAGTGGCGCGCGACGTCAGCGGCCAGCCGTTGCCGGCCGGGCATTACCTGGCCGAAGAAGTGCCTGAACAGTTGCTCGCCGAAGCCCTGGCGTTCCTGCGCTAGAGGGTCTCACGGCTAAATCGTTCTGCCGAAACGCAAAACCCTGTAGGAGCTGCGGCACGCTGCGATCTTTTGATCTTGATCTTTAAAAACAGGATCAAAAGATCGCAGCGTGCCGCAGCTCCTACAGTGGATTTCGTCGAATCCGGGAAGTGCGAAACATTTACTTTCATATCAGCCATCGGGATTTGTCCGGCTCATCCGTCCTATAGAGATGCAGGCCGTTCGCGTGGGCAACTGCCAGGAACGCGCCTTTTGCCGACACCGGCGCTGCGAAGCCCGTAGCCAAGTGTCCTTTCATCGAAATCAAGACACGCAATCATGTCGAAGAAATCCCGTTCCAAACTGTGGTTCATGGTGCATAGCTGGCTCGCGCTGCCGATCTGGTTTTTTGTCCTGATCGTCTGTGTCACCGGCACACTGGCGGTGGTCAGCCAGGAAATCGTCTGGCTCGCCAACCCGCAGATGCGCGCCAGTCCGCCGACGGACGATGCGCCGCTGCTCAGTTACGATCAGGTGCTGGCGGCGATCAAAAAAGCCGAGCCGCAGACCCTGGTCGAAAGCATCAGCCGCCCCGACGAAGCGCACTTCGCCCTCGACGTCGCCGTCAGCTACCCCGATGGCCGCGCGCAGACGGTGTACGTCAACCCCTACACCGGGGTGATCCAGGGCCCGGCGCCAGACTTCGATTTCAAGGCGTTCACCCGCGCCCTGCACGGCTGGTGGCTGGTGCCGTTCACCAACGGCTACAGCTGGGGCTGGTACCTGGTGTCGTTTCTCGGCCTGCCGATGCTCGCCTCGCTGGTGACCGGGCTGGTGGTCTACAAGCGCTTCTGGAAAGGTTTCTTCAAGCCGACCCTGCGCTTTCGCCACGGCGCGCGGATCTTCTGGGGCGACTTCCATCGCCTGAGTGGCATCTGGTCGATCTGGTTCATCGCGGTGATTTCCATCAGTGGCACGTGGTTTCTGCTGCAGGCGTTTCTGTTCGATAACCAGGTGTCGATCACCACCGAACCGATCATCCCGGCGCTGGCCCGCGAAGACGTGCCGATCTCGGCCAGCGCCGCCCCACCGCCACGGATCAGCCTGGATCGCGCGGTGCAGATCGCCGAACAGCAAATCCCCGGGCTGGAAGTCAGTTTCGTCAGCCTGCCGGGCAATGCCTACAGCCACTTGAGCGTCGGCGGCCGCGGCTGGTATCCGCTGATGTTCCAGACTGCCACGCTCAACCCGTACAACGGCGACATGGCGGCCTCGCGGCTGATTTCCGACCGCTCCGCGCTGGAGTTCGTCACCGAGTCGATGCGCCCATTGCACACCGGGGACTTCGGCGGCCTGTGGATCAAACTGATCTGGTTCTTCTTCGGCCTGCTGCTGAGCATGATGGTCCTCAGCGGCCTGTTGATCTGGACCAAACGCACCGCACTGGCCACCGCCAATGCGCTCAAGCGCGAGCACAAGAAGGTGCGCAGCATCAGCCGTGAAGCGGCGGAGGTCAGCCTGTGAGCCGCGCCGAACACACTGTCCAACCGTCTGCGCTGCGGCGCATCTGGCATAAATGGCGCTTTCACCTGAACGCCTTGCTGCTGCTGATTCCGCTGAGTTTCATGCCCAAGTACCTGGCTGACGCGGCGCTGTTTCGCGGTGACGTCGGCCTCGGCGAGCATGAGATCGGCGAGATTCAGGTCGGCCCGTGGAGCCTGCGTCTGGCCGAACTGCGCAACGAAGCGCCACACCTCGACGGCCCCGCCGGTTACATGAAGGACTTCAACGCCGCCCTGTGCGACGCCTGCATCGAGCAGGTCAAGGCCACCTACCTGCGCATCGGCAAACCGCGCAGCCTGCGCGCCGCCGGGGTGATTTTCTTCGGCACGCCTTACCGCATGGGCGCGCAGTTGCCGGTGGCCGAGAAGACCAGGCCTGACGCCGAACTGTGGATCACCATGGAAGGCTGGGATGGCAGCCTGCACCAGGCCTGGATTCCGCTGCGCCAGGCCTCCCCCGCCACCATCGCCTGGCTGAACACCCAAGGAGCCAAACCATGAACCGCGTTCAACGCCCCTCCCGCCGGCGGTTGCCCGCCGCGTTGCTGCTGCTGTGCACCGGTTTCAGCGCCGGAGCCTTTGCCCACAATCCGATGTGCCAATGCAAAGCCATCGATGCGGAGCAGATCAAATGCACCGGCGGTTTTTCCGATGGCAGCGGCGCGCCGGGGGTGACCCTGGACGTGATCGGCTACGACGAAAGCATTCTGCTGCCGGGCAAGCTTGGCGCCGATTCGAGCCTGACGTTCAAGAAACCGGACGCCGAGTTTTATGTGCTGTTCGACGCCGGCCCCGGTCACGTCGTGGAAATCGACCAAGCCGACATCGAGGCCCCATGAGTACGCCCACCACGCAAGTCGTGCGCCCGGCCGGTGCCGGCCACGAAACCCTGAATGTTCTGCTGCTGTGTCTGCTGATCCTTACCGTCGCCGGTTCGGTGGTGGCATGGCGCGGGGTGTCCCATGAACCGCAATCGGTGGCCAGCCATCAGCTCGACGCAAGGCGCGATCTCAGCGCTGCCGAGCAAGGCATCTATGCCGACCTGCGGGTGACCCTCGACGAAATCCGCCTGTTGCGTGAAGAACAGCAAAGCTTGCCGACGCCACCGACCCTGGCCGAAGAAGGCTTCGCGCCGTTCGCGCAGGACGCCAGTTCGGTCAGCCGTGGCGGGCATGCCTGGCAGTTGCTGGCCGACAGCGCCTATTTCGGTCACAGCAAGTCGTCCGCCGTGGCCGGATCGTTTCTGATGAGGCTCAGCGCCGACGCCAATGCTGCACCCGACATCTGGCTCAACCGCGCCGCCGATCTGCAGGCGCCCGCCGAACTGAGCGACGCCGCGCTGTCCGCCGCTGGCTGGAAACAGATCGTCGCGCAATTCGATGCCGGCGTGACCCGCGAACATCGCCACTGAACCTTCGCCTTCACCCCAGAGAAGACCGCTTGCCCATGTCCATTTCATCGCCTCGCCGTTCCCTCCTGCGCTTGCTGCTGTTGGGCCTTTGCGCCAGCCTGCTGAGTCCGCTGGTCAGCGCTGATCCGGGCAAACGCCTGCGCATCGGCATCACCCTGCACCCGTATTACAGCTATGTGGCGAACATCGTCGGTGACAAGGCCGACGTCGTCCCGCTGATTCCCGCCGGTTTCAACCCTCACGCCTACGAGCCTCGGGCCGAAGACATCAAACGCATCAGTGGGCTGGACGTGATCGTGCTCAACGGCGTCGGCCATGATGATTTCGCCGACCGCATGATCGCCGCCAGCGAAACGCCGAAGATCAAGACCATCGAAGCCAACGAAAACGTGCCGCTGCTGGCCGCCACCGGGACCGCCGCGCGCGGTGCCGGCAAAGTGGTCAATCCGCACACCTTCCTGTCGATCAGCGCCTCGATTGCCCAGGTCAACAACATCGCCCGCGAGCTGGGCAAACTCGACCCGGACAACGCCAAAACCTACACGCAAAACGCCCGCGCCTACGGCAAACGCCTGCGGCAGATGCGCGCCGACGCCCTGGCCAAACTGACCCAGGCACCCAACGCCGAGCTGCGTGTGGCCACGGTGCACGCAGCGTACGACTATCTGCTGCGCGAATTCGGCCTGGAAGTCACTGCGGTGGTCGAACCGGCCCACGGCATCGAACCGAGCCCGAGCCAGTTGAAAAAGACCATCGACCAACTGCGCGAGCTCGACGTCAAAGTGATTTTCTCCGAGATGGACTTCCCCTCCACCTACGTCGAAACCATTCAGCGCGAATCCGGGGTCAAGCTGTACCCGCTTTCGCACATTTCCTATGGCGAATACAGCGCCGACAAGTATGAAAAGGAAATGACCGGCAACCTCGACACGGTGGTGCGGGCGATTCAAGAGTCCGGGGCATGACATCCAGAGAAACCCTTTCAGATGTTTCCACATCCCCTGTGGGAGCGGGCTTGCTCGCGAAGGCGGTGGATCAGCCAACATCATTATCGAATGACACACCGCTTTCGCGAGCAAGCCCGCTCCCACAGGATATAAGCGGGCCGACGCTGGAGTTTGCGCAGGTTTGTCTGACCCTCGGCCGCACCACGATCCTCGACAACGTCACTTTCCAAGTGCAGCCCGGTCACGTCCACGCCCTGGTCGGCCCCAACGGCGGTGGCAAGAGCTCGCTGATCAAGACCTTGCTCGGGCAGATGCCACATCAGGGTCGATTGAGCCTGCACTGGCCCGACGCCCCCGGCACCATCGGTTATGTGCCGCAGGCGCTGGAGTTTGATCGCGGTTTGCCGATGACCATCGATGATTTCATGGCCGCCATGTGCCAGCGTCGTCCGGCGTTTCTCGGTTTGAGCAAGCACTACGCCAAGGCCATCGGCGAGGCGCTGGAGCGAGTCGGCATGCAGGACAAACGCAAGCGGCGCATGGGTGCGCTGTCCGGCGGTGAACGGCAGCGCGTGCTGCTCGCCCAAGGGTTGATTCCGGCGCCGCAACTGCTGGTTCTGGATGAGCCGATGTCGGCGCTCGATGAAGCGGGGATTCAGGTGTTCGAACGCCTGCTCGGCGACTGGCGCGCTGCCGGCATTACGGTGCTGTGGATCGAGCACGATCTGGATGCGGTCAAGCGCCTCGCGGATCGGGTCACCGGCCTTAACCGCCGCGTGCTGTTCGACGCCACGCCGCAACAGGCGCTGACCCCGGAACGTCTGCTGACGCTGTTCTCGACCCATCCGCGGAGCGCTGTCTGATGAGTTACGAAGCCTTTCGTTTGCTGGTTCAAGGCTGGGCGTCCGCCGGTTATCTGCCGGAGGCGCTGGCCTACGGGTTTGTGGTCAATGCGTTGCTCGCCGGGCTGCTGATCGGTCCGGTGCTCGGCGGCCTCGGCACGCTGGTGGTGGTCAAGCGCTTTGCGTTTTTCTCCGAAGCGGTCGGGCATGCGGCGCTGACCGGCGTGGCCATCGGCATCCTGCTTGGCGAGCCCTACACCGGACCTTACGGCAGCCTGTTCGGCTACTGCCTGCTGTTCGGCATTCTGCTCAACTACCTGCGCAACCGTACCGGTCTGGCGCCGGACACGCTGATCGGCGTGTTCCTTTCGGTGTCGCTGGCGCTGGGCGCGAGTTTGCTGCTGATACTCGCCGGCAAGATCAACGTGCACATTCTGGAGAACGTGCTGTTCGGTTCGGTATTGACCGTCAACGGCAACGACCTGCTGGTGCTGGCGATCGTCGGCTCGCTGGTCATGGCCCTCGCTCTGCCACTGTACAACCGGATCATGCTCGCCAGTTTCAACCCGCAACTGGCGGCGGTGCGCGGTGTGGCGGTAAAAACCCTGGATTACCTGTTCGTGATTCTGGTGACGCTGATCACCGTCGCAGCCGTGAAAGTCATCGGTGCGATTCTGGTGGGTGCGCTGCTGGTGATTCCGGCTGCGGCGGCACGCTTGCTCAGCCAGTCGCTCAAGGGTTTTTTCTGGTGCTCGGTGCTGATTGCCACGGTCAGCACCTTGTGCGGGATTCTCGCGCCGATCGTCTTTGATCTGCCGATACCGTCCGGCGCCGCGATCATCTTGGTCGCCGGCCTTGCATTCGCCCTCGCCGCCGTGGCGCGCGGGGTTGTTCCGAGTCTGAAAGGGAACCTTGGATAAATGGCTTTCTCATTGCGCAAACTGTCCCTGAGCCTGGCCCTGTGCGGCGTGGTCTGTACTCCATTGATCGCTGGCGAAAACCCCAAGCCGTTGCGTGTACTGGCGTCATTGCCGATCACCTACGGGCTGGGCGAGGTGCTGCTTAAAGGCACCGATGTCAGCCTCGAACGCGCGGCCCCGGCGAATCTGCCGGGCAGCCGCCAGACCGCTTATTTCAGCGGTCGTGGTGCGCCGGCACTGGGCAAACTGGCCAGCAATGCCGACGCGGTAATCGGCGTACGCTCGCTGTGGGCCGATGATCCGCTGTACCCGATGGCGCGGCGCAGCAACATTCGCATCGTCGAGGTCGACGCGGCGCGCCCGGTAGATGGCGCCCTGCCCGGGATCGCCGTACAGCCGGGGTTGCAGGTCGATGGCCTGAACAGTCAGCCGTGGCTGGCAGGCAACAACATGGGACGCATGGCCGACGTGATGGCGGCGGATCTGGTGCGCCTGGCGCCCTCCGCCAAACCGAAGATCGAGGCCAATCTGGCGGCGCTGAAACAGCGTTTGCTCAAGCTTAGCGCCGACAGCGAAGCGCGTCTGGCCGCAGCCGATAATCTCAGTGTGCTGAGCCTCAGCGATCATTTCGATTATCTGATCGGCAGCCTGAATCTGGAGCTGATCGGCGAGGATCCACGCCCGGATGCCGAGTGGACGCCGGAGGATCTGCACAAACTCACGGCGACGCTCAAGGACAATGAGGTGGCGCTGGTGCTGCATCATCGTCAGCCTTCAGCGGCGCTGAAAGCGGCGATTGCCGAATCGGGGAGTCGGTTGCTGGTGTTGAGTACCGATGCGGCGGATCCGGTGGCGGAGCTGGAGGCCAATGTGGATTTGCTGCTCAAGGGGTTGAGCGGCGCGTAATTTCAGTTACACCGCGTTTTCGTTTATCGCTGGCAAGCCAGCTCCCACAGGGTTTTGTTGTGTTCCACAGTTCGTAGACACACCTCAAATCACTGTGGGAGCTGGCTTGCCAGCGATGACGCCCTGCCAGGCAGCACAAATGCCGGCCATGAAAAAACCCGCTGCCTGTCACCAGTCCAGCGGGTTTGTTTTTAGGCGACGAATTACTGAGCGGCCGCCTGTGCTTCCATCTTCTGGCGCAGGCTCAACGGGCGCATGTCGGTCCAGACTTCTTCGATGTAGGCCAGGCATTCCTTCTTCAGGCCGCTCTTGCCCACGGTGCGCCAGCCTTCGGGCACGGCTTTGTAATCCGGCCAGATCGAGTATTGCTCTTCGTGGTTGACCACGACCTGAAAGAGGATGTCCTCGCGGTCGAATACTGACGTCATGCTGCTTCTCCATCACTGTAGGGGATGGGCTGCACGCGGGTGCAGCCGGGTATGTAGAAAGAACGTTGGGCGCCGGAAAAAATTTACCCGGCGGCCGTGGCGGCAGCCAACGCGCGGCCGAAGATCTCGGCGACGCGGTCGATTTCGGCAGCGGTAATCACCAGCGGCGGCAGGAAGCGCACCACCGCGCCATGCCGGCCGCCCAGCTCCAGAATCAGCCCGCGCTTGAGGCATTCGCGCTGCACTAGCGGTGCCAGGCGGGCGAAGGCTGGCGGATGGCCGAGGGCGTCCGGCGCACCGTGCGGATCGACCAGTTCAACCCCGAGCATCAGGCCGCGACCACGAATGTCGCCCAATTGCGGGAAGTCCCGTTGCAGGATGCGCAAGTGTTCGCTGAGGCGCTCGCCCATCGCCGCGGCGTGTTCGCAGATCTTGTGCTCCAGCAGATAGCGCATCACCGCAGAACCGGCGGCCATCGCCATCTGATTGCCACGGAATGTGCCGGCGTGCGCACCCGGCTGCCAGGTGTCGAGCCAGTCACGGTAAACCACCACCGCCAGCGGCAGACTGCCGCCAATCGCCTTGGACAACACCACCACGTCCGGGACGATGTCGGCGTGCTCAAAGGCAAACATCTTGCCGGTGCGAGCGAACCCGCTCTGGATCTCGTCGACGATCAACGCGACGCCAGCCTTCTCGGTGATCCGGCGCAAGCCGCGCAGCCACTCGATGTCGGCCGGGATCACCCCACCCTCGCCCTGTACCGCCTCGACAATCACCGCTGCCGGCAACTGCACGCCGGCTTCAGGGTCGCTGAGCAGAGTTTCCAGATAATTCAGGTTGGCCTTGACCCCGGCCGCGCCGCCGAGGCCGAACGGGCAACGGTAGTCATACGGGAACGGCATGAACTGCACGCCGTTGCCGAGCAAGGCACCCAGCGGCTTTTTCGGCCCCAGGCTGCCCATCAGACTCAATGCGCCCTGGCTCATGCCGTGATAACCACCGGAGAATGAGAGCACGGTGCTGCGCCCGGTGGCAGTGCGCACCAGTTTCAGCGCGGCTTCCACCGCGTCGGTACCAGTCGGGCCGCAAAACTGGATCTTCGCCTCGGCCGCCAGCGCTGGCGGCAACAGGCCGAACAGGTCCTGGACAAATTGATCCTTGACCGGGGTGGTCAGGTCGAGGGTGTGCAGCGGCAATTCATCGGCCAGCACTTGCTGGATCGCCTCGATCACCACCGGGTGATTGTGCCCCAGCGCCAGGGTGCCGGCGCCGGCCAGGCAGTCGATGAAAGTTCGACCTTCCACGTCTTCGACATACAGGCCCTTGGCGCGCTTGAGTGCCAGCGGGATGCGTCGCGGGTAACTGCGGGCATTGGATTCCTGCTGACTCTGCCGCGCCAGCAGTGGCGATTCGTTGAACTGATACAGGGTTTCCGCCGGCGCGGAGGCGATCCGCGCCGACGACTCTTCGATAAGGCTGGTGGCGACTGACATCTCTCGACCCCTCAATACGCTATGGATAGTGACCAAAACAGCACACCGCACAGGTGCGCGTTCCGGTCGTGGGGCGCACATGCAGGTTTTCCTGTTCTGGAAACGCTTAAGCGCGGTGAGGATTTAGACCCTTGATCGCATGTCAGCCGGGTGATGGCAGCGGCTTGTGCACCGCCACGCAATACAAGTCCTGATCGCTGGCGGGTGCCGCCGCTTGGCGATAGCCCAGATGCCGATAAAAAGCCGCGCCAGTGCGGGTGCTGAGGATGCTCACCTGCGACACGCCGCAAGTCCGCAGCCAGCGCTCCAGATCCGCCACCAGCGCCCTGCCGGCGCCACGGCGAAACCATTCCGGTTGCACATGACAAAAGCCGATAGTGCCGCTGGCCATGGCCATGCCAACACCCACCGGCTTGTCCTGCAGCAAGGCGATATTCAGGTAGTAACGCGGGTCGGCAAGCTGCGCGCGGATGACCTCGGCGGGTTGCCGGTCAATCCAGCGGTTGACGAGGTATGGGTCATTGCGGTGTTCGAGCGCACACCCGACGCGGATCGAGCGTTCGATGATGCGACGGATGATGCCGGCGTCGGCGGGTGTCGCGGGGGTGATGCAGAGTGTTGCGTCCATGGCTGCGGTCCCTCAATCCATCGAGTCAGAGCAGCCCCGACCATAACGCCGCGACTGGCGAAGCACCAATGCAGAGAAGTTACATTTGATGTGGCCCCGCCACCGATCCCCGTAGGAGCTGCGGAACGCTGCGATCTTTTGATTTTGCTTTTCAAGATCAAGATCAAGATCAAAAGATCGCAGCGTTCCGCAGCTCCTACAGGGTTTTCAGGTGGGTTGCAGCGGCATGGTCAGTTCGACGCGCAGCCCGTCCGGGCGGCTGTCGAAATGCAGGGTGCAGGCGCAGCGCTGGACGATCGCCTGGACAATCGCCAGACCGAGGCCGCAACCGGTGCTCTGACCGTTGCGCCAGAAGCGCTGGGTCAGGTGCTGCAAATCTTCGGCAGCAATCCCCGGCCCATGGTCGCGCACCACAAACCGTGCGCGCGGGCCGTCGGTTTCCAGACTCAGCTCGACCGCCGCGTCCGCCGGGGTATGGCGCAGGGCGTTGTCGAGCAGGTTGCGCAGCGCGGCAATCGACAGCACCGCCGGCATCTGCACCGGCGCACTGGACAGCGCCGTCGGCAGTTGCAATTTGATCCGCTGGCGCTCGCCGCCGGCCGCATCCTGCATCGCCAGTTTCGCCACCTGCTCGGCGCTGCACTGCACGCCATCATCGAACGACAGACTGCCCTCGACCCGCGCCAGCAACAGCAGTTGCTCCAGCGTGCGGTGCATGCGGTCGGCGCCCTCTTCGGCCCGGGCCAGCGACTGATCGCGGGCACTGCCCTCGGTCATGCGCGCCACCTGCAGATGGGTCTTGATCGCCGTCAACGGGCTGCGCAGTTCATGGGCGGCGTCACCGGTCAGACGGCGTTCACGTTCGATGGTCTTGCCGATGCGCTGGAACAGCTGATTCTGGGTTTCCAGCAAGGGTTTCAGTTCGCTGGGGAAAGCCTTTAATTGCAGGGGCTCGAGCGAGTCGGCATTACGCCGCATCAGCGCTTCGCGCAGACGATTAAGCGGCGCCAGGCCCTGGCCGATACCCAGCCACAACAGGCACAGACAGCCGAGCAGTGCCACGCCGACCGGCACCGAGGCCGCCAGCAGAATCGACATGTTCAGGGCTTCGCGCTCGATCTGCCGGTCAGCGGTGGTGATCCGTACGTCGCCGCGCGCGAGGGTGAAACTGCGCCACGGCGCGCCGTCGATCATCTGATCATGGAAGCCCATTTTCTCGGCTTCCAGCGCTTGTTCGGGATTATTATGGCTGCGTGCCAGGATCTCCCCGCGTAGCGAACTGACCTGACAGGCCATGCCGCCGGGAATGTTCAGTTGTTCAGCACTGAAATGGGTGCCCTCGCCCCTGCTCGGAATCGCCGGCAATTGCTCCAGCAGGCCCGCGACCATGCGCGCCGAAGCCACCAGCCGTTGGTCGAGGGAAAACATCATCTGATTGCGCAGGTCACTGAGCATCCAGGCTGCCGCCAGCGCCCAGATCAGGGCGAACGCGGCGCCGAGGGTCAGGCTCAGGCGCAGACGCAGACTCATCACTTCGGCTGCTCTCCACCATCCGCCGGGCCAAGGCGATAGCCCAGACCGCGCACGGTTTCGACGATGCCCTTGCCGAGCTTGCTGCGCAAGTGATGGATATGCACGTTGAGGGCGTTGCTCTCCAGCTCGTCATTAAAACCGTAGACGCTGTCCTTCAATTGCTCGGTGGACAGCACCCGGCCACGATTGTGCAGCAGCGCCTGCAACAGCGATTGCTCGCGTCGCGACAAGTCCACCGGTTGTCCGGCCAAAGTAGTTTCGCGGCTGCTCGGGTCGTAGGTCAGCGCACCGTGCTCGATCAGGTTGACGCTGCGTCCGGCAACGCGGCGCAACAGGGTTTGCAGGCGGGCGAACAGTTCGCGCAGATCGAACGGCTTGAGCAGGTAGTCGTCGGCGCCGGCCTGCAAGCCATCGACACGGTCGGTGACCGAATCGCGCGCGGTCAGAATCAGCACCGGAATTTCCAGTCCGTTCTGGCGCAATTGCTGGAGCAACTTGAGGCCATCTTCGTCGGGCAGGCCGAGATCGAGCACCATCACGTCGAATTCGGCGACCTTGAGCATCGCCCGCGCCTTCGACGCGGTATTCACGTGTTCGACCGTCAGGCCCTGAGCCGTGAGACCGGCAACGATACCGCTGGCGATCAGTTCATCGTCTTCGCAAACCAGTACGTGCATGATCAGTCCCGTAGAAAAAAGCCGATTAGGCCGTTGGCCGATTAAGCTGACATTATGGCGCGCAACGCCACAGCGACAAGGGCGTGACGGTTAATCATCGGTTAATCGCCATCCACCATTGTGCCCCCACTTGCACAGGGACAAGGCTCCTCCATGCGTCATTTTTTTCTTTTGTTTGCACTGCTGATCTCCGGCCTGGCTCAGGCGGGAAACAATCCATTCGAGAGCAAACCGGAGTTTCTTCCGGTCGATCAGGCGTTCGTGCTCACCTCCGAGCGCCTGGAATCCGGGGAAACCCAGCTGTTCTGGCAGATCACTGACGGCTATTACCTGTATCAGAAGCGCCTGAAGTTCGACGGTTTGAAGCCCGAGCAACAGCCGGTCCTGCCAGAGGGCGAGTCGCACAGCGATGAGTTTTTCGGTGAGCAACCGGTTTACCGCCAAGGCCTGGAGGTGAAAATCCCGGCCTCGGCCAGCGGTCAGATCAAGGTCAGTTATCAGGGCTGCGCTGACGCCGGTCTGTGCTATCCGCCGCAAACCCGGGTCATCGATCTGGGCGGCAAAGCGACGCCCGCCGCTGGCGGCGAGGCACCGGATCAAGCCTTGGCCAGCAGCCTGCAGCAGCGGGCGCTGGGCTGGAGTCTGCTGGTGTTCTTCGGGCTTGGCCTGCTGCTGGCCTTTACCCCTTGCTCGCTGCCGATGCTGCCGATTCTGGCGGGAATGATCGTCGGCAGCGGTGCTACGCCACGCCGTGGTTTCGCCCTGGCCAGCAGCTATGTGATCTGCATGGCACTGGTGTACGCCGCGATGGGCGTGATCGCCGCGCTGCTCGGCGCCAACCTGCAGGCGTGGCTGCAGAATCCCTGGCTGCTCGGCGCGTTCGCGGCGGTGTTCGTGGTGCTGGCGTTGCCGATGTTCGGTTTCTTCGAATTGCAATTGCCGGTGGCCGTGCGCGATCGCCTCGAACACGCCTCGCGCAGCCGCAGCGGCGGCAGCCTGATCGGCGCCGGGGTACTCGGCGCGCTGTCCGGCCTGCTGGTCGGTCCATGCATGACCGCGCCACTGGCCGGCGCCTTGCTGTACATTGCGCAGAGTGGCAATGCGCTGCACGGCGGGCTGATCCTGTTTGCGTTGGGCATCGGCATCGGCGTGCCGCTGTTGCTGCTGGTGACCGTCGGCAACCGCTTCCTGCCCAAACCCGGGGCGTGGATGAACCTGCTTAAAGGCATCTTCGGTTTCCTGTTTCTGGCGACTGCGCTGCTGATGTTGCGCCCGGTGCTGGATGCGTCGTTGTGGCTGGGCCTGTGCGGCGCGCTGCTGTTGATCGCCGCGTTCTGCGCCTGGAAGCAATCGGAAGGCTTCGGCCGCGTCGCCCAGCTGTTCGGCGCCAGTTCGTTGTTGCTCGGTCTGTGGGGCAGCCTGTTGCTGATCGGTGCCGCCGGCGGCAGCGACGATCCGTACCAACCGCTGCAGGTGTACAGCGCCGGCCGTGTGGCCAGCGCCACGCCAAGCGGGCACGACGCGTTCACCACGATCAAGGATCCGGCCGCGCTGCAACGTGAGCTGGATACCGCGAAGGCCCAGGGTCAGTGGGTGCTGCTCGATTACTACGCCGACTGGTGCGTGTCGTGCAAAGTCATGGAGAAACAAGTGTTCGGCCAGGACCGGGTGATGCAGGCACTCAGCGATGTGCGTCTGCTGCGCCTCGACGTCACCTCCGACAACACCGCCAGCCGTGAGCTGCTCAGCCGTTACAAAGTCCCGGGGCCACCGAGTTTTGTCTGGATCGGCAGCGACGGCGAAGAACGCCGCAGCCAGCGCATCACCGGTGAGGTCGATGCCGATACCTTCCTGCAACGCTGGACCACCACCCGAGACGCCAACTGATGCTGACGTTCACCCTCGGCACCTTTGCCATCGCGCTTAACCACCTGCTGCTGATCAGTGCCCTGGCGCTGGCGACCTTTGTCGGCTGGCGGGTCGCCAAGCGCGGCGGCGATAATCCCGAGTCGGCACTGTTCAGTCTGTTCCTGATCGGCATGCTGGCAGCGCGCATTGCGTTCGTAGCCATGTACTGGGGCCATTACCGCGCTGATCCTTGGCAAATCATCGATTTGCGTGATGGCGGTTTTCTCGCCTGGCCGGGGGTAATTGTGCTGCTACTGGCCGCGCTGTATCGCGGCTGGCGACGTCCCGCTCTGCGTCGGCCACTGGGATTTGGTGTCACCAGCGGTGTGGCGTTCTGGGTACTGGCGACACTCTCACTGAATATTTACGAACAAGGCACGCGCCTGCCGGACATCACCCTGCGCAACGCCGCCGGAGAGACCATTCAGCTCAGCGATTATCAGGGCGGGCCGCTGGTGATCAACCTGTGGGCCACCTGGTGCCCGCCGTGCCGGCGTGAAATGCCGGTGCTGGAAAACGCCCAGCAACAACGCCCGGACCTGACGTTCCTGTTCGTCAATCAGGCCGAAAGCATGCAAAGCGTTGCGACGTTTCTCGAAACCCAGGGCTTGAGCCTGAGCAACGTGCTGTTCGATCGCAGCGGCCGACTCGGTCAGGCCGTGGGTTCCATGGCGCTGCCGACTACGCTGTTCTATAGCCCCGATGGGCGTTTGCTGAGCAGCCATCTGGGCGAATTGTCGAACGCCAGCCTGGCGCGCGCCCTGGAAAGCTTCGACATCCCGAATCCCACCGCCGCACCGGCCACCTCTGCAAGGAAACTGCCATGCCCCGCCTCCGCCACCTGCTGACGCTGACTCTGGGCACTGCCCTGCTGCACCTGCCGTCGGTACAGGCCGCTGAAGAATTGCCCGCCGCGATCAAGCAGATCGAAGCCAAGGGCGCAAAAATCGTCGGCCAGTTCGACGCCCCGGACGGCTTGCGCGGTTAAGCCGCGCAGTACCAGAACCGCGGCATGGCGCTGTACCTGACGCCGGACGGCCAGCACGTATTGCTGGGCAATCTGTACGACGCCGACGGCAAGGACCTGAGCAGCGAACCGCTGCAGAAAATGGTCTATGCGCCGATGGCCAAGGAAATCTGGGGCAAGTTCGAAGCCAGCAACTGGATTCAGGACGGCAACAAGGATGCACCGCGCACCGTGTACCTGTTCAGCGATCCGAACTGCCCGTACTGCAACATGTTCTGGGAACAGGCTCGACCATGGGTCAAGGCCGGCAAAGTGCAGTTGCGGCACATCATGGTCGGAATCATCCGCGAAGACAGCCCGGCGAAATCCGCCGCGCTGCTGGCGGCAAAAGACCCGGCCAAAGCTCTGGAAGACCACGAAAAAGCCGGCAAGGCCAGCACTCTCAAACCGTTAAAAGACATCCCGAAAGCGGTGCAAACCAAACTGGCGGCCAACATGCAGCTGATGGAAGACCTGGAACTGCAGGCGACTCCAGCGATTTTCTACATGGACGACAAGGGTGAGTTGCAACAGCAGCAAGGGGCGCCTGCGTCGGACAAACTGATGAAGATTCTCGGGCCGAAATAAAAGGTGCCAGGACTGGCCCCATCGCGAGCAGGCTCACTCCTACAGGTGTACGCAATCCAACTGTAGGAGTGAGCCTGCTCGCGATTGACGATCACTCGGTGTATCGATTGCGCTCGCTCAGGAAGGTAAACAACACCTCATTCACAAACTGCGGATTCTCCAGACTGGAGATATGCCCCGCCTCCGGCACCAGCACGCACGGACAGCCGATCAGCTCAGCCATTTCCTGTGCCTCTGACGGCGGCCGTGGTTTGTCCTGATCGCCGCACAGCACCAGCGTGGTCGCAGCATTCAATTCGCGCAGGCGTGGCAACTGGTCATCCCGACTGAACGTGATGCGCCCCATCGGCACGATGCTGTCGCGCAGGCGATCGGTGCTGTACGCCGCCAGTTTGGCGCGGAACTGCTGATACAGCGCCGATTGCGGGTCAATGCCCGGGCGGAAGAAAATCGGTACCACGATGTCCAGCAGTTGCTGGGAGATTTTGCCGCTGTCTTCGATCTGCTTGAACAGCGAGAAGTAGTACTGCCGGGTAGGCTCGGGCTCGACACCGACGTAGGTGTCCATCAGCACCAGACCGTTGATCCGCTGCGGTGCCGACAACGCCAGGCGCACGCCCCACATGCCGCCAACCGACAAGCCGACCAGAGTGACCCGATCGATCTCCAGATGATCAAGCAATGCCTCGGCCTGCCGGGCGATGTCATCCAGCGAGGTGGTGTCCGATGGCATCTTTGCGGATTCGCCGTGGCCCCAAAGGTCCAGAGCAATCACCCGATAATGCGGCGCCAGTGCCGCGATCTGCGGTGCCCACATGGCGGTGTCCCACAGGTAACTGCCGGCCAGCAACACGGCCGGGCCGGTGCCTTGATCAATGTAGTGCAGCGCTTGTCCGTCAACCGTGAAGAAAGGCATCGACCACCCCCGCGATAAAAAAGAGAACCGGCAGACTGAGCTGCCGGTTGTTGATCGTCAACCCTGGATATGTACGTGAATATGCCGGTTTATTTGTGTTGAATTTGCTGCCGCCATCGCTGGCAAGCCAGCTCCCACAATGCTCAAAGGTCTTCACAAATTTTGTGTCCACCGAAGAACCTGTGGGAGCTGGCTTGCCAGCGATGAGGCCGCAACAGTCACCAGCGATTAAAGCCCCTCCAGCTCCGCCATCAGATCATTCAAGCGATCCACCTTGTCTTCAGTGATATCGCTGGCCGACAAGCCCTCGATGTACTCGGCCAGTTCCTGCACCGTGCTGCACTCGAACATCGCCCGCAGCGGCACGTCGCGTTGCAGGGTTTTCTGCACCCGCGAGGCGATCTGCGTGGCCAGCAGCGAGTGCCCGCCCAGCTCGAAGAAGTTGTCGCGCACACCGACCCTGTCGACCTTGAGCACTTCGGCCCAGATCTCGGCCAGGGTCTGCTCCAGCTCGTTGCGCGGAGCCAGGTAATCCGCGCTCTGCAGCTGGCCGATCTCCAGCGCCGGCAGCGCGTTACGGTCGAGTTTGCCGTTGGCGTTATGCGGCAGTTGCTCCAGCCACAACCAGTGCAGCGGCACCATGTACTCCGGCAGTTCGGCGCGCAGACGCTGTTTGATCCGCTCCAGGCGTTCGCCCGGATTCAGTGGCGAATCGGCGGCAACCAGGTAGCCAACCAGATGCTTGCCATTGACGCCCTCCTGCACACCCACCGCCGCATCGCGCACTTCCGGTTGCTCGTGCAGACGCGCTTCGATCTCGCCCAGTTCGATGCGGTAACCGCGAATCTTCACCTGATGGTCGACCCGGCCGACGTATTCCAGCACCCCGTCACTGCGGCGTCGTGCCAGGTCACCGGTGCGATACAGACGCTCGCCCGGCGCGCCAAACGGGTTCGGCACGAACACCGGCGCGGTGCGCAGCGGATCGCTGACGTAACCGCGACCGACACCGGTGCCGGCCACGCACAACTCGCCCACCGCACCCAGCGGCACCAGCTCCAGCGCGCCATCGACCAGGTACAGCAAGTTGTTGTCGGTCGGTGTGCCGATCGGCAAGTAGCTGCCGCGGGTCGAGGCCAGATCGACGCGGAAGAACGCCACGTCATCGGAGCACTCCGCCGGGCCGTAAGCATTGACCAGACCGATCTGCGGATAACGCAGCAGCCACTGGTGCGCCAGTTCCGGCGGCATCGCTTCGCCGGTCGGCAGCATCCAGCGCAGGCCGTCGAGACTCAGGCGTTCGGCGGCGAGCATGCCCTGAATCAGCGACGGTACGCTCTCCAGCACCGTGATGCCCTGGGTCTGCACATGCGCCAGCAATCCCTGCGGATCGTGGGCGATGCTGTTCGGCACGATGTCTACCCGTGCGCCGAACAACGGCGCGGCGAGGAACTGCCAGACTGAAATATCGAAGCTTTGCGACGCGGTCTGCGCGATCACATCGGCTTCACTCAAATCGAGGTACGGCACCTTGCTCAACTGGTTGTTGAGCATGCCGCGTTGCTCGACCATCACGCCTTTCGGCAAGCCGGTGGAGCCCGAGGTGTAAATCACATAAGCGAGGTTGTCCGGGCCACTGTAGATGCCCGGGTTGTGCAGGGAGGTGATCGATGCCTGCACCTGTTCCCAGACCAACAGCCGTGGGCGGTTGGCGCAGCTGAATTCATCGAGCAGGGTCTGCGCCTGTTCGCGGCAGGCTTCGCTGCACACCAGCAGCGGCGTGCGGCTCAGCTCGATGATGCGTTGCAGGCGCTGACTCGGCAGCCCCGGATCCAGCGGCAAGTAACCGGCACCGGCCTTGAAGCTGCCGATGATCATGCCCAGCAGGTCGAGATTACGCTCGGCCAGCAGCGCCACCGGTTGATCCACTTGCACCCCGGCAGCGATCAATGCATGACCGAGGCGGTTGGCGTTGTGGTTCAGCTCGGCGTAGCTCAATTGCTGATCGAGACACGTGGCGGCGATGCGTTGCGGGTGCGCCGCGACCTGCGCTTCGAACAGCGCAACGTAGCTCTGCTGCAGCGGATAATCGTGCGCGCTCTGGTTGCAGCCGTGCAGCAGGAAGTCCTGCTCTTCGGCTCCCAGCAGCGGCAGTTCGACCATATCGCCATGGAAGCCATCGACCAGCGCCAGCAACAGGCGCTTGAATTCGCCGAGCATGCGTTCGATGGTCGCTTCGTCGAAGTAACGCTGGTCGTAAGACAGATGCAGACCGAGGTCATCGCCTGGGTAGCACACCGCCGTCAGCGGGAAGTTGGTGTGGGTACGGCCCGAGTCCGAAGTCGCGTTGAGGCTCTGCGCACGGTCCAGCACCGAGACTTCCACCGGGGCGTTTTCGAACACGAACAGGCTGTCGAACAGCGGCTGGCCCTTCGGCAGTTCGCTTTGTTCCTGGATATTCACCAGCGGCAGGTATTCGTACTCGCGCAGTTGCATGTTGCTGTCGAGCAGGCCACTCAACCACTGGCGCACGCTGCAGCGCTGATCGTCCTCGGGCATTTTCACCCGCAGCGCGATGCTGTTGATGAACAGGCCGACGGTGCGTTGCATCTCCGGCATCTCGACCGGTCGACCGGCCACGGTGACACCGAACAACACGTCACGATCACCGCTCAGGCGGCGCAGCACCAAGGCCCACGCGGCTTGGGCGAAGGTGTTGATGGTCAGCTGATGGGCCTGAGCCAGCTCGCGCAGCCGCGCACCGTCCTCGACCTTGAGCCGGGTGTAGCGATCACCAACGATCATGCCGCCGCTTTCGCCGGCGTGTTCGCGCAGGAACGGTCGGTCGCTCGGAATTGGCGTGGTGCGTTCGAAGCCTTGCAGGTTCTGCTGCCACCACTGACGCGCCTCGGCCAGGCTCTGGCGTTGCAGCCAGCCGATGTAGTCGCGGTAACGCGGCGGCAGCGGCAACCGGGCTTCACGCCCTTCGCCGAGGGCGGTGTAGATCTCGAAGAAATCGTTCATCAGCAGCGAACGGCACCAGGCATCGATGAGGATGTGGTGGTTGCTCATCATGAACCAGTAGCGCGCCGCGCCGACCTTGATCAGACGAAGGTGGAATGGCGCCTGATTGAGCAGATCGAAACCTGCCTCACGCTCGCTTTTCAGCAGCGCTTGCAGCTTCGGTTCCTGGTCAGCCTCGGCAACCGCGCTCCAGTCGAGATACTCGATCGGCGTGCGCCCCGGGGTGTGGATCACTTGCAGCATGTCCTCGCCGACGTTCCAGCAGAACGACGCGCGCAACGCTTCGTGGCGGGCGACTACCGCTTGCCAGGCCTGGGCGAAACGCTCGGGATCGAGTTCGCTGTTGATGCGGTAGCGATCCTGCATGTAGTACAGGCCGGTGCCCGGTTCGAGCAAGGTGTGCAGCAACATGCCTTCCTGCATCGGCGTCAGCGGATAGACATCCTCGATCTGCGCCGCCGGTACCGGCAACGCGTCGAGTTGCGCCTGGGTCAGTTTTGCCAGCGGGAAGTCCGATGGGGTCAGGCTGCCGGCGGTGTCTTGCAGACAATGGGTGATCAGGCTTTGCAGTTCGCCGAGATAGGCGTTGGCCAGATCGTTGATGGTCTGCACGTCATAGCGTTCGGCGCTGAAGGTCCAGCGCAGCAGCAGTTCACCGCCATACACCTGACTGTCGATGCTCAACTCGTTGGGCAGCGGCGCCTGCGGATCGTGGGCAGCACCGACCGGCTCGTCCAGCGGACGGAACAGTGCATCGCTGGCGAAACTCTGGTCGAACTGGCCGAGGTAGTTGAAGGTCACCGGCGCATTCGGCAATGCGGCCATGCTGCGCTGGCTGAGGTCATCGGCCAGATAGCGCAGCACGCCATAACCCAGGCCTTTGTGCGGCACCGCGCGCAGTTGTTCCTTGATCGCCTTGATTGATGCGCCCTGCCCGGCAGCCTCTTCGATATTGTGCGGGGTCAGGCGCAATGGATAGGCGCTGGTGAACCAGCCGACGGTGCGGGTCAGGTCGATCTCGTCAAACAGGGTTTCCCGACCGTGACCTTCCAGTTGAATCAGCGCCGACGGCTGCCCGCTCCAGCGGCACAGGACACGGGCCAGCGCAGTCAACAGCAAGTCGTTGACCTGCGTGCGGTAAGCGCGCGGCGCCTGTTGCAGCAGTTGTTGGGTGCGCTCGGCATCGAGGCGCACGCTGACGGTTTGCGCATGACAGTTCTGCTGTCCGCCTTGCGGGTTTTCGCACGGCAGTTCGGCGTTCGGCCCGGCCAGTTGCGTCTGCCACCAGCTCAGTTCTTCACGCAGCGATTCGCTACCGGCATAGGCCTGCAAGCGTGCCGCCCAGTCCTTGAACGCACTGGTTTTCGCCGGCAGCTGCAGCGGTTGTTCGGCGTCGAGCTGGCGATACACGCTTTGCAGATCGTCGAGCAAGACGCGCCACGAGACACCGTCGACCACCAGGTGATGGATCGCGATGAACAGCCGTTGCTGTCCTTCGGGCCCATCGACCAACACCGCGCGCAACAGCGGGCCGTGTTGCAGATCCAGGCTGCGTTGCGCATCGGCGAACAGCGCCTGGCACTGGTCCATCGCTGCCACCTGTACCTGCCACAACACCTCGGCATCCGAGAGCGCTTGATGCGTAGCTTGCCACTGGCCGCCGATCTCGCTGAAGCGCAGACGCAAGGCGTCGTGCTGCTCGATCACCACCAGCAGCGCCTGCTCCAGACGATGCGCCTGCAGTGTCACCGTCGGCTCCAGCAGCAACGCCTGGTTCCAGTGCTGACGCTGCGGAATTTCCGTAGCGAAAAACCAGTGCTGAATCGGCGTCAGCGCCGACGCACCGTTGACCAGACCTTGCTCGGCGAGCACCTGCTCGCTCCGGCTGGCGACCCCGGCGAGGGTCTGCACGGTCTGCTGCTGAAACAGATCGCGCGGGGTGAAATGGATGCCCTGCTGACGCGCGCGGCTGACCACCTGAATCGACAGGATCGAATCGCCGCCTAGCTCGAAGAAGTTGTCGTTGAGGCCTACCTGTTTGACGTTGAGCACTTCGCACCAGATCTGCGCCAGGCTCTGCTCCAGCTCATTGCGCGGGGCGACGTAGTCCTGACGATTGAGCTCAGGATCCGGCGCCGGCAAGGCGCGGCGATCGAGTTTGCCATTGGCGGTCAGCGGCATGCTCGCCAGCAGGATCAGGTGCGTCGGCACCATGTAGTCCGGCAGCTGCGTCTTGAGCTGCGACTTCAACGCTTCGCGCAGCTCGGCCTGCGGGGCTTCGCCTTGCTCGGCGACGTCGCTGACCAGATAGGCCACCAGTTGCTTGCCGCTTGGCGCATCCAGCGCCAGCACCACCGCTTCGCGGACCGACGCGTGATCGAGCAGACGGCTTTCGATCTCGCCCAGTTCGATGCGGAAACCGCGAATTTTCACCTGATGGTCGATCCGCCCCAGGTACTCCACCAGACCATCGGCACGCTGGCGCACCAGATCACCAGTGCGATACATGCGTCCGCCACTGACGGCAAACGGGTCGGCGACAAACCGCTCGGCGCTGATCCCCGGACGGTCGTGGTAACCCTGCGCCAGACCGGCACCGCCGACGAACAATTCACCGGTCGCACCTTGTGGCACCAGCGCCAGATCGGCGTCGAGAATGTACGCCACACGGTCGCCGATCACGCTGCCGATCGGCACGCTGCCGGCGCCCTCTTCCAGCACTTCCGGCGCCAGCCCGGCGAGTGGCATGACCACGGTTTCGGTCGGGCCGTAGGCGTTGAAGAACAGGCTCGGTTTGAACGCCGCGCGAATCCGCTGCAGGTGTTCGCCGGTCAGCGCTTCGCCGCCGGTGATGATCATCCGCACCGGCAGAACTTCATTTTGCGTGGCGAGGAACTGCGCCAACTGGCTGCCGTAGCTCGGGGTGAAGCCGAGGACGTTGATCCGATGAGTGCGGATCAGGCCGCAGATCTGCTCCGCGTCCCACTGCCCTTGCGCGCGCAGCACCACATGCGCACCACTGAGCAGCGGCACCAGTAGACGCTCGGTGGCAGCGTCGAAGTTGATCGAATAGAAGTGCAATTCGCAGTCGTCCGGGCGCATGCCGAAACGCGCGATCACCGCTTGGCAATGCATGGCGATTTCGCCGTGGGACACCACCACGCCTTTCGGCTTGCCGGTGGAGCCCGAGGTGTAAATCAGGTACGCCTGATGCTGCGGCAGACCGATGAAAGGCAACGCGCTGACCGGGTAATCCGCCAGCGCCGCACTGTCCTCCTCAAGGCACCAGCGCGCCACGCTTGGCGGCAGTTCGCCGAGGGCATTGAACATCGCCCGGTCGCTGAGCAGCAGACCGATGCGGCTGTCCTCGATCATGTAGTGCAAACGGTCGAGCGGGTATTCCGGATCCAGCGGCACATAAGCGCCGCCGGCCTTGAGAATCGCCAGCAGGCCGATGACCATTTCCAGCGAGCGCTCCAGCGCCAGACCGACCCGCACTTGCGGACCGACCCCGCGCTCGCGCAGAGCCCAGGCCAGGCGATTCGCGCGAGCGTCGAGTTCGGCGTAGCTCAGGGTCTGCCCGGCAAACGTCAGCGCCGGGGCATCCTTGCGCACCAGCGCCTGCTCGGCGAACAGTTGATGGAGGCATTGGTCGAGTCGATGCGTGCCCGGTTCGACGCCAAGGCTGTCGAGCAGTTGCAGTTGCTCGGGTTGATCGAGCAGCGGCAACTGGCTCAGGCGCTGCTGCGGATCGGCAATCAACGCTTCCAGCAGATTGCGCCAATGCCTGGCCATGCGTGCAATGGTCGGTTCGTCGAACAGATCGGTGCTGTAAGTCAGGCAGCAACCGAGGCGATGGTCGAGGTCGGTGACTTCCAGGTTGAGGTCGAATTTGGTGGCCCGCGCATCGTTGGCCAGGTACTCGACGGTCATTCCGGCGAGCATGCGACTCTGCTGGAATTCCCAGCGCTGCACGTTGCACATCACCTGGAACAACGGGTTGTACGCGGTGCTGCGCGGGGGTTGCAGGGCTTCGACCAGATGATCGAACGGCAGGTCCTGATGCGACTGGCCGTCGATCACCGTGTGGCGCACCTGCTCGAACAACTCGCTGACCGACATCTGCCCGTCGAGCTGGCAACGCAGCACCTGAGTGTTGAGGAATGCGCCGATCAACCCTTCACTTTCCGGGCGGATACGGTTCGCCACGGGGGCACCGATGCGCAGGTCGGTCTGGCTACTGTAGCGATACAGCAAGGTGGCGAGCGCGGCGGTCATGGTCATGAACAGGGTCAAACCATGCTGCGCGTTGAACGCACGCACGCGGGCGGCGAGGTCGTCGCTCAAATCGAAGCGGAACAGCTCACCGCGATGGCTTTGCACCGGTGGACGCGGACGGTCGCCGGGCAGCTCCAGCAGCGGATGTTCGCGTCCGAGTTGCGCGGTCCAGTAGTCGAGTTGACGCTGGCGCTCACCGGATTCGAGCCAGTTGCGCTGCCAGACGCTGTAGTCGAGGTACTGCACCGGCAGCGGCTCCAGCGGCGACTCGCGGTCATCGACGAAGGCTTCGTAGAGCGCGCTGAGTTCGCGGGCGAAAATGTCCATCGCCCAGCCTTCGGTGACGATGTGGTGCAGGGTCAGGACAAAGTAATGCTCGTGCTCGGCGGTTTTCACCAGACAGGCGCGCAGCAGCGGCCCGGTTTCCAGATCGAACGGCCGATGCGCTTCGGCGTCGGCCAGTTGCTGGACCTGTTGCTCGCGCTGCTCCGCTGGCAGCGTGGAAAAATCCTTCCAGTCCATACGCACACCGGTCTCGGCATGCACCTGTTGGCGGGCCACGCCGTCGATGCTCGGGAAGGTGGTGCGCAGGGTTTCGTGGCGCAGGATCAGCGCTTGCAGCGCGGCCTCGAAACGCTCGACATGCAACACGCCACGCAAGCGCGCCATGCCGCCGACGTTGTACGCCGGGCTGTCCGGTTCCATCTGCCAGAGGAACCACATGCGCTGTTGCGAATAGGACAATGGAACCGGTTGACGGCGATCAACCCTGGCGATTGGCGGCTGTTGGTTGGTCTTGCCGCTGGCCTGGATCAGGCGGATCTGCTCGGCGAAATCGCCCAGCTCACTGTGTTCGAACAGGGTGCGCAACGGCAGCTCGACGTTGCAGGCCTGACGGCTGCGCGAGATGATTTGCGTGGCCAGCAGCGAGTGTCCGCCGAGGGCGAAGAAGTCGTCGCGCAGTCCGACCCGTTGCAGGCCGAGCACTTCATGCCAGATCGCGGCGAGCTGTTGTTGCAGTTCGGTGACCGGCTCGACGTGCTCGCGCACTTGCCACTGCGGCTCGGGCAATGCGCGGCGGTCGAGTTTGCCGCTGGGGCTCAGCGGCATTTCATCGAGACGCAGCAGTTGCGCCGGAACCATGTATTCCGGGAGCTCGGCGGCCAGTGCGGTGTTCAGGCGGGCAATCTGCGCGTCCTGGTCTTCGCTGGTATCCAGCGCGATGAAGTAACCGATCAACTGCGCGCCGGCAGCGGTTTCCCGCACCAGCACCACGGCCTGAGCCACGCCTGGCTGAGCCAGCAGGCGCGCTTCGATTTCTTCCGGCTCAACGCGGAAGCCACGCAGTTTGACCTGCTGATCGAGGCGTCCGAGGTATTCGATCACGCCGTCCGCAGTCCAGCGCGCGCGGTCACCGGTACGGTACAAACGTGCGCCCTGCTCGCCCAGCGGATCGACCACAAAACGCTCGGCAGTCAGCGCCGCACGCCCGAGGTAGCCGCGAGCAAGGCCGATGCCGCTGATGCACAGCTCACCCGGCACACCGACCGGCACCGGATTGAGATCGGCATCGAGGACGCGGCAGATCACGTTGCCCAGCGGCCGGCCAATCGGCGAACGCTCGCCGTCGGCGCCGGTGCAGTGCCAGTGGGTGACGTTGATCGCGGTTTCAGTCGGACCGTAACGGTTGTGCAGTTGCACCGCCGGCAGTTGCGCCAGCACGCGGTTGCGCAGCTCTGCCGGCAACGCTTCACCGCCGGAGAACAGCCGGCGCAGGCTGGTGCATTCGGCGCTCAGCGGTTCGTCGACGAACAGCGCCAACAGCGGCGGCACGAAGTGCAAGGTGGTCACCGCGTATTGCTGCACCAGTTGCGCGATGCGATGCGGATCGCGGTGTTCGCCCGGCGCGGCAATCAGCAAACGGGCGCCAGTGATCAGCGGCCAGAAGCACTCCCACACCGACACGTCGAAACTGATCGGCGCCTTTTGCATCAGCACGTCGCTGTCATTCAATTGATAGCTGTTCTGCATCCACTGCAGCCGTTCGGCCAATGCCGCGTGGGTGTTGCCGACGCCTTTCGGCTGGCCGGTGGAGCCGGAGGTGTAAATCACATAGGCAAGGTTATCGCCGTGCAGGTGCAGCCCCGGCGCCTGGCTCGGCCAGTGCTCCAGATGCAGCGTGTCCATGGCGATCACGCTGACACCGTCGCTGGCCGGCAAACGCTCGAGCAACTCAGTCTGGGTCAGCAGCAATTGGGCGCCGCTGTCGCGGAGCATGTAGGCCAGACGTTCAGCGGGGTAATCCGGGTCCAGCGGCACGTAGGCACCGCCTGCCTTGATGATCGCCAGCAAGCCGATCAACAGTTGCGGCGAGCGCTCGGCAGCGATCGCCACGCACACATCCGGGCCGACACCTTTGTCACGCAGGTAGTGCGCGAGGCGGTTGGCCTGGGCGTGCAACTCGGCGAAATCGAGGCTGCCGCCGTCCCATAGCAGCGCGGTGCGTTGCGGAGTCTGGTGCGCCTGTTGGTTGAGCAGTTCCGGCAGCCATTGTTGCGCCGGGATGCACGGCGCGACGCTCCATGCCTGTTGCTGCTCATGCTCGCACGCGGTCAGCAATGGCAAGTCGCCGATTGCCTGTTGCGGTTGCTCGCACACCGCGCGCAGCAGGTTGCTGAAGTGTTCGGCCAGTCGCTCGATGGTCGCCGCCTCGAACAATTCATCGGCGTAGTCGAAGGACAGGGTCAGGCGCCCGTTGCGATCTTCTTCGCTGTGCAGTTGCAGATCGAACTTGGCCTCGCGGCTGTGCCACGGCAGTTCTTCGGCGAGCAGTCCGGGCAGGCGCTTGAGCGCACTCAAGTCGCGTTGCTGGTGGTTGAACATGACCTGGAACAAGCCCTGTTCACGGGCCTGCGGGAAGGCTTCGAGCAGTTGTTCGAACGGCAGATCCTGATGCGCCTGGGCACCGAGCGTGGCCTCACGGGTCTGCGCCAGCAACTCGACAAAAGACTGGCGCGAATCGACCTCGGCGCGCAGCACCTGGGTGTTGATGAAGAAGCCGATCAGGCCTTGAGTTTCCAGGCGCGGACGGTTGGCGTTGGGCACGCCGATACGAATCTCGCGCTGGCCGCTGTAGCGGTGCAGCAGGCTCTGGAACGCCGAGAGCAAGAGCATGAACGGCGTCGCTTGCTGCGCCTGGGCAGTCTGTTTGATCGCCTCGCTGAGGCTGGCGCCGAGACGCACGCTGTGGCGCGCGGCGCTGTGCACTTGCCGGGCCGAGCGTGGATGGTCGGTGGCCAGTTCCAGTGCGGGATGTTCTTCGCCAAGCTGGGCTTTCCAGTACGCCAGTTGCCGCTCGCCCTCGCCTTGCGCCAGCCATTGCCGCTGCCAGCTGCCGTAGTCGGCGTATTGGGTGGGCAGCGGCGCCAGTTCGGCGCGCTGGCCTTGCGTGGCAGCGGCGTACAGCCGCGAGAATTCGTCGATCAGCACGTTCAGCGACCAGCCGTCGGCGATGATGTGGTGCAGCGTCACCAGCAACTGATGATCTTCATCGTCGAGACGCAGCAGCGTCACCCGCAGCAGCGGGCCTTGTTGCAGATCGAAGCGAGTACGCGCCTGGTCTTCGCGGATCTGTTGCGCACGGGCTTCACGTTGGTGCGTGGGCAGGTCGCTGATGTCGATCAGTTGCAGGTTGAATTCAGTTGCGGGGTCGACCTGTTGCAGCGCCACGCCATCGCGTTCGAAGAAGCGCGTGCGCAGCGATTCATGGCGTTCGAGCAGTTGCTGGAAGCTGGCGCGCAGAGCATCTTTGTCCAGCTCGCCACGCAGACGCAGGGCGCCGGGAATGTTGTAGGCGCTGCTGTGCGGGTCGAGTTGCCAGGTGATCCACAGACGGTTTTGTGCCAGCGATTGCGGCAGCGCTTCGCTGCGCGACAACGCGGTGATTGCGCCTTGGGCGCTGCCACCGTCCTGTTGCTGTTGCGCCACGGCTGCGGTGAAGGCGGACAGGGTCGGTGCTTCGAACAGCAGGCGCAGGTTCAGCTCCAGCGCCAGCTCTTCGCGCACCCGGGCGATGACTTGTGTGGCGGCAATCGAGTTGCCGCCGAGCAGGAAGAAGTGGTCGTCGGCGTTGACCTGCTTGAGGTTGAGTTGCTCGGCCCAGATGTTGCCGATCAGCGCTTGCAGGTCGGACACCGGAGCATCCGGGTTTTCCGTGGATTCGTCGGCGGATGGGAACAGCGCGTAACTGTCGAGGTTGCCATCGGCCAGACGCTGGCGGCAGGCCGAGCGTTGCAGTTTGCCGCTGGAAGTCTTCGGCAATGCGCCCGGGTTGAGCAGCACCACCACGCTCGGCGCCTCTTGATACGCCTCGGCCACCGCTTGGCGAATGGCTTTGATCAGCGCTTGCGGCGGGAGGATTTTCTGCACGCTGCGGCTGATTTCCGCAGCGATGCCGATGCCCTCTTCGCCATTCTCAGAGACCGCGAATGCCGCGACCCGGCCCTTGCGCACCACTTCCACTTCGCGCTCGATGGTTTGCTCGATGTCCTGCGGATAGAGGTTGTGGCCGCGCACGATGAGCATGTCTTTCAGGCGTCCGGTGATAAACAGCTCGCCGTCGCGAATAAAGCCCAGGTCACCGGTGCGCAGCCAGGTCTGGCCGGCATGCTGGACGAAGGTTTTGGCGCTGGCTTCGGGGTTGCGCCAGTAGCCGTGGGCGATGCTCGGACCGGCGGCCCAGACTTCACCGACGGCGTTATCGGCCAGTTCTTCGAGGCTGCTCGGTTCGACGATCAGCACCGCGTGCTCGGGCTGGCTGATGCCGCAACTCATGATCGCGCTGCCCGCGCCCGGCTCGGCGCGGTTCTGTGCCAAGGCCTGATCGTCCGCGCGCAAGGCTGGAATGCCGGTACCACGCGGGGTGCCGGCGACGAACAGGGTGGCTTCGGCTAAGCCGTAAGAGGCCATGAAGCTGTCCTCGCTGAAGCCGCACGCGGCGAACTTCTCGGCGAAGCGTTCAAGGCTGTCGAGACGGATCGGTTCCGAGCCGGAATAGGCCACGCGCCAGCGGCTCAGGTCGAGACGTTCCAATGCCGATTCGCTGACCCGCTCGCTGCACAGGCGGTAGGCGAAATCCGGGCCGCCACTGATGGTGCCGCCGTATTGGCTGATCGCTTCCAGCCAGCGCAGCGGGCGCGCGAGGAAGTACGCCGGCGACATCAGGATGCACGGCACGCCGCTGAAGATCGGCTGGAGCAGTCCGCCGATCAGGCCCATGTCGTGGTACAGCGGCAGCCAGCTGACGATCACGTCGTCAGGGTTCGTATCGATGCCGAAGCCGTGGCGAATCAGCAGCTCGTTGGCCACCAGATTGCCGTGGCTGACCTGCACGCCTTTGGGCAGCGCGGTGGAGCCGGAGGTGTATTGCAGGAAGGCGATGTGTGCTTGCGGCAGGTTCGGCTCGACCCAGTTTTCGGCGAGTGCGCTGTCGAGGGTGTCGACGCACAGCAACGGCGGCGCGCCGTCGATTTGCTGCAAGGCCTCGCGCAGATCGGCGCTGGTCAACAGCAGACGCGGTTCGGCATCAGCAATGATCGACAGCAGGCGTTCCTGATGATGCCGACGGGCGGACTCCGGCGGGTAAGCCGGCACCGCGATCACCCCGGCGTACAGGCAACCGAAGAACGCCGCGACGTAATCCGGGCCACTGGGAAACAGCAACACCGCGCGATCACCAAAGTCGGCCTGCGCCTGTAACGCGGCCGCGATGCTGCGGGCGCGCTGATCGAGTTCGCAGTAGCTGAGCACCACAGCCTGTTCCGGGTTTTCGGCGAGAAACCGCAAGGCCAGTTGATCCGGCGTCAGCGCCGCGCGGCGCTGGAGGGCTTGGACCAGGGTGCTAGGGAGTTCGAACGCGTCGGTCATGAGGTTTCCTGCCTGAATTCGGCTTGCAAATGGAATCGATGTGCTGCGTCACGCCCTTCGAAGGGCATGCAGGGCGTGGTCTGTGCCGACCACGCGAGGCTTCGGAAGGCTGGCTGGCCGGGGCTGTGCAGCCGCAGCCATTCACCCAAGAGAACGGACGACGTCGGCAAATAATTAGTCGGCGGGCGGGATCGCCAATGGGGACGGGACTGTGGCGGTGTGTCGCAGTTCGCGCTTCGCACCTTTACGGAGCATTACTTCTCTTTCTCAATTGACAATCATTATCATTCAACATAATTTGTCGCTCGATGTGTAGGACGGCCCCTCCCCCAACCGTCCCACGAACCTATTGGCAGCAAGGTGATTTCCATGACGGAACAAGTATCCACAAGCAGGTGCGATTCACCGCTACTTCAGGCCTTTGTCGACAATCGACTGATTCTGGTGAAGATCGCAGCGCGCATTACCGGCTGCCGTTCGCGCGCCGAAGACGTGGTGCAGGATGCGTTCTTCCGGCTGCAATCGGCGCCACCGATCACCTCGTCGATCAAGGCGCAATTGAGTTATCTGTTCCAGATCGTGCGCAACCTGGCCATCGATCACTACCGCAAACAGGCGCTGGAACAGAAGTACTCGGGCCCCGAGGAGGAAGGCTTGAACGTGGTGATTCAGGGCGCGTCGCCGGAAACCTCGCACATCAACTTCTCGACCCTGGAACACATCGCCGACGCGCTGACCGAGTTGCCCAGCCGCACGCGCTATGCCTTCGAGATGTATCGCCTGCACGGCGTACCGCAGAAGGACATCGCCAAGGAACTCGGCGTCTCGCCAACCCTGGTCAACTTCATGATTCGCGATGCGCTGGTGCACTGCCGCAAGGTCTCGGGCAGTCGCGGGGATGCGGTGTCGATGGGGCGTCGTTAAGTCCGGCTCAGCGCAAAAAAAAGATCGCAGCCTTCGGCAGCTCCTACACATTTCCCTGTAGGAGCTGCCGAAGGCTGCGATCTTTTGCTTTACGCCAATGTGCAGCGATCAAAAAACCGCTCACGCCCGAGCATCATCAACGCCGCACGCTTGTGCGGGAAGTCGAATTCCTTCTCGCAGTGAAAGCACTGATTGTGCATGTAGCCAATCATCTTCGCGTTGTCGGCCCGCGGTTCGGCGACCACCCGCTGCGTGCGCGGATCGTCCAGAAACAGGTAGTGCACCAGTGCTGACAGCCAGCTCGCGACCTTGTGCGGTCCGCGATGATTCTCCTCGCCCACCAGCATGTGAATGCCACGGTCGTAATCGTTGGCATCGTAGAACGGCGCGATACGGTCTTCCTTGGCCCAGTAGGCTTCGAAATAGGCGAACGGCTGATCGTCGAAACAGCCGATCAGCGTCAGGGTGTGCGGATCGGCGTCGAGTTTGTTCAGGTATTCGCGATGCTGTTCGAGACTGCCCTCCTCCTGCCAGAAACTGGCGACTCGCGGGCTGTTCTGCCAGCGATTGAAGCGCGCCAGATCCTGTTCGATTTCCACTGTACGCAGAGAGACCCACGCGCCAAGACGCGCATCGAAACGCCGATAGACCTCACCCCGCGGCTTGACCGGGCGCAGCGGATGGCGCTTGCCGTTGCTGATGACCATCTGCTGCGGGTAGCTGCCGCTCGGCGACGTGCCGAGCCACGGCTGCGGCAGTTGCCAGAACAGCGTGCGTTCGCAGCTATACTCACCGGCCACTTCAGTGCTCACCAGCAAACCGCTGAGCAAGGCTTCGCTCGGCAGTTGATCCAGTTGCCAGATCAATTGCTGACGCGCCGGCTCGCGGGCGAACAACCAATAACACGCGGCCCACAGCGCCAAGCCTGGCGGCAAGGCAAAGCGTTCATCGAGCTGGATCGGGCCGTGGCCTTCAGAGTCCAGGCGCAGGCGAATCAGCGGTTGTCCGTCGAGGCTCAGGCTCAGACGGCTTGCGGTGGCATCGGCTAGCAGTTGACTGCCCGAAGGCAAGGCCAGGACAGTCAGATCATTCAGATGGGACATGGGTCGGGCTCACGGTAATCGTCGACAGTTCAACGATGGGACGTGAGCCGAGCGCGGAAATTTAGCCGCGCCGGAGAAAATCGCTCAGGGATGCGGCACCGGCACCACGGCAATCTTGTACGGCTCGAAGATCTTCAGCATCTGCCCTTTATCGCGCAAACCCTGCAGTAACTTGCCGAATGCTTCGCCGGTGATCGGCGCGGTCGGGCTCAATATCGCATAGTGGTGGTAGACCTGGTCGATGCGCTGTGACACCAGCAACTCGTCGCGTACTTTCTCATTGCGCAGCAGGTAATCGTACAGGTACGAGCGTGTGACCAGCGCGATGTCGGCGCGCCCGCGCAAGACCATCAGCAGGTTGCTGTCGTGGGAATAGGTCAGCGTAGCGTTGAAGGTATCGGCGAGGTATTTGGGGTCGGCGTTGAAGTTGGCGAACTCGTAGTGATAACCGCTGTACAGCGCCAGGCGTTTGCCCTTGAGGTCGGCGAAATAATTCTGCTGGCGACCTTCTTCCTTTTGCGCGACGAAAATTTCCGCGTCTTCCAGGCCCATATCGACCGTGATGTGTGGAATGTCCTTCCAGCCCCAATCAGGGTTCTCGAAAATCGCCATGTCGGTGCGTCCGTCCTTCAGATCACCGAAGCGCCGGGGAATCGAGGTGGGGATCAACTCAAACTGATAGTCGCTCTGCGACTCATTGAGCGCCTTGACCAGCTCCGGCAACAGCCCGGTATCAGCGCCGTTTTCCGGGCGGATGGTGTAAGGGGGAAAGTGCGCCGCGCCCACCCGAACCAGTTGCGCCGCCTGCGCAGGCAACCCTGAAAATGCCGTCAGCGCAACGAGCAAGAGACCCGTGGCCGTCCGAATTGGCGAAGACTTCAAAACACCCCACTCCCCGAAAAAATACCGATCAATGCATTCAAGCTAGGCGGTTTCGCCCAGTTAGCCAGTTTCCCGGCCGGTTAAAAAGTGGGTCAACGCTCTTCGAGCACCAGAATCAGCGCTTCATCGGCCAGTTGATCGAGGCTCAGACTGCCGCCGGCACGGAACCAGGTGGTGGTCCAGGACAGCGCGCCCGTGAGAAAACGTCGGGTTACAAATACATCGCCACGGATGAAGCCCGCTGCCTTGGCTTCGCCCAGCACCTGCAGCCAGATCTCTTCGTAGACATCGCGCAGGGCCAGGACTTTGGCCTGGCCTTCTTCGGACAGCGAGCGCCATTCGTAGACCAGCACCGCCATGGCTTCGCCGCTGCCGCCCATGATCGACTGCAACTCGCAGCGAATCAGCGCCAGCACCCGCTCGCGCACGTTACTCGCGTCGGCCAGCGCGGCGCGCATCAGCGCGGTGTTGTAGCGGATGGTTTCTTCCATCACCGCACGGAGGATTTCATCCTTGCTTTTGAAGTGATGAAAAATGCTCCCGGACTGAATCCCCACGGCTCCGGCCAGATCGCGCACGGTGGTGCGCTCATAGCCTTTGTTGCGGAACAGGTGAGCGGCCACTTGCAGCAGTTTGCCGCGAGCGCTGTCAGGGTCGGTCAACTGGCCCTGATCGACCAGTTCGCGCATGACCCTCAGGGCTTTTTGCTCGTCCACCCGTTCTCTCCTACAGTCGATCAGTCTGTTGCCCCCTGAACCTGCAGGGTTGCGCGCAATTTAAGCCGCGAGCCGCAACCAAGCAAGCGCTTGGGCAGAAGTTATTTCAGATGTTTACAAACCAAGCGCTTGCTTGGTAGCCTCCAAACACTTCTGTCGCAGGTTCCTGAGTCGGAGATCACAATGCCAACCACCGTTCGCATCGGATGCGCCAGCGCATTCTGGGGTGACACCAGCACCGCCGCCGCCCAGCTCGTGGCAGGTGGACGCCTGGATTATCTGGTGTTCGATTACCTCGCCGAAATCACGATGTCGATCATGGCCGGCGCACGGATGAAAGACCCGCAGGCCGGGTTCGCCGGGAATTTCATCGAAATCCTGGCCCCGCTGCTGCCGCAACTGGCCGAACAGAACATCCGCGTCATCAGCAACGCCGGCGGGGTCAATCCACAGGCCTGTGCCGCCGCCCTGCAAGCCGCCTGTGACAAGGCCGGGGTGGCGCTGAAAATCGCCGTGCTGCTGGGCGACGACCTGCAACCGCAATTCAAGCAACTCGCCGCTCAAGGCATCCACGAAATGTTCAACGGCACGCCGCTGCCGCCGCTGTGCGTGTCGACCAACGCCTACCTTGGCGCGCCGGGCATCGTCGAGGCGCTGCGCCTGGGCGCCGACATCGTCATCACCGGGCGGGTGGTCGACAGCGCAGTGGTCAGCGCGGCGCTGGTGCATGAATTCGGCTGGGGCTGGCACGACTACGACAAGCTTGCCCAAGCCGCACTGGCCGGGCACATCATCGAATGCGGCGCGCAGTGCACTGGCGGCAATTTCACCGACTGGCGCGACGTGCCGGACTACGAACACATCGGGTTCCCCATCGCCGAAGTCAGTGCCGATGGCCAGTTCATTGTCAGCAAACCCGAAGGCTCCGGCGGTCTGGTGACGCCACTGACCGTCGGCGAACAGATGCTCTACGAAATCGGCGACCCGCAGGCGTATCTGTTGCCGGACGTGGTCTGCGATTTCAGCCAGGTCAAACTCCAGCAACAAGGCAAAAACGCGGTGCATGTGCACGGCGCCAAAGGTCTGCCGCCCAGCGACAAATACAAGGTCAGCGCGACCTGGCCGGACGGCTTCCGCTGCACCGCCAGTTGCCTGATCGCCGGCATCGACGCGGTGGACAAGGCGCGGCGCGTCAGCCAGGCGATCATCGCCAAGACCTCGGAAATGTTCAGCCAGCGCGGCTGGCCGCCGTACAGCGAAGTCGACATCGAACTGCTCGGCAGCGAAGCCACCTACGGCCCGCACGGCCAGCGTCGGGACAGCCGCGAAGTGGTGATCAAACTCGCCGTGCGCCATCCACAGAAACAGGCGCTGGTGCTGTTCTCCCGCGAAATCGCCCAGGCCGCGACCGGCATGGCACCGGGGTTGACCGGCATTGTCGGCGGGCGGCCGACGGTGTACCCGCTGATCCGCCTGTTCTCGTTCCTGATCGATAAAACCGCCTGCACCCTGCACGTCGCCATGGCCGGGGAACAATATCCCTGCGCCCTGCCTGCGCAGACGCCACTCGACAGCGACGACCTGCCAACACCCCATCAACCGCCCAAACCCCAGGGCCGTGCCGATGCCAGTGTGCCGCTGGTGAAACTGGCGGTGGCGCGCTCCGGCGACAAGGGCAACCACAGCAACATCGGCGTCCTGCCGCGTCGGCCCGAATACCTGCCGTGGATCGCCGAGGCGCTGACCACCTCGGTGATGGTCGACTGGATGCGCCATGTCCTCGACCCGATTCACGGGCGGGTCGAACGCTGGTACCTGCCCGGCACCCACAGCCTGAACTTCCTGCTGGAAAACGCCCTCGGTGGCGGCGGTGTCGCGAGCCTGCGTATCGATCCGCAGGGAAAAGCGTTCGCCCAGCAACTGCTGGATATCCAGATTCCGGTGCCGCAGAGCATCGTCGAACAACTCGACTAGAGGTTGGGCCTCATGGCGTACGCATCGATTTTCAAAGCCGAGCTGTTCAGCGGCCAGACCATCCTGGTCACCGGGGGCGGCAGCGGCATCGGGCGCTGCACCGCGCATGAACTGGCGGCGCTCGGTGCCACGGTGCTGCTGGTCGGGCGCAAGCCGGAGAAACTGCAAAAGGTCGCCGCCGAAATCAGCGAAGACGGTGGCCGCGCGCACTGGCAAGCCTGCGACATCCGTGACGAAGAAGCGGTGAAACAACTGGTCGCCGCGCTGATCGCCGAGCACGGGCCGATCCACGGTCTGGTCAATAATGCTGGCGGGCAATATCCGTCGCCGTTGGCCTCGATCAATCAGAAAGGCTTTGAAACCGTGCTGCGCACCAACCTGGTCGGCGGTTTCCTGATGGCCCGGGAAGTGTTCAACCAGTCGATGAGCAAACACGGTGGCAACATCGTCAACATGCTCGCCGACATGTGGGGCGGCATGCCCGGAATGGGCCACTCGGGCGCGGCCCGTTCGGGCATGGACAACTTCACCAGGACCGCTGCCTTCGAGTGGGGTTACGCCGGCGTGCGGGTCAATGCGGTGGCGCCGGGCTGGATCGCCTCCAGCGGCATGGACACCTACGAAGGCGCGTTCAAAGCGGTGATTCCGACCTTGCGCGAACACGTGCCGCTCAAGCGCATCGGCACCGAATCGGAGGTCAGCGCAGCGATCGTTTTTCTGCTCAGCCCGGCGGCGGCATTCATCAGTGGCAGCACCTTGAAGATCGATGGCGCAGCCAGTCTCGGCAATCGCGCATGGCCGCTGCACAAGGCCAGCCACAGCGAGTCATACAACGGCTTCCATCGGGCGTACTTGCCCGACGTGCTCAAGGACAAGGAGTAAGGCATGCCGCAGATCCAGTCCCAACTCGACCCGCACAGTGAGGCCTTTGCCCGCAACCGCGCGGCGATGCTCACCGCCATCGAGCAGATCCAGCAACTGGAACAGAACCTGCTGAACAAGGCCGCCCAAGCCAAGGGCAAATTCGAGCAACGTGGGCAACTGCTGCCCCGCGAACGCCTGAATCTGCTGCTCGACCCCGGTGCACCGTTCCTCGAACTGGCGAGTCTGGCCGGCTACAAACTGCACGACGACAAGGACGGCAGCGCCGCCGGTGGTGGACTGATCGCCGGCATCGGTTACGTGTCCGGGGTGCGCGCGCTGGTGGTGGCCAACAACAGCGCGATCAAGGGCGGCACGATTTCCCCGACCGGCCTGAAAAAATCTTTGCGCCTGCAACAGATCGCCCAGGAGAACAAACTGCCGGTGATCACCCTCGCCGAGAGCGGCGGCGCCAATCTCAATTACGCCGCCGATATCTTCGTTGAAGGGGCGCGCAGCTTCGCCAATCAGGCGCGGATGTCGGCCATGGGCCTGCCGCAGATCACCGTGGTGCACGGCTCGGCCACCGCTGGCGGCGCCTATCAGCCGGGGCTGTCGGATTACGTGGTGGTGGTGCGCGGCAAGGCCAAGCTGTTTCTCGCCGGTCCGCCGCTGCTCAAGGCCGCCACAGGAGAAGTCGCCACCGATGAAGAACTGGGCGGCGCCGAGATGCATGCGCAGGTCGCTGGTACCGCCGAATACCTGGCCGAGAACGATGCCGACGGGGTGCGGCTGGTGCGCGAGATCCTGCGCATGCTGCCGTGGAACGAGCAATTGCCGTGGCTGCCGGAGCCGCAATACAAGGAACCGCTCTACCCGATCGACGAACTGCTCGGGCTGATTCCCGACGACCCGAAGAAGCCCTACGACGTGCGCGAAATCATCGCGCGGATCGCCGACGAATCGGAGTTCCTCGAATTCAAGGGCGAGTTCGATCAACAGACCGTGTGCGGTCAACTGAAAATTCAGGGTCGCGCCTGCGGCCTGATCGGCAACAACGGCCCGATCACCCCGGCCGGCGCGAGCAAGGCCGCGCAGTTCATCCAGCTGTGTGACCAGAGCCAGACGCCGCTGCTGTTCTTCCATAACACCACCGGGTTCATGGTCGGCACCGAATCCGAACAGCAAGGCGTGATCAAGCACGGCTCGAAACTGATTCAGGCGGTGGCCAATGCGCGGGTGCCGAAACTGACAATGGTGGTCGGTGGTTCCTACGGCGCCGGCAACTATGCGATGTGCGGGCGCGGCCTGGACCCGCGCTTTATCTTCGCCTGGCCCAACAGCCGCACAGCAGTGATGGGCGGCGCGCAAGCCGGCAAAGTCCTGCGCATCGTCACCGAAGCCAAGCAACTCAAGGACGGCCTGACCCCGGACCCGAAAATGCTCGACATGCTCGAACAGGTCACCGCGCAGAAACTCGACAGCCAGTCCACCGCGCTGTACGGCAGCGCCAACCTGTGGGACGACGGCCTGATCGACCCGCGCGACACCCGCACCCTGCTCGGCTATCTGCTGGATATCTGCCACGAGGCCGACATCCGCACGCTGCAACCCAACAGCTTCGGCGTCAGCCGCTGACGACCGCCACGGATCCCCAGGAGAACAATAAAAATGATCTTCACCCCGGAACACGAAGCACTGCGCCGCACCGTCCGCCAGTTCGTCGAGCATGAGATCAACCCGCATGTCGATGAGTGGGAAAAGGCCGGGCGTTTTCCGATCCACGAGATTTTCCGCAAGGCCGGCGATCTCGGGCTGCTGGGGATTTCCAAACCGGAAAAATTCGGCGGCATGGGCCTTGATTACAGCTATTCGATTGTCGCCGCTGAAGAGTTCGGCACCATCCATTGCGGCGGCATTCCGATGTCGATCGGCGTGCAGACCGACATGTGCACCCCGGCGCTGGCCCGTTTCGGCTCCGATGAATTGCGCGAAGAATTTCTTCGCCCGGCGATTACCGGCGAGCAAGTCGGCTGCATCGGCGTTTCGGAAGTCGGGGCCGGCTCCGACGTCGCCGGGCTCAAGACCAGCGCGCGCAAGGACGGCGATGACTACGTGATCAACGGCAGCAAGATGTGGATCACCAACTCCCCCAGCGCCGACTTCATCTGCCTGCTGGCCAACACCTCGGACGACAAGCCGCACATCAACAAGTCGCTGATCATGGTGCCGATGAACACCCCGGGGATCAGCCTCAGCTCGCATCTGGACAAGCTCGGCATGCGCAGCTCGGAAACCGCCCAGGTGTTTTTCGACGACGTGCGCGTACCGCAGCGCAACCGCATCGGCCACGAAGGCGCCGGGTTCATGATGCAGATGTTGCAGTTCCAGGAGGAACGCCTGTTCGGCGCGGCGAACATGATCAAAGGCCTGGAATACTGCGTCGACAGCACCATCGAATACTGCAAGGAGCGCAAGACCTTCAGCAGCGCGCTGATCGACAATCAGGTGATCCACTTCCGCCTCGCCGAATTGCAGACCGAAATCGAATGCCTGCGCGCGCTGGTCTATCAGGCCACCGAGCAATACATCAAAGGCCAGGACGTCACCCGTCTGGCGTCGATGGCCAAGCTCAAGGCCGGGCGTCTCGGTCGCGAAGTCAGCGACAGCTGCCTGCAATATTGGGGCGGCATGGGCTTCATGTGGGACAACCCGGTGGCCCGCGCCTATCGCGATGTGCGGCTGGTGTCGATTGGCGGCGGCGCCGACGAAATCATGCTCGGCATCATCTGCAAACTGATGGGCATCCTCCCGGGGAAGAAGAAATGAGCATCCTGCCCGATTGCCAGACCCTGCTGCTGGAGCAACATGGCGGCGTGCTGCACATCACCCTCAATCGCCCCGACAGCCGCAATGCGATGAGCCTGCACATGGTCGCCGAACTGCGCGCAGTGTTCGCTGCGGTAAAGGATGACCGCGATGTTCGCGCCCTGGTGCTCAGTGGCGCCGGCGGGCATTTTTGTGCCGGTGGCGACCTCAAGGACATGGCCAACGCCCGCGCCCGGGGCGCTGACGCCTACCGCGAATTGAACCGTGCTTTCGGCGCGCTGCTGCAAGAAGCGCAGCACACGCCGCAAGTGCTGATCAGCGTGTTGCAAGGTGCGGTGCTCGGCGGCGGGTTCGGGCTGGCGTGTGTCAGCGACATCGCCATCGCCGATCATCAGGCGCAGTTCGGCCTGCCGGAAACCAGCCTCGGCCTGCTGCCGGCGCAAATCGCCCCGTTCGTGGTGCAGCGCATTGGTCTCACCGAAACCCGCCGACTGGCGCTGACCGCTGCACGCTTCGACGGCCTGGAGGCACGACGTTTGGGGCTGGTGCATTTTGTCGAGCAGGATTCGCAAGCCCTGGCCGAGCGCCTTGATCAAGTGCTCGGCCAGATTTTGTGTTGCGCACCGCAGGCGAATGCGATGACCAAAAAATTGTTGCTGGCCAGTGCCGGACAGCCGTCGAGTGAATTGCTCGATGAGGCGGCGCAATGGTTCAGCGACGCGGTAGCTGGAGCCGAAGGGATCGAGGGCACCATGGCTTTTGTGCAAAAGCGTAAACCGCGGTGGGCTACCTAAAAGCATCGCTGGCAAGCCAGCTCCCACAGGGGATTTGCGTCGCTCACAAAACCTGTGGGAGCAGGCTTGCCAGCGATGAGGCCAGCACATGCAATGCAACTTCCAAGGAAATAGCCCATGCCCGCCATCCACAAAATCCTGATCGCCAATCGCGGTGAAATCGCCTGCCGCATCCAGCGTACCGCCCAGGCCCTCGGTTATCGCACCGTCGCCGTGTTCAGCGACGCCGATGCCGACGCCCTGCATGTGCAGATGGCCGACCAGGCGGTGCACATCGGCCCGGCGCCCGTGCAGCAGTCCTACCTGAACATTGCGGCGATCCTCGATGCCGCACGCCGCAGCGGCGCCGACGCGATCCATCCCGGCTATGGCTTTCTTTCGGAAAACGCCGGGTTCGCCCGCGCCTGCGAAGAAGCTGGCCTGACCTTCATCGGCCCAAGTGCCGAGGCCATCGAGTTGATGGGCAGCAAGCGCCTGTCGAAAATCGCCATGCTCGACGCCGGCGTACCCTGCATCGCCGGCTATCAAGGCGCGGCGCAGGATGACGCGACGATGCTGCGCGAAGCCCAACGCATTGGCTACCCGTTGATGATCAAGGCCAGCGCCGGCGGTGGCGGGCGCGGCATGCGTCTGGTGCACAACAGCGACGAATTACCCGCGCAATTGCGCACCGCGCGTTCCGAAGCATTGAACGGTTTCGGCAGCGACGAACTGATCCTCGAACAGGCGCTGATCGAGCCACGGCATGTCGAGGTGCAGCTGTTCGGCGACCACCATGGCAACCTGATCTATCTGGGCGAACGCGATTGCTCGGTGCAACGACGCCATCAGAAAGTCATCGAAGAAGCACCCTGCCCGGTCATGACCCACGCGTTGCGTCAGGCCATGGGCGAAGCGGCGCTCAAGGCCGGTCGTGCGGTGAATTACGTCGGCGCCGGCACCGTCGAATTTCTGCTCGATGCCCGTGGGCAGTTCTACTTTCTGGAGATGAACACGCGGCTGCAGGTCGAGCATCCGGTCACCGAGTTGATCACCGGGCTGGATCTGGTCGCCTGGCAACTGGCGGTCGCCGAAGGGCAACCACTGCCATTGACTCAGGACCAGGTCACGCTGAATGGCCACGCCATGGAAGTACGCCTGTATGCGGAAGATCCGGCGCAGAATTTCCTGCCGCAGACCGGGCGCATTCAAGCCTGGGAACCGGCGCTGAGCCCAGGCGCGCGGATCGATCATGGCTTGCTCGAAGGCCAGTCGATCAGCCCGTTCTACGACCCGATGCTGGGCAAGCTGATCGCTCACGGCGCCACCCGCGAAGAGGCCCGGCGCAAGCTGCTGCGCGCGGTGCAGGACAGTGTGCTGCTCGGCGTGCAGAGCAATCAGCGGCTGCTGGACAGCCTGCTGCAACATCCGCAGTTCATCAGCGGCGAATTCAGCACTGCGTTCATCGCCCAGCACTTCACCGATCACCCAGACCTGCACACCTATGCCCCGAGTGCAGAAGAGCTTGCGATCGCCGCCGTGCTGTTTTACCAGGCCGGCGCGCAAGCCCACCGTTCGCCGCTCAAGGGTTGGCGCAACAATGCCGGCGTGCCGCTCAACTTCCGTCTCGGCCTTGAACAACAGGACTGGACGCTACAACTGCTGGCGGGCGGCGATGGTCACTTCAGCGTCAACGTCATGCAGCGCTCGCTGGCGGTCAAGGTCATTGACGGTGATCAGCGCTCGGTGACCCTGGAGATCGACGGCCTGCGTCAGCGTCACGCCTATCGGCTGGAGGGCGAAGCCCTTTGGCTGTTCACCCATCCCGGCAGCCTGCGCCTGGAGGATCGAACTCATGCACTGATCAACAGTCAGAGCAGCGTCAGCTCCGGCACGCTCAAGGCGCCGATGGACGGGGCCATCGTCGACGTACTGGTCAGCGAAGGCAGCCCGGTCAGCAAGGGTCAATTGCTGGTGGTGCTGGAGGCAATGAAAATGGAGCACCCGCTCAAGGCCGGCATCGATGGCGTGCTCAAGCGGGTGCAGGTCAAGGTCGGCGATCAGGTAAAAAATCGTCAGGTTCTGTTGCAGGTCGAGTAGTCACCCGGACACAAGCGCGGGGTTTGACTACGCTCTGATAAATCAGAACGCGGAAATCAGGAACCCTGCGATGCCCCATTGGCTGGTCATAGATCTGGAAGCCACCACAGACGAGGGTGGCTGGCCGGTTACGGACATGGAAATCATCGAGATCGGCGCGACCCTGGTGGATCGGGCCGGGCGCGAGCAGGATCATTTCCAGCGCTTCGTCAAACCGACGCGGCGCCCGTTGCTGACGACGTTCTGTCGAGAACTCACGCACATCACCCAGGCCAATATCGATGCCGCGCAACCATTGAGCGAGGTCTGGCCGGCTTTCGAGCGCTGGCTCGGCCAGCACCAGACCCGTCTCGAAGGCTGGGTCAGTTGGGGTGACTACGACCGCAAGCAACTGCTGCAGGAATGGCAACGTCTGCACCTCGACAGCCTCTTGGGCCGGGTGCCGCACATGAATCTCAAACAGCGCTTCGCCAAGGCGCGGCGCCTGGAGCGGCCATTAGGACTCAACGGTGCGCTGCAACTGGCGGGCATGCAGTTCAGCGGTCAGCAGCATCGGGCGCTGGAAGATGCGCGCAATACCGCGCGCTTGTTGCCGCTGGTGTTGCCACTCTAACGCAGGTGACGGCGCCAGAAGCGTTGTGCATACTGGCCGCCCCTTTTTGACCCTTTTAAGCCCTTTTCGAGAGGAATCGCCCATGTTCAAAGTCAACGAGTACTTCGACGGCACCGTCAAGTCGATCGCTTTTGGCACCGCTGAAGGTCCGGCGACCATCGGCGTCATGGCCCCGGGCGACTACGAATTCGGCACCGCTCAGCGCGAAATCATGCACGTGATCTCCGGCGCCCTGACCGTCAAACTGCCGGACAGCAGCGACTGGGAAACCTTCGCCGCCGGCAGCCAGTTCAACGTGCCGGCCAACAGCAAGTTTCAGCTGAAAGTTGCGGTCGACACCGCTTACCTGTGCGAATACCGCGGCTGACACCACGGTTTTCCCGGCGCAAAAAAATGCCCGTGTCACAAGACACGGGCATTTTCATTTCAACGCCGGTTACTCGAGGATTTCCACCGCCATCCCGACTTCGAGCTGACCGTTGCTGTCGTTGACCAGGTTCTGCCCGAACATCGCACCATCGGCCTGGGCCCGGTATTTCTGCAAGGTCGCCAGCGGTTCGCGATCGGCACTGCGTTCGCCGGTCTGCGGATCGATGGTGGTCAGAATGCAGCGTGAGCATGGCTTCACGACCCGGAACTCGACGTCACCGATACGGATCCGCTTCCACCCATCCTCGGCGAACGCCGCGCTGCCCTCGATCACCAGATTCGGCCGAAAGCGCAGCATCTCCAGCGGCCGCCCGACCTTTTGCGAAAGATCCTGCAACGATGCCTCGCCGATCAACAGCAACGGAAATCCGTCGGCAAATGCGACCTGATCATCATCCTTGCCGATACCTGCCTGGGTCATGCGCGCACGATCCAGCGGCACCTGCACCAGCCGCGTCGGTTTGCCAATGAAGTCGCTGACCCAACGCGCTGCGGCGTCACCGGCATCCGGTACGCGCAGGGTGTCGCGCCAGATGGTCACGCCGCGCAGTTCGGCGTCGTTGCCCGGCAAGGCAATCTCGATTGAAGGCTGTTCTGGCGCACTCAGGGTCAGACCGCCCTGCACATTCCACAGGGCGGACAACTGGCTCATCTTCGCTTCAGCGCGCTGGGTCAGGAAGCGGCCACTGGCCTCGTCCACCAGCATCCAGCGTCGATCCCCTGCGAGGCCCAGTTTGTCCAGACCAATCGATTGCAGAATCTCGGGTTTTCCGGATTTCAACGGGTAACGATAAAGCGCGCTCAGACGCAGCATGGCCAGCTTCCTGGTGGCTAAAGAAAGCCACCCTATACGAGCTTGATCTGCGAATCAAAGCCTCAGTCCAGACGCCGCAAAACAATGTAGGAGCTGCGGCACGCTGCGATCTTTTGGCCTTTAAAATCAAAGTTAAAAGATCGCAGCGTGCCGCAGCTCCTACAAAAGTGGTTTGGTGTCAGGATCAGGCCGGTACTTCATCCAGCATCAGCCGCTGGCGCACCACGTCGACCAGTTTGTCCGGCTGGAACTTGGAGAGGAAGTTGTCGCAGCCGACCTTCTTCACCATCGAATCGTTGAAGCTGCCGGACAGCGAGGTGTGCAGCACCACGTACAGGCTGCGCAGGCGCGGGTCGTTGCGGATTTCGGTGGTCAGGCGATACCCGTCCATTTCCGGCATTTCCGCATCAGTGAAGATCATCAACAGTTTGTCGGTCATGTGCACGCCGGTATCGGCCCAGGCCTTGAGCATGTTCAGCGCTTTCAGACCATCGCTGGCGATGTGCATTTTCACCCCGAGCTGACCGAGGGTGTCGCGCAGTTGCGAAAGCGCGACGTTGGAGTCGTCCACCAGCAGCACTTCGCGACCTCGGGCACGTTCCAGCACCGGATCGTCAAGCTTGTCGCGCGAAACCTTGGCGTTGTACGGGACGATTTCGGCGAGGACTTTCTCGACGTCGATGATTTCCACCAACTGTTCGTCGACCTTGCTGATCGCAGTCAGGTAATGCTGACGCCCAGCGCTGGTGGGCGGCGGCAGGATGGCTTCCCAGTTCATGTTGACGATGCGATCCACGCCCCCCACGAGGAAGGCCTGCACCGAACGGTTGTATTCGGTAACGATGATGGTGCTGTTCGGACCCGGCACCAACGGGCGCATGCCAATCGCCTGGGACAGGTCGATCACTGGCAGCGTCTGGCCGCGCAGATTGACCACGCCGCAGACAAACGGGTGGCGCTGGGGCATCAGGGTCAGCTTGGGCAGTTGCAGCACTTCCTGAACCTTGAACACGTTGATCGCGAACAATTGGCGTCCGGCCAGTCGAAACATGAGAATTTCCAGGCGATTCTCACCCACCAGTTGCGTGCGTTGGTCTACCGTGTCGAGAATGCCGGCCATCAATGACTCCTGGGCTTGTTCTGATGAATTCACTAAGAGGAGTTATCGGCGGTTGGTGGCCAATCTTGATCCCCATAAAGATTGATATAAAAATGCCAGACGCGGGCATTGATGTCACATTAACATCATGCTTTACTGACGCGGTGTTTTCATCTGCAACATTCTCTTCTGGCGCGACCACCGTTCGCGTCACAGGTTCCCGCGCATCAGGGAATCCCCTAGGAACAATCAGGCCCAACCTGATGTTCGCAGTATCCAATAGCCATTAATGTGACGCCATTCTCATTGCATGAACGGAGTCAGGCTATTGTGTGCGATCGCAGTTCGGTGGAACCCCATCCTCTCGAAACCCTCAGCTTGTGCACCTGCACGCCGGGGCGCGGTCTCGCGACGGTTCATGATCGTCGACACACACGGCATTCCCTCATCAGACATGACGCTGTGGAGATAAGCATGCCAATCGACCGCAAAGACTGGGCACAACGCTTTCCCGAATTTCTCGTCGAGGCTGAAACGCTCCTGGCCAAGTCCGAAGAATGCCTGAGCCATCTGCAGATGATCAGCAATGACAAGGACGCCATCGATTGCATGCGCACGACCCTGCTCAAGCTCGCCCGCCGGGCCGAAGCGTTGGCGCTGGAAGCGGTTTCCGAGTTCTCCCTGCACATTCACAGCCTGCTCAGCCATGCGCCGGACTCTATCGATCTGCATGCGCAGGCGCTGGATGCGCTGAAGGACTGCTTTACCCTGATGGCCTGGCAGATCGAGCTGGTGGACCAGAACACTGGCCAGTTGAGCCTCGATACCAGCGAACAGAAGTCTCTGATCGAAGCCTTTGCATTTCAGGTCGGTCAATGCGGGTTTCAATCGCCGCTCCCGACCCAGTCACTTTTGTTCACGCTGGAACGCCAGGCCTGATTGATCGCAATCGAGTCCGCAGATCCCGTTTGATGAATGTCGCAAATGAATAGTTCTTGCCTGCCAGCGACAAGCACAAGTTAATTAATCACACCTGACCGCTGCAGATATTTTCCTGCCGCCTCAGGGTTTTCCTGTGTCTGTATAACCGGCAACTTCAGGCAATATCGATAAGCGCAAGAGGCAATAAAGCGAGTTTTTTCCAGAATGGAACTCATGTCCAACTCAGCGTCTTTCCTGACTTGCTGGACATAGGAGGCAAGCGCGACCAACGGTACCTTAAGTGGTATTATGCCGAGCACTAATTGCTTTCAATTAGTGGCAAAGTGATTCAATGGCAGACATCCATCGAAGTTGGCGGTCAGATATCGTTCACTGAACCTCACTAAAACCAATAACATTATTGACAGCAATTTCAGACAGAGATCTGCCCACCACCGGTTGATCTACCCGCAGCGAACATCCATTGGCTCCATCCGTTATGTACGCCAGTCTCAAGTCACTCAGCACATGGCCACCTTCCCGGGAAAATGCCCGCCGCTTCACACTTATATTGTGTGTCGCCGCAACCGTCGGCAGCTTGCTGACCTATGGCTTTTCGGCACCACTGTCGTTAGGTGTACTGCTATTGAACGGCGCTGCCACCGCATGTGTGTGGGTGCAATATCGGCTGTCGCGCAAATCGATCAAGTTCCAGCCCAAGGAACTCGCGGACCGTTTGCTCGAAGTCCAGGAGAACGAGCGCCACCGACTCAGCCGCGAACTGCATGATGATATCGGCCAGTTGCTGACCGCCGCCAGGCTGCAAAGCGAGTGGCTGAAAAAACGCTTGCCGCAGGATCTGCAAGAGCATTGTTCGACGTTATGCGACACCCTTGAAGAAACCCTGAACAAGGTGCGCGATGTGTCGGCCATTCTCAATCCGCGCCAGTTGACCAGTCTCGGTCTCGAAGCCAGCCTGCGCGCGCACCTGCTCAAGACCCTGGCCAACACCTCGGTGCACTGGAGCCTTGATTGCCAGCAGCGGCTAAACGGCATTCCGGAAGAAATGGCGGTCGCCGCTTTTCGCATTACCCAAGAAGCGGTTACGAATATCCTGCGTCATGCGCAGGCCAAGAATCTGCTGATCCGCGTGCAGCGTCTGCCACAAGGCCTGACATTGTTTATCAGCGACGATGGTCTGGGATTTGCGCCCGCCGCCGACCCGGCCCGCGAAGGACAACGAGGCATGGCCGGGATGGCCGAGCGAGTCGAACAACTGGGCGGCACGCTGAGCGTCATCAGCGAGCCGGGCAACGGCACTCAAATCGAAGCACTCTTCCCCTGGGCGCCCCGTGCACTCGAGCGGGCCAGTACGAATAAGGTTATGCGTTGACTTGTAACTTACTTCTGGTGGATGACCACTCGCTGATCAGGGCCGGCGTGCGCGCTCTGGTGCTCGATATCCCCGGCTACGCGGTCGTTGGCGAAGCCAGCGATGGCTCGCAGCTGCTCGAGATGGTCGAGCAACTGAGCCCCGACATCGTGTTGCTGGATATCTCGATGAAGGAAACCGGTGGCCTGGAAGCTTTGCAGCGACTCAAGCGGGTGCGCCCGCAAAGCAAGGTGCTGATTCTGTCGATGCACACCGATCCGGCGCTGATCATGCAGGCTCTGGAATCCGGAGCGCACGGTTATCTGCTCAAGGACACCACGGCCACCGAGCTTGAACACGCCCTCGAGGCCCTGCGTAACAACGAACGCTATCTGAGCCCGGCGATCGCCCATACCGTGATCAACCAGGCACTGACCCGCACACAGAAAAACCAGCCGGAAGTCGCAGACTCGCACAATCTGACGGCCCGTCAGCTGGAAATCCTGCGGTTGATCGTGCGCGGCAAATCCACCCGAGAAATCGCCAACGGCCTGGGCCTGAGCATCAAGACCGTCGAAACCCACCGCTCGCAGATCATGAAACGCCTGCAGATCTACGACGTGGCGGGTCTGGTGCTGTTCGCGGTGCGCGAGCAGATCATCAGTCTCGACGACTGATTGCCGCGGCACCGCTCAGCAGCGGCGAATGCTCGGGCAAGTGCACCCGCAGGGCAGCCGGACGCGCCTCGAAACGCAGGCTTTCGCCTTCCAGCGGCTCGCCGTCAAGGTTGATGCTCAGGCCCTCGGCGACCTTGATTTCGACCCAGGGCAAACGCGCCCTGACAAACAGATTGTCGAGGCCGAAACCGTCGCTGAGCAGACTTTTCAGGGTACCGACCAACTCCTGGGGCGCCGGCAGGATGCTGATATCCAGCAGGCCGTCATCCGCCAGTGCCTGCGGACACAATTCATGTCCGCCGCCCGCCTGGCGACCGTTGCCGATGCCCAGCGCCAGCAGCTCGCCACTCCAGTGAAAATCCGGCCCCTGCAATTCGCCGTAGGCCGCATGCAACTCACTGAAGCGCGACAGACCGGTGAACAGATAAGCCGCTCCGCCCAAGACTTTTTTCAGGTCTTCCGAGGTATTGGCGGTGACCTGACTGCCGAACCCACCCGTCGCCATATTGAGAAAAATCTGCTCGCCGGCTGCGCCCAGATCAATGTCTCGTGGCGGTACATCCAGCAACTCCAGGGCCTCGGCCGGTTCCAGCGGGACTCCCGCCGCGCGAGAAAAATCGTTGGCCGTCCCCAGCGGCAACAACACCAGGCTGGCTTGATGCGGATGGGCGGAAAGTGCTTCGGCGATATCGCGCAACGTACCATCGCCACCGCCGGCGATAATTTTTGTATACCCCGCCGCCAGTGCCTCTTGCACCAGCCGTTGCGCGTCCCCAGCCTCCCAGGTCAAGCGCACCGCCAGGTCCCAGCCCTGCTTGCGTTTGTCTTCAACAGCGGTGCGGACCGCCTCGTTGAGTGCCTGCTTGCCATGCAGAATCAACAGTGCCCTGCGTTCACTCATATCGGTTACTCCCCAGGATTGAATCGGTATGAAACATCTTGACCACTGGTGCACGCAAAAAAGCCGCAGGTTTTACTTTTAATTCAAGCGTCTGAATCACGGCGTCCTACACAGCGGTATTTTTTCTTACAACATGTGAGGAATCGGCTCAATTGACCCATCACGATCATTGATTCACCGTGTGCAGGTGGTATCAATTTTCAATTCAACAACACAAGGATGTGCAGGTAATGAGTAGAAACACTCACGGAGCTGGTAACGGGCCGACTCATGGAAAGACTGGTGAGCTTGATGTTGAAATCGCCGATGGACATTTCCATGCACAGCCATGAAGCCAGAATCTCGCCCAGTCCGGTCGCACCGCTTAATGAAAGCCGCGCCAGTCACTCACCTGATTTCAAAAAGAGCGCTAGAACCCCTGGAGACGTTGATATGGAACCGCGCGTGACCGAACTGGAAACCCATCTCAAATACATCCGGCGGGACATGGATGAAGTGCGCATTGATGTCAAAACGATCAAGCATCGCCTGGCCTATTCGGCGGGTGCAATGGCCGTCGTTCTGGGTTTGTTGGGCTGGGTTGCCAACAGCCGGTTCGATCAGTTGGTCACATTGATGAGCCATTGACGGCGAAATGCAGGCATCGACGCCGTATCGGTCGAGCCTGCACATGTCAGGCGCATCAGCCGAGCAGATCACTCAGAGGTATGAAAACGACTTGATCGCCTTCTGCCAGTGTTCGGCCCTCCAACACTTCGACCAACCCATCCGCCCAGGCAGCGCTGCGCAACACACCTGAGCTTTGATCGCGATAGATGATCGCCCGCCCCTGTTCAAGCCGGCCCCGCAAATATTCACGCCGATTGCCGGCTACCGGCCAGACAAAACCTGCCGGGACAGCGAACTTCAACGGCTCGACATCCTGCACACCCTGACGACGTAACAGGTAGGGCCGTGTGAGCAAGGCAAAGGTCACCAATGTCGACGCCGGGTTGCCGGGCAGACCGATCACCGGGACATTGCGAAAATGGCCGAATGTCAGCGGCTTTCCAGGTTTGATCGCCAGTTTCCACAGCGCCAGCTCGCCTTCTTCCCTCAAGGCGATGCCGAGAAAATCCGCTTCGCCGACCGAGACACCGCCCGTCGAGAGGATCAGGTCGACATCCTGCAAGTCGCCCAGGCGCGCACGCGTCGCTGCCAGATCATCCGGAAGAATACCGGCATCGATCACTTCACAACCCAAGCGCTGCAGCCAACTGCACAAGACCACCCGATTACTGTTGTAAATCTGTCCCGGGCCCAGTGCCTGGCCGGGCTCGACCAGTTCGTCCCCGGTCGACAGCACCGCCACCCGCACCTTGTGCACCACGTTCAACCCGGCACACCCCAGCGACGCCGCCAGACCTTGCTCGATCGGCCCCAGCCGCGTACCTGCCGGCAAGATCAATTCACCGGCGGTGGTTTCCTGGCCTTGCGGGCGAATGTTCTGGCCGATGCGCAGGGTTTCGGTAAATCGCACCCGGCCATCGTCCTGGACTTCGGCGTTTTCCTGCATCTCGACGCAATCCGCACCGGCAGGCACAGGTGCACCGGTGAAGATTCGCGCACAGGTACCGGGCTTCAACGGTTCGGGCGATTGCCCGGCAAACACTTTCTGACTGACCGGCAGCGGCTCGCCGGTCCAGTCAGCGAGATTCAGCGCATACCCATCCATAGCGCTGTTTGGCCATGGCGGCAGGTCGAGTGTCGAGAGCAAGTCGTCGGCCAGCACCCGCCCTTGGACCTCAGCCAACGGCAAGAACTCGCGCTCGACAATCGGCGTGGCATCAGCTATTGCCAGCAGACGGGCCAGCGCTTCTTCGACGGGCATCAGGCTGCCGGTCTTGCCCGGCTTACCCGCGGGATTCACAAGGTGCCGCCTGTTTCAAGTGAGGTACGAAGTTGCACGGACGGTGCCGCGAATCCAGTTGCTCGGCCAGAATACCGTCCCAGCCGGTGCGTACGGCATTGGTCGAGCCCGGCAGGCAGCACACCAGGGTGCCATTGGCCAGACCGGCCAGCGCCCGCGATTGCACGGTCGAGGTGCCGATATCGGCCACTGAAATCTGGCGGAACAACTCTCCGAATCCATCGACCTGTTTGTCGAGCAGGCACGCCACGGCTTCCGGCGTGCTGTCACGCCCGGTGAAGCCGGTGCCGCCGGTAATCAGCACAACCTGCACCACGTCCTCGGCAATCCAGTGCGCAACTTGCGCACGAATCTTGTACAGATCATCTTTAAGCAGAACCCGTTCGGCCAAGCGGTGGCCGGCAGCGGTCAGGCGGTCGACGAAGACCTGGCCTGAGGTGTCGGTGTCCAGGGTTCGGGTATCGCTGACAGTCAGCACCGCAATATTCAGCGGTGCAAAAGGTACATCGGCCTTGGCTTTCATCAGGCGCGTCCAGTTGTAGGGGGAACAGCCCGGTGTTATATCACAGCGCCTGAATTTTTCGCCGCCCTGCTGGAGAGCTACCATGACCTTGAACACGCCGTTGCCCCCCTGCTCCGTTCTGCTTCTGGCAGGCGGACGCGGCCAGCGCATGGGCGGCCAGGACAAAGGCCTGATCGAATGGCACGGCGAACCGCTGATTGCGCATCTGCAGCGCAAGGTGCGGCCGCTGACCGACGACCTGATCATCTCCTGCAACCGTAATCGCGAACGTTATGCCGCCTACGCCGACCAACTGGTGAGCGATGAGGAAGGCGACTTTCCGGGCCCGCTGGCCGGTATCCTCGCCGGGCTCAAGGCTGCCCGTCTGCCGCATTTGCTGGTGTTGCCCTGCGATGTGCCGCGCATCGACGCAGCGCTGCTGCACGACATGCGCACAGCCGCCAGCCAGTTTCCTGAAAAACCTTTAATGTTGCGTCATGACGACCATTGGGAACCCCTGTTGTGCGTGATCCCGGTGGCGCATCTGCCCGCGTTCCAATCGGCCTGGAACGCCGGTGAACGCAGCCCCGGCCGGGTCATGCGCAGCCTCGGCGTGACGGCCCTGCAATGCCCGGACAATGACCCGCGCCTGGCCAACCTCAACACCCCCGAACTGTTAAAGGCGCATAACACTGTGTCAGACTGACACCACTCAAGGAACTCTCACGCCTTGTATACGTCTCAAGCTCAGTAACCAAAAGTATTCCCATTCGGAGACACACTCATGACTCAACGGACCCTCGCCACTTTCATGCTCGCACTGGGCCTGGCTACCCTCGCTGGTTGCTCCTCGCCAACAGTGATCACCTTGAATGACGGTCGCGAAATCCAGGCCGTCGACACCCCGAAATATGACGAAGATTCGGGCTTCTACGAGTTCAAGCAACTGGACGGCAAAGAGACCCGCATCAACAAGGATCAGGTTCGTACCGTTAAAGAGCTGTAAGCTCTACGTCGACACCGGATACAGAAAAGCCCGCATTGTTGCGGGCTTTTTCATGGGCGTGGAAAAGTGGTTAGCCTCACCACTCAAGAGTGATCCGGCTCTCGAATGAGCGCTCTTCGCCCGTCACCGGATCGACAAAACGCAAGCCCTGCGCCAGCAGCTTCAACGGATTGGCGTAGTCATCCTCAACGTCTTTCAACACGTCCGGGTAAAACGGGTCGTTGCAGATACTCGCCCCCAGCGCGGTCATGTGCACCCGCAGTTGATGCTTCTTGCCGGTCACCGGGTACAGGCCATAGCGCCACAGATCGCCGTTCTTTTCCCGGACTTCAACCGCCGTTTCTGTATTGGCGACGCCTGGCCCTTCCTGCATGCGGAAGAACGGTTCGCCATCGATCAGACAGCTTTTATGCACCAGCGGAAACTCCAGCTCAGGCAGCGCACGGGCAATCGCCTCATAACGTTTATCGATCTTGCGGGTCGGGAACAGCGACTGATAAGCCGAACGGGTCTGCGGATTGGCCGAGAAGATCACCAGCCCCGCCGTGTGCCGGTCGATACGGTGCAGCGGGACAAGGTGCGGGTTGTCCAGACGGCGAATCAGTCGGCGCAGCAAGGTTTGCTCGACATACTCGCCAGCCGGTGTCACTGGCAGAAAATGCGGTTTGTCCGCCACCACCAGATGCTCGTCGGCATAGAGGATCGATTCGAGGACCGGAATCGGTTTCTCATCCGGCACCTCGCGGAAATAGTGAATGCGCAGGCCTTCCTTGTACGGCAGGTCCAGAGCAATCGGCTGACCCTGACCATCCAGCACCCGCCCGCGGGCGATCCGGTCCAGCCATTGCTCGCGACTGATCGCAGCGAAATGCTCACACAGGCAATCAAGCACGGTCAGCCAGGAACCTGGCGGCAGGTAAAGGGTACTGGCCTGATTCTCGGCAGCGGAAAATGTTGGTGTGGACATACGGAAATTCGAACCCTCAATGCAGGTCGGTATTATCCAACACTGCACGATACGAACCTAGCGCCGATTCCGCCGCCTGCCTCAGGCCGGGATCGCCTTCAGCGCGGCGGCTTCGGTGAACTCCTTGAGCCAGCGCAGGACATCGACGGCTTCCCAGCGCCCCGGGTCATACAAGGCATACAGCAATCCTTGATAACCGACCACGTCGAGTTGCCTGTGATAACCGGCCCGCTGAAACAGCGCCTCGATTTCCGCGAAGCAGGTATTGAAATGCAGTTTGTTGAACGGCGTCTTGCCCTCGGTGACCAACCCGTCCAGGCGCAGCTCGAGGACGGCCTCGCGCACCACGTCAACCGACATCCGGTTCACGCTGTTCTTCAACTGTTCGACATTGACCACGGTTCGTCCCTCTGACTGCCGGGCGCGCCTGCTCAAGTCATGAAAGCGGCAGGCCCAGCCAATTACTGTATGCGCATACAGTAACCGAATAAATCGCAGAGTGCCAAGGAAGGAATGTGCCGTCGCGACCGGCGGGAAGTCATAGTGAGTCACTGAAGTGACGAATTAGCGCAGGAAGTCCGCCACCTGATCAGCGCTGAACGGCCAGCCCAATTCCGCTCCAGTATCCACCCGACGCAGCACCGGGATCCGCAGACTGTAAGCCTCGAACCAGGATTCGTCATCGGCAATATCCACCAGTTCCACCAGCAGACCATGCTCGACAAAAGGCATCAACTCGGCCTCTGCCACCTCACACAGATGGCAGCCCAAGGTGCCGAACAACTGACATTCAGGAGGCATGATCGCTCAACCGAAAAAATGAGCATTCATTCTAGGCCTGCCTCGAAAACCCGTCGAGCCGCAGCGGGCCCAAGACCGGACATCACGAGCAATCAGCAAAACCCTGACGCAAATCAGTCCACAGAAAAGCCAATCAGGCCATGCTCCCGCGCTTTTTGCCTCTACGCTTGAAAGCCAGAACCCGACATCGGAGTGTCTTGTGTTTGCCAACCTGTTGATCATCCTCGCCTCATCCCTGGTGATGATTGCCCTGTTCCGGCGCCTGCGCCTGCCGCCGGTGCTGGGCTATCTCTGCGTGGGGCTGTTGGTGGGGCCGACGGCATTCGACTGGGTCAACGAGAGTGAACACCTGCCCGATGTGGCCGAGCTGGGCGTGGTGTTTCTGCTGTTCTCGCTGGGCCTGGAGTTTTCCCTGTCGAAGATGATCGCGTTGCGCCAGGTGGTGTTTCGTCTGGGCAGCCAACAGGTGCTGCTCAGTACGGCCTTGCTGGGGCTGGTGCTGATCCTGCTGGGCATGCCGGTGACTTCTGCATTGTTGCTTGGCGCCGGCCTGTCGTTGTCATCGACGGCGATCGTCACCAAGGAGTTGAGCAGCCTGGACGAAGTGTTCAGCAGCCACGGGCAGAATGCAGTCGGGGTCTTGCTGTTTCAGGACGTGGTGGCGGTATTACTGTTGACGCTGGTGCCGGTGTTCGCCGGCAGCAGCGCGCAACCCTGGTACTGGGCCCTGCCGTTGACCCTGGGAAAAACCGTGGTGCTGTTTTTCGGTCTGCTGCTGGCCAGCCGCTGGTTGCTGCCACGACTGTTTCATGAAGTGGCCGCCTCACGCTCTGCGGAACTGTTCGTACTGCTGGCGCTGGTGATCGTATTGCTGACCGCATGGCTGACGCACCTGTTGGGCCTGTCCCCTGCCCTCGGCGCATTTCTCGCCGGCATGCTGCTCGGCGAAAGTCACTATCGCCATCAGATCGAGGCCGATATCCGGCCGTTTCGCGACATCCTGCTCGGGGTGTTCTTTGTCAGCATCGGCATGCTGATCGATCTGCAACTGTTTGTCAGCCACAGCGTGCTGATCATCGGCCTGACGCTGGGTTTGATGCTGATCAAGGGCACCGTGGTGGCGTTGCTGGTGAAGTGGCGCGGCAGCGATCCCGAAACCGCCTGGCGCAGCGGCCTGGCCTTGGCACAGGGCGGCGAGTTCTGTTTTGCCTTGATGGCGCAGATGCAGCAAAACCGGATGCTGCCTGACGAATTGGGTGCCCTGCTGCTCGCCGCCACGTTCTGCTCGATGCTGCTGACCCCGCTGTTGCTGCGCGCGGCGCCGAAAATTGCCCTGTATCTGCATCGCAAGCCAAATCAGGAAGCGCAGATCGAAGAGATCAGCGCGCTCAACGCCAACCTCGACCAGCATGTGCTGATTTGCGGATACGGGCGGGTCGGCCAGTCCATCGGGCGTTTCATGCGCAATGCCAATCAGCGTTACATCGCCCTGGACAACGATCCGGTGCGCATTCAGGAAGCCGCCGTCGCTGAAAGCAATGTGCATTACGGCGACTCGTCCCGCGCCGATCTGCTGCTCGCCGTCGGACTGTTGCGTGCTCGGTTGGTGGTGATTGCGGTGGACCAGACCGATGTTGCCTTGCGCATTCTCAAGGAAGCACGCCGCCACAATGACCAGGTGCCGATCCTGGTGCGCACTCGCGACGACAGCCAGTTGGCGGAACTCAAGGCTGCCGGCGCCACCGAAGTGGTGCCGGAGCTATTGGAGTCGAGCCTGATGCTCGGCTCCCATGCGCTGATCATGCTCGGCCTGCCGGCGCGTCAGGTCCAGGAACGCGTCGATCAGGTGCGCCGTGATCGCTATCGCCTGCTGCACGGGTTTTACCGTGGCGCCGACGACGAGGAAACCTAGTCGGCATTCTAAATCGAGAACGCCCGCTAGTCCTGGCTGACCGCGCCGATCTTGTGCAGCGACAGATCGGCGCCGTAATACTCCTGTTCCTGACTCAGGCGCAAACCATGCAACGCCTTGATCACGCCGTAGACCGCGAAGCCGCCAATCAATGCGACCAGCACCCCGAGCGCAGTGCCGATCAACTGGCTGATCAGGCTGACACCGCCGAGGCCGCCGAGCGCGCTCTGACCGAAGATGCCACAGGCGATCCCGCCCCATACCCCACACAAACCGTGCAACGGCCAGACCCCCAGCACATCGTCGATGCGCCATTTGACTTGCGCTGCGGTGAAGCACCAGACAAACAGCGCCCCGGCAATTGCTCCGGTGAGCAGAGCGCCGACCGGATGCATCAGGTCGGAACCGGCGCAAACCGCCACCAGCCCCGCCAGCGGGCCGTTGTGCAGGAAGCCCGGGTCATTGCGCCCGACAATCAGTGCGGCGACCGTGCCGCCGACCATCGCCATCAACGAATTGACCGCAACCAGACCGCTGACGCCCTGCAAGGTTTGCGCGCTCATCACGTTGAAGCCGAACCAGCCGACGATGAGAATCCACGAACCCAGCGCCAGAAACGGAATGCTCGACGGCGCGAACGCCACCAGGCGCCCGTCGCGATAGCGCCCGTTGCGCGGACCGAGCAACAGCACGGCCGCCAGCGCCAGCCAGCCGCCCATGGCGTGGACCACCACCGAGCCGGCGAAATCATGAAATGCGGCACCGAATCGCGTCGTCAGCCAGGCTTGCAAACCGTAGTTGCCGTTCCAGATCATGCCCTCGAAAAACGGGTAGACGAAGGCCACGATCAACGCCGTCGCGCAGAGCTGCGGAACGAATCGCGCGCGCTCGGCGATGCCGCCGGAAATGATCGCCGGGATCGCTGCGGCGAAAGTCAGCAGAAAGAAGAATTTCACCAGTCCATAACCGTGATCGGCACTGAGCACCGCCGCCGGTTGCATGAAGGTCACGCCGTAGGAGATCCAATAGCCTATAAAGAAATAGGCCAGGGTCGAGACGGCGAAGTCGCTGAGGATTTTCGACAGTGCGTTGACCTGGTTTTTCTGGCGTACCGTGCCCACTTCCAGAAAGGCAAAACCGGCGTGCATCGCCAGCACCATCACCGCACCGATCAGAATGAACAACGTGTTGGAGCTGTGAACCAGCGTGTCCACAGCGCTTTGCAGATTTTCCATAAAGAGGCAGACCTGAAGGCTAAAAAGGCACCAAAGCGGTTCGCGCGAACGATTCACGCACCAAGTTGCGCCTTTTCAGGCATCGCACAGCAACTGCGATGAACGACTTTGGCGCACAAGAGCAATGTCCTGACACGAACCCGGATTATTTGAGTTAAGGTTTTGCTGCATCCATGCCCGCCAACAGCGCACGGCGACGGCAAGACGCACCACGACATAGCAAAAGCTGTACCAGTCAATTGGAGTGAACCTTCGCGCAAGGCTCATACTCGAACGCATCAGACGTCACTTATGGAGATCCACCGATGGCCAGTATCAAGGCAAAGACTGCTCAAGAAATCCTGATGAACGACTTCCAGACCCTGGTCGCCGACACCGAACGGTTGCTCGAGCACACCAAAACTCTGGCCGGCGATCAAGCCGATGAGCTGCGCGACCAGATCCACGACAGCCTGCTGCGCGCCCGGGAAACCCTGAAACAGACTGAAGACACCCTGCGTGATCGCGGCCAGGCGGCCGTCACCGCCACTGAAGACTACGTGTCGGCCAACCCTTGGCAGTCCGTGGGCATCGCCGCCGGTGTCGGCTTCCTGCTGGGCCTGCTGGCCACCCGGCGCTGATCATGGCGATCGGCGAATCCGGCCCGGGGTCGGGCACATCCTCCTCCACGCGGCGCTTGGGCGCCGCGGTTCTTGGTTTGCTGCACAGCCATGTCGAACTGTTCGGCATCGAGTTGCAGGAGCAGAAATCACGCACCGTCAGCCTGCTGCTGTTCGCCGGCCTGGCACTGGTGTTTGCGCTGCTGTTGCTGGTCGGACTGTCGGCTCTGGTGTTGATCCTGCTGTGGGACACTTATCGCCTGGCCGGCATCATCGGCCTGTGCGTGTTCTATACGCTGGCGGCGATCTTCTGCGCGCTGCGCCTGCGGGCTGCGATCTTCGATGAATCCTCACCCTTCCACGGCACCCTGGAAGAACTGGCCAATGATCGGGAGCGCCTGCTGCCATGAGCCTGTCTGAACTGCCACACAACGGCTCACGCCGGGAAATGCGCAAGGCCCTGATCCGCTTGCGCATGGAAATGCATCGTCAGGAAATCCGTCACGAAGCCGGGCAAGTGCTGCTACCCCTGCAGCGCGTGCGCGGCATGACCCAAGGCCTGCAAGGCGGTTTCGGCATCAAGCACGCGCCGCTGTGGGGCGTGGCCGCCGTCACCCTGCTGGGTTTCATCACCGGCAAAGGCGCGAAAAGCGGTGGCATTGGTGGCCTGACCCGGCTGATCCGGCTAGGCACCACCCTGGGGCCTCTGATCAAACTGGTGATGCACAGCTCGAGTAAACGCTGAGCCGCGCATCTGGCTGTATTCTTGCAATACCCGCGGGATGAACCTCCTTATCCGGAGGTTCAATCCCGCGCGCCTATCCGAACGGCGGGGTTCACCCAGAACAAGAACGACTAAGGAGGCCCCGTGATCGACGGGCAACCGCTCGCCTGCTTTCAGCCTTTCATCGATACCGCCACCGGACGTATTGCAGGCGTCGAAGCACTGGGCCGCCTGCGTCAGGCGGACGGGCAACTGGCCTCGGTCGGGCCGCTGTTCGCCGACCCGCGCACCCCGGCCGTTGCCTTGCGGCGTCTCGACCGGCAGATTCGCGACAACGCCTTGAGCCGCTTGCATGAAGCCCCCGCCGAATGGTTTCTCAGCCTGAACATGTCGCCGCGCTGGATCAGTCGCCTGCGCGCAGATCAGCCGCTGCCGAGCCTCAAGCAGATGCTGCGCCATGGCGTCGAGCCGCAACGCATCGTCTTCGAAATCACTGAACTGGGCGGCAACAGCCAACGTCTGGCCGAGGTGGTTGCGCGCTATCGCGAGGCCGGTGCGCGCATCGCCATTGACGATTTTGGTGCCGGCTATTCGCAGCTCGACCGGGTGCTGGCCCTGCAGCCGGACATTCTCAAACTCGACATGCGCCTGTTTCAGGCCGCAGCGCTGGGCGGGCCGAGCAGCGAAGTGGTCAAGGCCCTCGCGCAAATGGCCGAGAAGACCGGTTGCTGGATCATTGCCGAAGGCGTGGAAACCGAGGCTCAGCTCAATTTCGCTCTTGAATGCGGCTCACGTTACGTTCAGGGCTTCCTGTTCGCGCGGGCTGAGGAAGCCTTTTATTCAACGGATGCCTTTGTGCAGCGCTTCGCCGAACTGCGCCAGCGTTACGTGCGCCAGAAACTGACCGAGCGTGGGCGCCTGATGCAGATGCGCCAGCAACTCGCCGAACTGATGGCGATTCTCCAGGCCTGGGCCCAGGCTCATGCGCCGCTCAGTGCGCTGCCACAACTGACCGACTATCCCTGGCTGCTGCGGTTCTACCAGTGCGACCGCCACGGCACGCAACTGACGCCGAACCTTGAGTGGCGTCAAAGTGGCTGGTTTGCCGACGACCGTTATCTGGGGCACAACTGGTCATGGCGTCCGTACTTCTACCATTTGCTCGCCGAGGGCTGGGAGGAGCGCCGTCTGACCTTGTCCAACACCTACCGCGACGCCACCAGCAACCAGTATTGCCTGACCGCCGGGCAGTTCTTCGATAACGGCGAACGGCTGTTGCTGATCGATATCGACGCGGCGGGCCTGTAGTTCCGCTTGCAGCGCAAGGCTCGAACCGGGAAGCTAGGGCCACAGTCATCCCAGTCACCGACGGAGAGAACCAGCCTTGGATTGGCAGACCCTGCTCAACCGCGAACGCCTTGGTAAACCGCTGCATAGCCCGCAGGAACTGGGGCGCAGTCCGTTTCACAAAGACCACGACCGCATCATCTTCTCCGGCGCTTTCCGGCGGCTGGGGCGCAAGACTCAGGTGCATCCGGTCACGAGTAACGACCATATTCACACCCGTTTGACCCACTCGCTGGAAGTCAGCTGTGTGGGCCGTTCTCTGGGCATGCGTGTCGGCGAAACATTGCGCAACGCCCTGCCCGACTGGTGCGAACCCAGCGACTTGGGCATGGTGGTGCAATCGGCCTGCCTGGCCCATGACATCGGCAATCCGCCCTTCGGCCATTCCGGGGAGGACGCGATTCGTCACTGGTTCCAGCAAGCAGCCGGGCGCGGCTGGCTCGATGCGATGAGCGAAGCCGAGCGCGGTGACTTCCTCAACTTCGAAGGTAACGCCCAGGGCTTCCGGGTCCTGACTCAACTCGAATATCACCAGTTCGATGGCGGCACCCGCCTCACCTACGCCACCCTCGGTACCTATCTGAAATACCCGTGGACTGCGCGTCACGCCGACTCGCTGGGCTACAAGAAGCACAAGTTCGGCTGCTATCAGAGCGAACTGCCACTGCTTGAGCAAATCGCCCACAAGCTTGGCCTGCCGCAACTGGAAGACCAGCGCTGGGCGCGTCATCCATTGGTGTACCTGATGGAGGCTGCCGACGATATCTGCTATGCGCTGATCGACCTCGAAGACGGTCTGGAGATGGAGCTGCTGGAATACGCGGAAGTCGAATCGCTGCTGCTTGGTCTGGTGGGGGATGATCTGCCAGAAACCTATCGTCAGCTCGGCCCGCAGGATTCGCGTCGGCGCAAACTGGCGATCCTGCGCGGCAAGGCCATCGAACACCTGACCAATGCCGCTGCCCGGGCCTTCGTCGAACAGCAGGACGCGCTGCTGGCCGGCACCCTGCACGGCGACCTGGTCGAACACATGCACGGCCCGGCCAAACGTTGCGTACTGAACGCCAAGGACATCGCCCGCAAGAAGATCTTTCAGGACAAGCGCAAGACGCTGCATGAAATCGGCGCCTACACCACCCTGGAAATTCTCCTCAATGCCTTCTGCGGCGCGGCACTGGAGCAACACGGGGGGCGCACGCCGTCGTTTAAAAGCCGACGTATCCTTGATCTGCTGGGCAACAATGCGCCCGACCCTCACGGTCCGCTGCACGCCTCGTTTCTGCGCATGATCGACTTCATCGCCGGGATGACCGACAGCTACGCCAGTGATATGGCCCTGGAAATGACCGGGCGCTCCAGTCACTGATCCCGGCTGGCTCAAGCAGTCAGCGTGCCTGACTGGTTGAGCCGCCTGCCCATTAAACCGGCTATGCCGTAATCGCAGGTTACCTGGATCGAAACGTCAGCCGCTTGATCAGGAAACAACTCAGGCAAACTCCGTTTGTTCAACATTTTCCGAACAACTAAACACTCAGTTAAACAAATAAACCCAACACTTCCTTACGCGGCAAAGAGCTTGGTCGTAGTCGAAGTCCTTGAAGTGTGTAGGACTTGTCCTATATTGCCGCTAGAGCCCTGCGAGTTCATACGGCCGCTCATTTATCTGAGCTAAGGTGCGCGCTTTATTCGCGCACGTATGGGATTTGATTATGAACTCCGTTTTTATTGTCGATGATCACCCCGTCATCCGACTTGCCGTTCGGATGTTGCTTGAGCATGAAGGTTACAAGGTCGTCGGCGAGACCGATAACGGTGTCGATGCCATGCAGATGGTTCGCGAATGCATGCCCGACCTGATCATCCTCGATATCAGCATCCCCAAGCTCGACGGCCTTGAAGTCCTGGCCCGCTTCAACGCCATGGGCACCCCGCTCAAGACCCTGGTCCTGACGGCGCAATGCCCGACACTGTTCGGTATTCGCTGCATGCAGTCCGGTGCATCCGGTTATGTCTGCAAGGAAGAGGATCTGAGCGAACTGGTCAGCGCCATCAAGGCGGTACTTTCCGGTTACAACTACTTCCCCAGCCAGGCGTTGAACCCGGTCCGCAGCGATGATGTGCGCTATGCCGAACTGGAACTGTTCAAGTCCGTCAATGATCGCGAACTTATGGTTCTGCAGTTATTTGCCCAGGGTCGCACCAACAAGGAAATTGCCAAAGGCATGTTTCTCAGTAACAAGACCGTCAGCACTTACAAGAAACGTCTTATGCAGAAACTCAAGGCCAGATCGCTGGTGGAACTTATCGAGATGGCCAAACGCAACGCGCTAGTGTGAGAACCCAATGCCCAGTCGCTTAAAGATCTATCTCGCAGGATTGTGCGCAGGCCTGTGCCTCACGACTCAGGCCCACGCCAACCTCGCGACGGCGCAAGACTACGTGTTGCGCAGCCGTTCGAGTCACGAGGCGTTGCCCGTGTCGCTGGAACCGGTGCAACGCGACTGGCTGCAGAGTCGCAGCGAACTGGTGCTGGGCACTTCCGCGCCGGACTATCCGCCGTTCGACATGACCGCCAGCGGTCGCGATTACGAAGGTTTCACCGCCGATTACGCCGGGCTCATCGGTCGGGCCGTCGATCTGCCGATCCGGGTAAAACGTTTTGCCACCCGGGACGCCGCTCTGCGCGCACTGGTCGCCGGTCAGGTCGATATGCTCGGCACCGCCAACGGTTTCGAGGCGAGCATCGCAAACGTCGCGCTGTCCACGCCCTACGCTATCGATCAACCGGTCCTGGTCACCCGCGAAGGCGATACCCGCACACTCACCCAAGGCCTGGCCGGACTGCGCCTGAGCATGGTTTACCACTACCTGCCGCAGGATGAAGTGAAGACGCTGTACCCCAAAGCCATCCTTACGTCCTATCCGTCCTATCAGAACGCAATCAACGCGGTGGCCTTCGATCAGGCCGACGTATTTCTGGGCGACACCATTTCTACCCACTACATGATCAACAAGGGTTATCTGAACAACATTCGCATGGCCAATTTCGGCAAACAGGAAGCCCACGGCTTCAGCTTTGCCGTGCGCGCGGACAACCCGAAACTTCTCGCGGTGATCAACGCCGCACTAAAAGCCGTCCCGACCAGTGAACGCGACAGCATTGCCAAGCGCTGGAGTGCCGGCAGCGACATCCTGCTGACCGACCAGAAACTGCAATTGACCCGCCATGAGGAGCAGTGGCTCAAGCGCCATCCAGTACTGCGTGTCGTGGTCAACGAGGCGTTCGCGCCACTGACATTTTTCGACAGCGACGGCAATCTGCGCGGCATCACCGCAGATCTGCTCGAATTGCTGCGCCTGCGCACCGGCCTGCGTTTCGAACTGGTCCGCAGCCGCAGCGACGGCGACATGATCGAACAGATCAAGGAGCATCGGGCCGACCTTATCGCCGCGTTGCTGCCCAGCCCCGAGCGGGAACAGTCCCTGCTCTTCAGTCGGCCCTATCTGGAAAACTCCTATGTCCTGCTGACGCGCAAATCCGCCGACAGTCCGACGCATCCGACCCAGCTCAAGGGCAAATACCTGGCAATCGCCCAGGGCAATCCGATGGCCGGATACCTGCGACGCGAATTTCCCCAGATTCACCTCACGGAAACTTCCGATACGTTTGGCGCTGCAACCTTGCTCGCCGAAGGCAAGGTCGATGGCGCAGTCACCTCGCTGGTGATCGCCAACTACCTGATTGCTTCGCGGATCTTCGAGCATCAGTTGCAGATCACCACCACCCTGGGCACTCGCCAGGCTGCTTTTTCGCTGGCTACGGCCCGCGACAATACCGAGCTCGCATCGATCCTCGACAAGGCGTTGCTGAGCATCACGCCCGAGGAGCTGGGGGTCATCAACAGTCGCTGGCGCGGTTTTTCCAACGCCGCGCAAGGCAACTGGCATCACTATCAGCGCCTGTTCTATCAACTGATCGGCGCCGCGTGTCTGTTGCTGGTGTTGTCACTGCTGTGGAATGCCTACATGCGCCGACAGATCAAGCAGCGCCAGGCGGCGGAGCGGGCCTTGAACGATCAGTTCGAGTTCATGCGTTCACTGGTCAATGGCACACCGCACCCGATTTACGTGCGCGACCGTCGCGGCCTGCTGCAAAGCTGCAACGACAGCTACCTCGAAGCCTTCAACGCCAAACGCGAAGACGTGATCGGCAAAAGCGTCATGCAAGGCACCTTGAGCAATGCTTTCGAAGCCCAGGCGTTTCAAGCGGATTACCAGCAGGTCATGGCCGAAGGCACGCCATTGCTGCTGGACCGTCCGCTGCACATTGGCGGCCGGCGTCTGACGATCTATCACTGGGTCCTGCCGTATCGCGATTCCGGCGGCGATGTCCAGGGCATCATCGGCGGCTGGATCGACATCAGCGAGCGCCGACAACTGTTCGATGAACTGCGCCAGGCCAAGGAACGGGCCGACAACGCCAACCGCGCGAAAAGCACCTTTCTGGCCACCATGAGCCACGAAATCCGCACTCCGATGAACGCCGTGATCGGCATGCTCGAATTGACCTTCGAGCGCATGACCGTGCAACACCCGGACCGCGCATCGATCGAAACCGCCTACGCCTCGGCCAAGGACTTGCTGGGCCTGATCGGTGACATCCTCGATATCGCGCGCATCGAGTCCGGGCGGCTGAGCCTGAGCCCGGAGCGGGTCAATCTGGTGGAGACAATCGCATCGGTGGTAAGGATCTTCGACGGCCTGGCCCGGCAGAAAAACCTCACCCTGGCGTTGTCCGTCAATCCGCCCGGACTGCAAGCCGACGTCGAACTGGACCCGTTGCGCTTCAAGCAAATCCTTTCCAACCTGATCAGCAACGCGATCAAGTTCACCGAGACAGGGCAAGTACGGGTCACGCTGGACGTGCAGCCAAACGGCCCGGGTAAATGCTCGCTCGTTCAACTGACGATCCAGGACAGCGGAGTCGGGATCAGTATCGAAGATCAACAGCGTCTGTTCGCCCCCTTCGCCCAGGCCGCCAATGGCCGGCAGCAGGCGCGCAGCGGCGCGGGCCTGGGGCTGGTGATCTGCCGCAACCTGTGCGAAATGATGGGCGGACAGTTGCAATTGAGCAGCCAGCCCGGGATCGGCACGCAGGTCTGCCTGTCGCTGCCACTGCGCACCCTGCCGTGCAAGCCCGTCGTGACGAAGACCGAGCCACCGATTCGTACGAGCCTTACGCCGCTTAACATCCTCGTGGTCGACGACCATCCGGCCAATCGCCTGCTGATGTGCCAGCAACTGGAATTTCTCGGGCATCGCTTCAGCCTCGCCGAAGAGGGTCGCAGCGGATTTGAACAGTGGCAGTCCGGCGACTTCGACCTGGTGATCGCTGACTGCAACATGCCGCTGATGAACGGCTACGAACTGAGCGCCGCCATCCGCCAGCACGAACGACACAGCGGGCGTGCACCGTGTACGGTGCTGGGTTTCACAGCCAATGCACAGCCCGAGGAAGTACAACGCTGCAAACAGGCCGGGATGAATGACTGCCTGTTCAAACCCTTGAGCCTCAGCGCGCTAAGCCAATGGGTCAGCGGCTTGAGGCCCTTGACGTGCGAACCTGCCTTCAATGTCCTCGGGTTGAATCAGTTGACGGGCGGTAACCCGCTGCAGACCCGGCGCCTGCTCGCGGAGTTGCTCAAGAGCAGCCGCCTCGACCGACAGGAATTGCTGGCACTGGCGCCGCCAGATGATCGCGAAGCACTGGCGATGATGGCGCACAAGATCAAGGGCGCTGCCCGGATCGCTCAGGCCTCGCGCCTGATCGCCCGTTGCGATGCCCTCGAACGAGCCTGTACGCCAGACACGCCAGCGTCCGCCCTCGCGCGCTGCCTTCAGGCCACCGACGCCGCCATGCTCGAACTGGAACAGGCCTTGCTGCAACAACTGGACTCGCTTGAAAAAGGCAGAATGACCGAGCCTTAACTATGCTTTGACGCTGAGCAGTGTGTTTACTTCAATGGAGAGTCTGCAATGCCCAGCCCACTGCGCCCGGATCAACGCCGGTTCCCGTTGCACGTGCACATCAGCGTCATGTTCACCTTTCTGCTGTTGCTGACTGGCGTCGTGCTGGGGTTGTTCAATTACCGTCAGACCACCCGGATCATCCTGTCGGGCAGCGAAAACCTGTTCAATCGCATCGAACAGGATGTACGCGTGGATCTGCAGGCCACTTACGAACCGATCCGGCATCTGCTGAGCCTGCTCTCGGTCAACCAGGCGGCCGAGGCCACCAACCTGCAACAGCGTCTGGCACTGCTCAGGCCGTTCAGCCAGTCGCTCAAGGACAACAGCAATCTCGCGTCACTCTATCTGGGGTATGGCAATGGCGACTTCTTCATGGTTCGCCCCTTGCGCACCGACACTCTGAAGGCCTTGTTCAATGCACCGCCAACAGCGGCCTATCAGGTCTGGAGCATCGAGCACGCCGGCGACGGCACCGCGTTTTCTCAGTCGTTGTTTTTCGATGAGGCTCTGAACCCGGTCGGTCGCCAGGACAATCCCGCCGATCGCTACGACCCGCGCGCCCGCAACTGGTATCGCAACGCACTTGCCCAGAGCGATCAGATCACCACCGAACCCTATGTGTTTTTCTCCACGCACAACGTCGGCACCACCCTGGCCCGGCGCAGCAATGGCAGCGCGGTGATTGGCGCCGACCTGACCCTGGCTGCGCTGTCGGCCACCCTGATCAAGCATGTGGTCACCCCCGCCACCGAAATCGTCCTGTTTGATGCCGATGGCAATGCTGTGGCCTACCCGGACAGTCGCCGGCTGATCGTCGATGACAGCAGCGCACGCCTGGCCAAGGCCGCCGACCTGAGCCCGAATCTGCACGCGCTGCTGTCCACCGCTCATCAAGGCAAACGGCTGGAGGTTGATGGTCGCCACTGGATCGTCGCCCGCACCAATTTGCAGGAAGGCGGACCGAACGGGCTGCAGATGGCCCTGCTGGTACCGGAAGACGAGTTGCTCGCCGACGCCTACCGCATGCGTTGGCAAGGTGCATTGATCACCCTCGCGACGTTGCTGTTGTGCCTGCCGCTGGGTTGGCTGATATCGCGGATTCTGGTCAAGCCACTGCACGCGCTGGTCAAGGAAGCGGACGCGATTCGCAGTTTCGATTTCAACTTCCCGCTCACCCGTCGCTCGCCGGTGCTGGAAGTGGATCAACTGAGCCTGTCGATGGCGCGCATGAAGGACACCCTCGCCAGTTTCTTCCGGATCACCGACAGTCTGTGCGCCGAGACGCGCTTCGCCCCGCTGCTGCAACGGGTGCTGTTCGAAACGGCCCAGATCGCCCAGGCCCAGGCAGGCTTGATCTATCTGCGTGAAAACGATGGCAACCGGATGGAACCGTACGGCCTCGTGATCGACGGCGTTTCGCAGGAACCGGGCGAGTTCAATGTACTGGGTGGCGATCTTCTGGCAGGCCAGGGGCCCGCGTGGTTCCAGCAACTGGGTCATGCTGACAACGTGGTGACCAATCTCGGCTTCGACCAGGCCGGCGACCTGCAGAGGGTGCTGCTGGCCATGCAGTCGCCGCGCGTGCATCTGATCGGCATTCGTCTGCGTAACCGGCACAACGAAACAATTGGCCTGGTGATTCTGCTGATCAATGACAGCGGCAGCGCACTGGACCTGGAAAAACTGCGCCCGGACCGTATCGCCTTCCTGCAGGCGGTTTCCGGCGCAGCCGCGGTCAGTATCGAAAGCCAGCGCCTGCAGGCCAGGCAAAAGCAGTTGCTCGATGCGTTCATCCAGTTGCTGGCCGGCGCGATCGACGCCAAAAGCCCGTACACCGGCGGCCATTGCCAGCGCGTCCCGGAACTGACGTTGATGCTCGCGCAAGCTGCGGCCGCCAGTCAGGCTCCGGCATTTCGGGACTACCAGCCCAACGAGGACGAATGGGAAGCCCTGCACATCGCCGCCTGGCTGCACGACTGCGGCAAGGTCACGACGCCGGAATACGTTGTCGACAAGGCCACCAAACTGGAAACCCTCAACGACCGCATCCACGAAATCCGCACGCGCTTCGAAGTGCTCAAACGCGACGCCTGGATCAGCTACTGGCAGGCGCTGGCCATGGGTGGTGATGAGGCACAACTGCGCGAACGACGAGACTGCACACTGACGGAACTGGACGATGACTTTGCATTTGTCGCGCGCTGCAATCTGGGCGGCGAGGCGATGGCGCCTGCGGATCTGCAACGCCTTGAGCGCATCGCCGAACGCCGCTGGACGCGCACCCTCGATGATCGTCTCGGCGTGTCCTGGGAGGAAAACCGCCGGCAGGCACGCTCGCCGTCACCGACTCTGCCGGTCAGCGAGGCGTTGTTGGCTGACAAACCGGAACACTTGATCGAACGCGCCGACAGCGAACTGATTCCAGAGGACAACCCGTGGGGGTTCAAACTGGATGTGCCGCGTTACAAGTACAACCGCGGCGAGCACTACAATCTGAGCATTGCCCGCGGCACGCTGACCCGCGAAGAGCGTTACATCATCAATCACCACATGGTGCAGACGATCCTGATGCTCAGCCACCTGCCCTTCCCCGGGCATCTGGACAGCGTCGCGGAAATTGCCGGCGGGCATCACGAAAAGATGGATGGCAGCGGTTACCCCAAACGCCTGAAGCGCGAAGAAATGAGCCTGCCGGCGCGGATGATGGCGATTGCCGATATTTTCGAGGCACTGACCGCCGCTGATCGCCCGTACAAGAAGGCCAAACCTCTCAGCGAGGCGCTGGGCATCATGGCCACCATGTGCCGCGAGGCGCACATCGATGCCGAATTGTTCGGGCTGTTCATCAACGACGGGGTGTACATGCAGTACGCCACGCGGTTTCTCGATCCGCGACAAATCGATGCGGTGGAGCCGGCCAGCCTGTTGCGCAAGGCTGGCCTGGCGGTCTGATCAGCAGTCGGTCAGACGCAGGAAGATCGCGGCCAGGCGCTCGATGCCCGCTTGATCATCCGCGCCGAAACGCGCGAGCTTCGGGCTGTCGAGATCGAGCACACCAATCAGCCGACCGTCCTTGACCAACGGCACTACCAGTTCGCTGTTCGAGGCGCTGTCACAGGCGATGTGCCCGGGAAAGGCATGCACGTCCTCAACCCGCTGGGTCTGCAGACTGGCCGCCGCCGCGCCGCACACGCCGCGTCCGAACGGAATGCGCACGCAGGCGATCTGGCCCTGGAACGGGCCGAGCACCAGTTCTTCGTCGCGATTGAGGTAGAAACCGGCCCAGTTCAGGTCATCGAGCTGGTTGAACAGGAACGCCGAAAACTGCGCGGCGTTGGCGATAAAATCGCGCTCGTCCGCCAGCAGCGACTCCAGTTGTGCGGCCAACATGCCATAGCCCTCGAGGCCCTGGCCGCTTTGTTGCAAATCAATCATGCCTTGTGCTCCAGCAATTTCAGTCCCACCCAGTAACGGGCGAATTGGTACGCGCAACGTCCGTTGCGGTTGCCGCGTCCGGTTGCCCAGCGCACAGCGAGAATGTCCAGCGCTTCGTCACGCTGCCAGCTCAATCCGGCCTTGGCCGCCAACTGGCCGATCCAGTGTTCGACGACGTTGAGAAAGTGTTCCTGGGTAAACGGATAGAACGACAGCCACAGGCCGAAACGATCCGACAGGGCGATTTTGTCTTCCACCGCTTCGCTGGGGTGCAGTTCGCCGTCGACGCGCTTCCAGTTTTCGTTATCGCTCTCCTTCTCCGGCACCAGATGGCGACGGTTGGAGGTGGCGTACAGCAAGACGTTGTCGGGGGCCTGCTCGAGCGAGCCGTCGAGCACGCTTTTCAGCACGCGGTAATCGCCTTCGCCGGACTCGAACGACAGGTCATCGCAGAACAGCACGAAGCGCTGCGGCAGTTTGCCAATCTGCTCGACCACCCGCGGCAGGTCCGCCAGGTGATCGCGCTCGATCTCGATCAGGCGCAAGCCAGCCGCCGCGTGCTCGGCCAGCAGCGCGCGGACCAGCGACGACTTGCCGGTACCGCGCGAGCCCCAGAGCAGCGCGTGGTTGGCCGGCATGCCGTCGAGAAACTGTTGCGTATTACGCCCCAGTTGCTCGACTTGTCGGTCGACACCGATCAGGTCCGACAGGCGCATGTCGAGGCTGACTTCCAGCGGCAACAAGTACCCGCTGCGCCCGTCACGCTGCCAGCGCGCCGCCAGACAGGTGCCCCAGTCGATCAGCGGACGCGGCGCCGGCAGCAAGGGTTCGATCCGCGCCAGAACCGACTCGGCACGTTCAAGAAAAGCATTCAATCGGGAATCCACGTCTTCTCCTCGGACACGTTCACAGTGATGATGTCGATCCAGCGACGACACACAGATTGCAAGTTCCCGTTCGAGCCTTGTTACAAGGCGATTCGGGAACCTCGGTATCCATACATGATCGACTATGCTTGAGCAGCGAAGGGAAACGGAAGTGGTTCAACACCCCATGGATATCAAATTCACCCACCGGCTGTCATACAAGCAAGCCAGATTGACTGTGCTGGTCGGGTTCATTCTGGGCACGCTGCTCAGCCTGCTGCAAATCGGCATCGATTATGCCAGCGAAGACGCCTCCATCAACCGTGAAATCCTGTCGTTGCTGGAAATCAGCCACAATCCGGCGTCACGGATCGCCTACAACATCGACGCGGAACTGGCCCAGGAACTGACCCTGGGCCTGTTGCGTTCGCCGGCGATCGTTTCGGCGCAACTGACCGACAACAACGGCAATGTGCTGGCCAACGTCAGGCGCCCAGAGTTGCAAAGCGGCTACCGGGTGATCAGCGACTTTCTGTTCGGCGCCAAGCGCCAGTTCGAGGACCGCCTGTACCTCGATCACTTGCCCTCCGAATCGCTGGGCGTGCTCAGCCTGGAAGTCGACACCTACGCCTTCGGCAGCCGTTTCCTGCGCCGCGCCGAGGTGACGCTGCTCAACGGCTTTGCCCGCAGCCTGCTGCTCACCGGGATTCTGCTGGCGCTGTTTTACGTGATGCTGACCAAGCCGCTGGTGCGGTTGATCCGCGAACTCAGCGAGCGCGACGCGCGCAGCGCCGAGCCGACCCGGCTGGAATGCCCGGCCGGACATGCCAACGACGAAATCGGCGAACTGGTCAGGGTTGCCAACCAGCAGTTCGACAATATCGCCACGGAAATCCAGCAACGGCGCAACGCGGAAAACCGTCTGACCGATTACCTCGGGCAGCTGGAGAACATCGTCTCCTCGCGCACGGCCGAGCTCAAGGCCATCAACACCCGGCTCAGCCAGTCCAACCAGGAACTGGAAATCGCCCGCAGCACCGCGCTGGACATGGCCGAAGCGCGTTCGGCGTTCCTTGCCAACATGAGCCACGAGATCCGCACACCGCTCAACGGCTTGCTGGGCATGATCGCCTTGTCCCTCGACGGCCCGCTGAACGCCGAACAGCAGCAACAGCTGTCGATTGCCCATGACTCGGGCAAGGTTCTGGTGGAGTTGCTCAACGATATTCTCGACCTGTCCAAATTCGACGCTGGGCAACTGGAGCTGGAAAACATCCCGTTCGACCTCGGCTCGCTGGTGGAGGACACCGCCAACCTGCTGTCGCAGAACGCGGCGCCAAGTGTCGAACTGACGTGCCTGATCGACCCGCATTTTCCGGCGCTGGTGCTGGGCGATCCGACCCGGGTGCGGCAGATCGTCAGCAACCTGCTGTCCAATGCGCTGAAATTCACCCGGTTCGGGCGGGTCGACGTACGCCTGTCTGCGCACAAGGATGGCGTACGCATCGAGGTCTGCGACACCGGCATCGGCATCGCTCAGGAAGCCCAGGTCAAGATCTTCCAGCCGTTCACCCAGGCCGGGGCCGGCATCACCCGCCAGTACGGCGGCACCGGCCTCGGTCTGGCGCTGACCTACAACCTGTGCGAAGCCATGCAGGGCCGGCTGACCATCAGTTCCGAAGTCGGCTTTGGCAGTCAGTTCTGCGCCGATCTGCCGCTGCCCTGCCATACCAAGGCGGTCATGCCACCTGCGCTGCAGGGCAAGGTGCTGGCGATTACCGCGTCCAGCAGCGGCCTGGCAGAACTGCTCAAGACGTTGCTGCCGGTATGGGGCGTGAACTATGAACAGCGCACCATGGACGACCCGTTGCTGGGCCTGACGCCCGACCTGGTGATTACCGATTGCCCGGAGTGTCTGTTCAGTCTGCGCCCGACCGTCAGCGCGCCGATCCTGGTGGTCACCGCGTATGGCAGCTTCATGCCCAGTGAAGAAGCCGCCGCCCTCGCGCCGTTGCAGCAACAGGCGCGGCCGCTGGCGCGCAACGCGCTGTATCAGATCCTGCGGCGCATTCTGCTGGCCGATGTCAGCACGACCAACGATGCACGCCTCGAAAGCCTGCCGGTGCGACGGCGCGGAAAGGTGCTGCTGGTGGAGGACAATCCGGTCAACCAACTGGTGGCCAAAGGCATGCTCGGCAAGCTCGGTTGCGACGTGGTGGTCGCGGCCCACGGCGCCGAGGCGCTCGATCAACTGGAACACGACGAGTTCGATCTGGTGCTGATGGACTGCAACATGCCGGTGATGGACGGCTACGAAGCGAGCCGGCAGATCCGCCAGAGCGGGCGCTGGCCGCAGTTGCCGATCGTGGCGCTGACGGCTAACGCCATGTCCGAGGAGCGCGAGCGTTGCCGCGCCGCCGGCATGAGCGATTACCTGGCCAAGCCGTTCCGCCGCGAGGAACTGGCGGCCGTGCTCGACCAGTGGATGCCGTCTACGACAGCGCTTTGATCTGCCCCAGCAGGTGATCGAGGCCAGCGCGCAACTCGTTGAGTCGATCGAGATCCACCCCGCTGTCGCACAACAACCGGGCCTTCAACGGCCCGACCTGTTCGCGCAGCGCCTGTCCTTGCGCCGTCAGGCTCAGGTGGACTTCGCGTTCATCGCGCGCCGAGCGCTGGCGCTGCACCAGGTTTAATTGCTCAAGACGCTTGAGCAGCGGCGTCAGCGTGCCGGAGTCCAGCGCCAGCCGCTCGCCCAGCGCCTTGACCGTCGGCTGCTCCGGCGCCGCGTCCTGCCATTCCCACAGCACCAGCATCGCCAGGTACTGCGGGTAAGTCAGGCCGAGTTGATCGAGCATCGGTTTATAGGCGCGGATCACCGCCCGGGACGCGGCGTACAGCTTGAAGCACAACTGACTGTCGAGCTTCAGCGAATCGACGGGCAGATTGTTCATTTGAGCAGGGCTTCAATCTCGCCGCTCAGCTCCTGCGGCTTGGTGGTCGGGGCGAAACGCTTGACCAGTTGCCCGTCCTTGCCGATCAGGAACTTGGTGAAATTCCACTTGATGCCCTGCGAGCCAAGCAGCCCCGGAGCACGCTTTTTCAACTGCACGAACAGTGGATGCGCGTCGGCACCGTTGACGTCGATCTTCTTGAACAGCGGGAAACTCACGCCGTAGTTCAGTTCACAGAACTCGCTGATCGCGCCCTCGTTGCCCGGTTCCTGCTTGCCGAACTGATTGCACGGAAAGCCCAGCACCACCAGGCCCTGATCCTTGTAGGTCTGCCACAGCTCTTCCAGACCTTTGTACTGCGGAGTGAAACCGCATTTGCTCGCGGTATTGACCACCAGCACCGCCTTGCCGGCGTAATCGGCGAGGGTCTTTTGCTCGCCCTTGATGTTGGTGACCGGGATATTCAGCAGGTTGTCGCTCATGAGTCGGCTCCGTAGGTGATCGGGAAAGGTCAAACATAGCGAGCAATTAAATTGTGTGCAATTTAATATTTGGGAGTGCTGCCTGATTGATTCTTGATTGGGCGCCGATTGATCCTTGATTGATCGCTGATTGATTGCTGATTGATCCCTGTAGGAGCTGCCGAAGGCTGCGATCTTTTGATTTTGCTTTGGCTTTGGCTTTGGCTTTGGCTTTGGCTTTGGCTTTGGCTTTTCAGGATCAAGATCAAGATCAAGAGATCGCAGCCTTCGGCAGCTCCTACGGGGCTCGCATTACTCGCGCGGCTCGAGATTCAGGCACACCGAGTTGATGCAATAACGCAGGCCGGTGGGTGGCGGACCGTCGGGGAACACGTGGCCCAGGTGTGCATCGCAGCGGGCACATTTGACCTCGGTGCGAATCATGCCGTGGCTGGTGTCACGGATTTCGGTCATTGCACTGTCGCCGATCGGCGCGTAGAAGCTCGGCCAGCCGCAGCCGGAATCGAATTTGGTTTTGGAGTCGAACAGCGGCTCGTTGCAGCAGACGCAGTGATAGACACCGTCGGTTTTGGTGTCGTTGTATTTACCGGAGAACGGCCGCTCGGTGGCACTGAGACGGCACACGTTGTACTGCTCGGGGTCGAGCATCGCCCGCCATTCTTCCAGGGTTTTTTCCAACTTTTCCATCGTCACACCTCTGCGGCTGAAAAAGCCCGATCTGTACCTTTTCCACGGATCGGGTGGCACGTATGATTGCGCCTCGTCACACGCCAGTCTGGCAGCCAGACCGGGCGCATTCAAACGGATTCTCGGCGCCATGGCGCAAGACTCCGCCTGTGCGAAGACGCAGGAATCCCAGTACGGTTGGCCATCCGCCGTCTGGATCGTTCATTTTCGGGATCACATCGCCATGCAGTTCAGCAAATCGAACAAGCTCGCCAACGTCTGCTACGACATTCGCGGCCCGGTGCTCAAGCACGCCAAACGTCTGGAGGAGGAAGGCCAGCGCATCCTCAAGCTGAACATCGGCAACCCGGCACCGTTCGGTTTCGAAGCTCCGGACGAAATTCTTCAGGATGTGATCCGCAACCTGCCGACGGCGCAGGGTTACAGCGACTCCAAAGGTCTGTTCAGCGCGCGCAAGGCGGTGATGCAGTACTACCAGCAAAAAAACGTGGAAGGTGTCGGTATTGAAGACATCTACCTCGGTAACGGCGTGTCCGAACTGATCGTGATGTCGTTGCAGGCGCTGCTCAACAACGGTGACGAAGTGCTGGTACCGGCACCGGACTACCCGCTGTGGACCGCTGCGGTAAGCCTGGCCGGCGGCAACGCCGTGCACTACCTGTGCGACGAGGGCGCCGGCTGGTTCCCTGATCTGGCCGACATCAAGGCCAAGATCACCCCGAACACCAAGGCCATGGTGATCATCAACCCGAACAACCCGACCGGCGCGGTGTATTCCAAGGAAGTGCTGCTGGGCATGTTGGAAATCGCCCGTGCGCACAACCTGGTGGTGTTCTCCGACGAGATTTACGACAAGATTCTCTACGACGACGCCGTGCACATCTGCACCGCTTCGCTGGCCCCGGATCTGCTGTGCCTGACCTTCAACGGCCTGTCGAAATCCTACCGGGTGGCCGGTTTCCGCTCCGGCTGGATCGCCATCTCCGGGCCGAAACACAACGCCCAGAGCTACATCGAAGGCATCGACATGCTGGCCAACATGCGCCTGTGTGCCAACGTGCCAAGCCAGCATGCGATCCAGACCGCGCTGGGCGGCTACCAGAGCATCAACGATCTGGTGCTGCCGCAAGGCCGTCTGCTGGAGCAGCGCAACCGTACCTGGGAGTTGCTCAACGACATTCCCGGCGTCAGCTGCGTGAAGCCGATGGGCGCGCTGTATGCGTTCCCGAAGATCGACCCGAAGGTCTGCCCGATCCACAACGACGAGAAATTCGTCCTCGACCTGCTGCTCTCCGAGAAGCTGCTGGTGGTGCAAGGCACGGCGTTCAACTGGCCGTGGCCGGACCACTTCCGCGTGGTTACGCTGCCGCGTGTCGATGATCTGGAAATGGCCATCGGCCGCATCGGCAACTTCCTCAAATCCTACCGCCAGTAACCGGCGCGTCAGTGCGCAACGTCCACCACGTTGCGCACTGACGGATTCAGCAACACTTCTGCCCGCCTCGCCTCGCTGCGCCTTCTACACTTGCGATTCACATGGCTTGCACGCGTCTGACGCAAGGACGGCGGGTGGCGGCTGCCTGTCATCCCTTTCGGTTTTGATCGTGGGCAATGACCTGCAGCGCATGGATTCCGCTGTAGGACACAGTTTGAAATAGTCACTCGGTTGAATCACCCGGTGCCGCACCTTATATACCCCGCAGTACGCTACATCTTTAGCTTGAGGAGATTTCTACAACCATGATGCGCATCCTGCTGTTTTTGGCCACTAACCTGGCGGTCGTGCTGATAGCCAGCATCACCCTGAGCCTGTTTGGCTTCAACGGGTTCATGGCGGCCAACGGGGTTGATCTCAACCTCAGTCAGCTGCTGGTTTTCTGTGCGGTCTTTGGTTTCGCCGGTTCGCTGTTCTCGCTGTTCATCTCCAAGTGGATGGCGAAGATGAGCACCAGCACCCAGATCATCACCCAGCCACGCACCCGGCATGAGCAATGGCTGCTGCAAACCGTCGAGCAACTGTCCCGCGAAGCCGGGATCAAGATGCCTGAAGTCGGTATTTTCCCGGCCTACGAGGCGAACGCCTTCGCCACTGGCTGGAACAAGAACGACGCGCTGGTTGCGGTCAGCCAGGGCCTGCTCGAGCGCTTTTCGCCGGATGAAGTAAAAGCCGTGCTGGCCCACGAAATCGGTCACGTGGCCAACGGTGACATGGTCACCCTGGCGCTGATCCAGGGCGTGGTGAACACCTTCGTCATGTTCTTCGCACGGATCATCGGCAACTTCGTCGACAAAGTGATCTTCAAGAACGAAGAAGGCCAGGGCATCGCCTACTACGTGGCGACCATCTTCGCCGAACTGGTCCTGGGCATTCTGGCCAGCGCGATCGTCATGTGGTTCTCGCGCAAGCGCGAATTCCGTGCCGACGAAGCCGGTGCACGCCTGGCCGGTACCAACGCGATGATCGGCGCACTGCAACGCCTGCGCGCCGAACAAGGCCTGCCAGTGCACATGCCGGACACTCTTAACGCCTTTGGCATCAACGGTGGCATCAAACAGGGCTTCGCCCGCATGTTCATGAGCCACCCGCCGCTGGAAGAGCGTATCGACGCACTGCGTCGTCGCGGTTGATTGGCTTGACGCAGTAATGAAAAGGCCCGCAGCGATGCGGGCCTTTTTTTTGCCTGAATTATTGGGTTGTTCTTACTGACCTCATCGCTGGCAAGCCAGCTCCCACAGGGTTTTGAGTGTTTTGAGAAAGTTCGGTCGACCCGGATCACTGTGGGAGCTGGCTTGCCAGCGATGAGGCCCCGTACTGGATGCACAGAACTACCGGCCAGAAACCCGATAAACCCGCTCCTCCAACCGCGTCACGCCCGCCTGCACAAACTTCCCGCTCTCCTCCAGCACATCCTGCTCCTCGAGCATCTGCAGCTGCCAGACACCACCCAGCAAACGCTGCACCTCATCATCACCCACCGCAAACGGCGGCCCGGGCATCTGCGCCTGATCGTAATCCAGAGTGATCAGCAGCCCTTGCACCGCCGAAGGCAGGATCTGCTGCAAATGCGCCGCATATCGCTCACGCATCGCAGGCGGCAAGGCAATCAATGCCGCCCGGTCATACAGCGCCGCGCACTCCTTCAGGTCTTCTGCAGTCAGCGCAAAGAAATCACCGCACCACAACTCAATGGCCTCGGCGCGATAAACCTTGAACGGCCCTTTGTCGCGGACCTGCGGCGTGACCAGATGCTCAGCGAAAAAATCCTCGATGGCCTTCTGCGACAACTCCACTCCCAGCACTTGATGCCCGCGCCCGGCAAGCCACGCCAAATCCAGACTTTTCCCACACAACGGCACCAGCACCCGCGCCGTTTCCGCTACCGCCCAATGGCGCTGCAGATACGGGTTCACCTGCGGCTGATGAAAGCCGATCTGATTGGATTCCCATTTCTTGTGCCAAAACTCAGGCTGCATAGATCCCCCAAGGAATTCGATGAAAAAGCGCTAAAACTTATATTAGATTTAGATCAATGATCTGACTGAAGATGAGGTCATCTTACCGCTCAGGAATCTTTCCATGTTTCCCAGCCTGTTTATCTCCCACGGCTCGCCGATGCTGGCCCTGGAACCCGGTGCCAGCGGCCCGGCCCTCGCGCGTCTGGCGGCTGACTTGCCCCGGCCGAAAGCTATCGTGATGGTCTCGGCGCACTGGGAAAGCCAGGAGCTGCTGGTCAGCAGCAACCCGCAACCCGAGACCTGGCATGACTTCGGCGGTTTCCCGCGTGCCTTGTTCGAAGTGCAGTACCCGGCACCGGGCGATCCGCAACTGGCGGCCAAGGTTGCCGAATTGCTGAACGCTGCCCATTTGCCGACCCGCCTCGACTCGCAACGTCCGTTCGATCATGGCGTGTGGGTGCCGCTGTCGTTGATGTACCCGCAGGCGGATATCCCGGTGGTGCAGGTGTCGCTGCCGAGTCGCGGCGGCCCGGCGCTGCAAACCCGAGTCGGACAAGCACTGGCGAGCCTGCGCGAGCAGGGCATTTTGCTGATCGGCTCCGGCAGCATCACCCACAACCTGCGTGAACTGAACTGGCACGCCGGCCCGGAAAGCGTCGAACCGTGGGCGCGGGATTTTCGCGACTGGATGATCGACAAGCTGGCGGCGAATGACGAGGCCGCGCTGCACGATTACCGTCAGCAAGCGCCGCATGCAGTGCGCAGTCATCCGAGCGACGAGCATTTGTTGCCGCTGTATTTTGCCCGGGGCGCCGGGGGTGAATTCAGCGTGGCGCACCAGGGGTTCACCATGGGGGCGTTGGGTATGGATATTTATCGTTTCGGTTGAAAGCAAGATCAAAAGATCGCAGCCTGCGGCAGCTCCTACAGAGGAACGCGTTCCAACATGTAGGAGCTGCCGCAGGCTGCGATCTTTGATTTTGAAAAAACAGGCAAAAAAAATCCCCGAACCAGTCGGGGATTTTTTATGTTCGATCAATCAGCCCAAGGGCGGATCAATCTTCACGGTAGCGACGCAGTTTCAGCTGCTTGCCAGCGACGCGAGTGTCCTTCAGTTTGGTCAGGAGCTTGTCCAGACCATCTTCCGGCAGCTCGACGAGGCTGAAGCTGTCACGCACCTGGATGCGACCGATCGCTTCGCGGGCCAGACCACCTTCGTTGAGGATGGCGCCCAGCAGGTTCTTCGCGGCGATACCGTCACGCGCACCCAGCGCGGTACGGCAACGGGCACGGCCTTCGCCCAAAGGCATTGGCGCGCGACGCTCGCGGTCACCACGATCAGGACGATCACCGGTGCGCTCAGGACGGTCGCCACGCGGTGCGTTGTTCGGCACCAGTGGACGTTCCTTCTCGATCGCTGCCAGGTTCAACGCTTGACCGTTGGTAGCCTTGCGCAGCAGGGCTGCAGCCAGGGCACGCGGGGTGCAACCGATGTCGGCGGTCAGGCGATCCAGCAGATCACCGTGAGTCGCTTCCGCATCAGCAACCAGCGGCGACAGGCTGTTGGTCAGTTTCTTGATGCGCGCATCGAGAACCGCCTGAGCGTCCGGCAGACGCACTTCGGCAACCTTCTGACCGGTGACACGCTCGATCACTTGCAGCATGCGGCGCTCACGTGGAGTCACCAGCAGCAGCGCACGGCCTTCGCGACCGGCACGGCCGGTACGGCCGATACGGTGCACGTAGGATTCCGGATCGTACGGCATGTCCACGTTGAACACGTGGGTGATGCGCGGAACGTCCAGACCACGGGCAGCCACGTCGGTCGCAACAACGATGTCCAGACGGCCATCTTTCAGCGAGTCGATGACGCGTTCACGCTGGTTCTGGGCGATGTCACCGTTCAGCGCAGCGGCTTTGTAGCCTTTGGCGTCAAGGGCACTGGCCAGATCCAGGGTCGCTTGCTTGGTGCGCACGAACATGATCAGAGCGTCGAAGTCTTCCACTTCCAGCAAGCTGAGAACGGCAGAGGTCTTCTGGTCAGCGTGAACCAACAGGTGAGCCTGTTCGATCGCGGTAACGGTCTGGGTCTTGCTCTGGATCTTCACGTGCTTCGGATCGCGCAGGTGGCGCTCGGCGATGGCACGGATCGACTGCGGCAAGGTCGCCGAGAACAATACGGTCTGACGGGTTTCCGGCATGGCCTTGAAGATCACTTCGAGGTCGTCCATGAAGCCCAGTTTGAGCATTTCGTCTGCTTCGTCGAGAACCAGGTGGTTCACGGTCTGCAGCACTTTTTCGTCGCGACGCAGGTGGTCGCACAGACGGCCCGGAGTGGCGACAACAATCTGTGCGCCATTACGGATTGCTTTCAATTGTGGGCCCATCGGCGCGCCGCCGTAGACAGCCACAACAGTTACGCCCGGCATTTGCTTGGCGTAGGTTTCGAAAGCGGTTGCAACTTGTAGCGCCAACTCACGAGTTGGGGCCAGGATCAGAGCTTGCGGCTCGCGCTTGGACGGATCAATGCGGTGCAGGATAGGCAGGGCAAAGGCAGCGGTTTTACCGGTACCGGTTTGCGCCTGACCAATCATATCGTGACCGGCGAGGATGATCGGGATCGACTGCTGCTGAATGGCCGAAGGCTCTTCATAGCCGGTAGCGACTACTGCAGCGACAATATTGGGATGAAGTTCAAGAGCGGCGAAGCCGCCGATTTCCTGGGTCATGGGTCTGCCTCTAAGTGCATCCGCAAAGACCCATGCTCCAAAGCTGCACATGCCGTGTTGAGACTCAAGAGTCGCCCTGGCAGCTTTGTCGGCGGGGATTTGCGAAAACGTATGAATGAAAAAGAATCGTCAAGGAAGAGCCCGCAGTGCGGACGTGCAGCCGAAGCTGGCTTCGGGGAATTGCGCTACCTAAACGCGGCCCGGTTAAAGGCCGGCGCGCACTATACCGGAATTTGCCCAAAAAGGGAGCTTTTTTTATCGTCTGAATCCATGTGTCGCCGCTGTGTAACGGGCTTTTGCGGATAATCGGGCGAGGGTCTATTTTTCAACAGGCCCGGCCCTGCGGGCGATGACGCTTAAACGATTCACCGATATGCGGCATACCGTCGCTGCCCCGCCCTTCCCGCCCGAGGATTTCGCCATGAATCAGCCCTGCCCCGGCCGCGTCAGCCGTGAACAACGTGGACATGTCCATTTGATCGGTCTGGATCGGGCCGCCAAACGCAATGCGTTCGACCTCGATCTGCTCTACGACCTGAGCCTGGCCTACGGCGAATTCGAGGCCGACAGCGAGGCGCGGGTGGCCGTGGTGTTCGGGCATGGCGAGCACTTTACCGCCGGTCTGGATCTACTCAATGTCAGCGCTGCCCTCGCCGAAGGCTGGCAAGTGCCGACCGGCGGTTGTGACCCTTGGGGTGTGTTTGTCGGGCCACGGGTCAGCAAACCGGTGATCGTCGCCGCTCAGGGTTACTGCCTGACCATCGGTATCGAACTGATGCTCGCCGCAGATATCAACCTGTGCGCGAGCAATACACGTTTCGCGCAAATGGAAGTGCAGCGTGGGATTTTTCCTTTTGGTGGCGCGACGTTACGTTTTCATCAAGTAGCCGGCTGGGGCAACGCCATGCGCTGGTTGCTGACCGGCGACGAGTTCGATGCCCACGATGCTCTGCGCCTGGGCCTGGTGCAGGAAGTGATGGCCAGCGAGGACTTGTTGCCGCGCGCGATTGAGCTCGCCGAACGGATTGCCCGCCAGGCACCGCTGGGAGTGCAGGCGACGCTGATGTCGGCGCGGCAGGCGCGCTATGAAGGTGAGACTGCGGCGGCACAAGGGTTGCCGGCGCTGGTGAAGAAATTGCTGGGCAGTGAGGATGCCAAAGAAGGAATAAGGTCGCTGGTAGAGCGGCGATCCGGGGTCTTCAAAGGAATCTGATGACCTGCCCCTGTAGGAGCTGCCGCAGGCTGCGATCTTTTGATTTTGATTTTAAAAAGACAAGATCAAAAGATCGCAGCCTGCGGCAGCTCCTACAGTTGACCCGGCCGAGACTCAGGTCGCCGGGCGAATACTGTTGATCAACGCCTGCAACGAATACCCCAACCGTGGCGCCAGCGCTTCGGCCCGGGCCGTCAGCGCCTGCATGTCGAGTGCCTGATCGAGGTCTGCCGGCACGATCAGAATCACATTGCCCTCCTTCACCGGCAGTTCCCAGTAATGTCGGTGATACAGCCCGCGCAACAACGCGGCGCCCAACGGTTTGCCGTCATCGGTGGCCCACTGGTTGATCACCAGCCAGCCGCCCGGATTCAGGCGTTTCTGGCAGTCACCGAGAAAGCTCCAGGCCAGATGCCCGACACCCGGGCCGACGTCGGTGTACAGGTCGACAAAGATCAGATCCGCCGGCTCGGCCGTTGGCAACAATTCCAGCGCATCGCCGACACGGATATACAGGCGCGGGTCGTCATCCAGCCCCAGGTATTCGATGGCCAGTCGCGGAACGTCCGGGCGCAGCTCGATGGCCTCGACGTCTTCCAGCGGCAGGAACTTGAGGCAGGCCTGGGTCAGCGTGCCGGCACCGAGGCCGAGAAACAGCGCGCTCTCCGGTTGCTCGTGGCACAACGCGCCAATCAGCATCGCCCGGGTGTAGTCATATTCGAGCCAGCTCGGATCGGCGGTAAACACGCAGCTTTGCTCGATGGCATCGCCAAATTCGAGAAAGCGGTAATCGGCCACTTCCAGCACGCGAATCACGCCGAACTCATCCTGTACCTCGGCGAGCAACAGCTCGACGCGCTCCTCAGACATTTCATCTCCAGATGGTCACCGGGCGCGGTGACGCGATGGCGCCGCTCGGGCACCGTGGCAAAACGCCAATTGTCGGTGATGGGGCGGGAGCAGGTCACGCACTAATTGCTGCTACCATGGGCTTCCCCTGCGTAGAACCGATTAGAGACCGTGATGAGCCAACCCTGGAGCCCTGACAGCTGGCGCGCCCTGCCGATCCAGCAACAACCGCAATACCCTGACGCGGCGCATCTGCGCCAGGTCGAGCAGACCCTGGCCAGCTACCCGCCGCTGGTGTTTGCCGGCGAAGCGCGCGAGCTGCGCCGGCAGTTTGCCGAAGTGACCCAGGGCCGGGCGTTCCTGCTGCAGGGTGGCGACTGCGCCGAAAGCTTCGCCGAATTCTCCGCAGCGAAGATTCGCGACACGTTCAAAGTGTTGCTGCAGATGGCGATCGTCATGACCTTCGCCGCCGGTTGCCCGGTGGTCAAGGTCGGGCGCATGGCCGGTCAGTTCGCCAAGCCGCGCTCGGCCAATGACGAAACCCTCAACGGCGTGACCTTGCCGGCCTACCGTGGCGACATCGTCAACGGCATCGGTTTCGATGAAAAGAGCCGCGTGCCGGACCCGGAGCGTCTGCTGCAGTCCTATCACCAGTCCACCGCGACCCTGAACCTGCTGCGCGCCTTTGCCCAGGGCGGTTTTGCCGACCTGCATCAGGTGCACAAGTGGAACCTGGATTTCATCGCCAACTCGGCCCTGGCCGAGAAATACAGCCACCTCGCCGACCGCATCGATGAAACCCTGGCGTTCATGCGCGCCTGCGGCATGGACAGCTCGCCGCAACTGCGCGAAACCAGTTTCTTCACCGCCCACGAAGCGCTGCTGCTGAACTATGAAGAAGCTTTCGTGCGGCGCGACAGCCTGACCAACGATTACTACGATTGCTCGGCGCACATGCTGTGGATCGGCGACCGCACCCGCCAGCTCGACGGTGCTCACGTCGAATTCCTGCGCGGGGTGAACAACCCGATCGGCGTCAAGGTCGGCCCGAGCATGAACCCGGACGACCTGATCCGCCTGATCGACGTGCTCAACCCGGACAACGATCCGGGCCGTCTGAACCTGATTGCGCGGATGGGCGCGAACAAGGTCGGCGATCACCTGCCGGCGCTGATCCGCGCAGTGCAGCATGAGGGCAAGCAGGTACTGTGGAGCTCTGACCCGATGCATGGCAATACGATCAAGGCCAGCAGCGGCTACAAGACCCGCGATTTCGCGCAGATCCTTGGCGAAGTGAAACAGTTCTTCCAGGTGCATGAAGCCGAGGGCACGTATGCCGGCGGGATTCACATCGAGATGACCGGGCAGAACGTTACCGAGTGCATCGGCGGTGCACGGCCGATCACTGAAGACGGATTGTCGGACCGTTATCACACCCACTGCGATCCACGGATGAATGCCGATCAGTCGCTGGAACTGGCGTTTTTGATTGCCGAGACGCTGAAGCAGGTTCGGCGCTAAGGTTGGATATCTTTAGCGTCTGCGCTGGCCTCTTCGCGGGCAAGCCCGCTCCCACAGGTGTTTGTGTCGTACGCAATTTATGCAAACGACGCGATACCTGTGGGAGCCTGGCTTGCCAGCGATGGCTTCAGATCAGTCAACGCCAATCTCGGCCAATGCCACCCTCAACCGCCCCGCACTCTCGCGCTGACAATTGAGCTGCACTCGCTGCAGCCCCAGCCAGTCCGCCATCTGCCGCAGATTCAGTGCCAGCGCCAACATCCCGCCATCGTCCAGACCCGGTTCTTCCTCGTGCACCGCATGCACCGCCAGGCGTCCCGCCGCCCGCTCCGCGCGCAGATCGACCCGCGCGGCAATTCGTTCGTTGTGCAAAAACGGCAGCACGTAATAGCCGTAGACCCGCTTGTGCTGCGGTGTGTAAATCTCCAGCCGATAGCGGAAATCGAATAACCGCTCGGTACGACTGCGCTCCCAGATCAACGAATCGAACGGCGACAACAGCGCACTGGCGAGCACCTTGCGCGGCACTTTCGGCTCGGGCAGGCAGTAGGCGATCTGGCGCCAATCGGCGACTTCGCACATCTGCAGTTGCCCGTCCTCGACCAGTTCCGCCAGGCGTGGACGCGCATCCGCCGGATTCAGGCGAAAGTAATCGCGCAGATCTTTCTCAGTGCCGACACCCAGCGCCTGCGCCGCGTGCAGCAGCAAACCGCGCTGCGCTTCGGCTTCGTCCGGTAGCGCTTGCTGCAGAATCGACGCCGGAATCACCCGCTCCGGCAAATCATACAAACGCTCAAAACCGCGACGTCCGGCCACGGTCACTTCGCCGGCAGCGAACAGCCATTCCAGCGCAAGCTTTTCCGCGCTCCAGTCCCACCAGGGCCCGGCCTTGTCCTCGCGGGTCGACAGACTGCCGGCGCCCAAGGCGCCCTGCTCCTCGACCGTGCGCAACACCCGTTGCACCACGTCCTGTTGCTCACGGCCGAATCTGGCCAGTTGCTGATAGATGTCTTCGCCGCGTCTGGCGCGCTGCATCCGCCAACCCAGCAACGGATACATCGCCAGTGGCAGCAACGACGCTTCGTGACCCCAGTATTCGAACAGCGTACGACGTCGCCCGGAACTCCAGGCAGCCTGGTCGAGCAAATCGGAAGAATAAGAACCGAGACGGGAAAATAGCGGCAGGTAGTGCGAGCGCACCACGGCATTGACGGAATCGATCTGCAGCAGGCCGAGTCGTTCGATCAGCCGGTTGAGCTGCGGCGCCCGGACGGTTGGCGGCTGGCGCCCGTTGAATCCTTGGGCCGCCAGCGCCAGACGTCGCGCCTGTTTGAGGGAAAAGGCCAGAGTCGCGGGCATGAGCATCTCCTTGTCTGCTCGCAACCTACCTCACCTGAAAGTGGTTTGTGTAGTAATGGCCCGATCATTTATGCATCGGATCGTCCCAGAACGGCCGCACGGCCTCGTGTTCGACGTCAGCTCGGCTGACCCCGATGTCCTTCAGCGCTTCGTCGCTCAGACTGGCGAGCAGCTCGCGCTCACGGTGCAGTTCGTACCAGCGGCTGAACTTGTGCAGCAGGTCGGAAACGATATGGCCGTGGCCGGAAAATTTTGCGTCGTCTACATACTCTCTTTGACCTTTCATCGTGTTGCCTCCTTTGTGGATGGCTCAAGTCTCGCGCCGGCGCTAAGATCAATCCAACGAATGTTTCTGATGGCATGCATCACGGAGATTCATCAATTGTCGGCCTACCCCAGTATCGATACCGATGTCCTGCGCACCTTCGTCGCGATTGCCGATCAGGGCGGTTTTACCCGTGCCGGCGAAATGGTCAACCGCACGCAGTCGGCGGTGAGCATGCAGATGAAGCGTCTGGAAGAAGATGTGTTGCAGCGCCAGCTGTTCGAACGCGATGGACGCCAGGTGCGCCTGACCGCCGAGGGCCAGGTGCTGCTTGGCTATGCGCGGCGCATCCTCAAGTTGCACAGCGAAGTGTTCAACACCCTGCGCGAGCCGCACATGGTCGGCACCGTGCGCATCGGTACGCCGGACGATTACGTGATGCGTTTTCTACCGGGGATTCTGTCGCGGTTCGCGCAGTTCTATCCGCTGATCCAGATCGAAGTGCACTGCGAATCCAGCAAGCAGCTGTTGCAACGCACCGACCTCGATCTGTCGATCGTTACCCGTGAGCCGGGCAACGAGATCGGTCAGTTGCTGCGCAAGGAGCGGTTTGTCTGGGCCGAGGCGCAAAACTTCAGCGCCCACGAGCAGACGCCGCTGCCGCTGGCGATGTTCAACAGTGATTGTTTCTGCCGCTTGTGGGCGTGCAATGCGCTGGACGCAATGGGCCGCGAATACCGCATCGCCTACAACAGCACCAGCCTGTCGGCGCTGATGGCAGTGGTGAGCGCGGGCCTGGCGATCACCGCGCAACTGGAAAGCCTGATCACCCCGGACATGCGCATTCTCGGCGCCAACGAGGACCTGCCGTTGCTGCCCGAGGCCAGCATCATGCTGATCCGCAACCTGAACAATCCGTCGCCGATCACCGAATGCCTGGCCGAGCACATCGTCGAAGGCTTCAAACTTTAAAGGCGAGCATCACCGCACACAGCACCAGAAACCCGCAGAACAGCCCGCGCAGCAGCTTTTCCGGCATGGCGTGGGCGACTTTCACCCCCCAACTGATGCTGGCCAGACCGCCGATCGCCAGTGGCAGGCCGATCATCCAGTCCACCTCGCGATGCACCGCGTAGGTCACCAGAGTCACACCGGTGCTCGGCAACGCCAGCGCCAGCGACAGGCCTTGAGCGACCACCTGACTGGTGCCGAACAGGCTGGTCAGCACCGGCGTCGCCACCACCGCCCCGCCAACACCAAACAGTCCGCCCATAGTCCCGGACGCCGCGCCGAGCACGCCGAGCCACGGCCAGGAATAACGCATTTCCGAACTCGCGGCGGGTGGCCGGCCAAACATCTTCAGCAGGTTGTACGCCGAGAGCACCACCAAAAACGCGACGAAACCGATACGCATGGTTTGCGCATCGATGCCCACCGCCCAGATCGAGCCGATCCACGCAAAGCAGAAGCCCATCAGCGCCAGCGGCAACGCGTGACGCAGTTCGATGCGATTGCGCTGGTGATAACGCCACAGCGCCAGCATCACGTTGGGCACGACCATCACCAGCGCGGTGCCTTGGGCGATCTGCTGATCGAGGCCGAACCACACGCCCAGCAGCGGGATCGCGATCAACCCGCCGCCGATACCGAATATGCCGCCCAAGGTGCCAAGGGCCGCGCCAAACAGCAGGTACAACAAAAACTCGATCACAGCGATGTCCTCATCCGTCAGGCGTTTCATCCTACGCAGTCGAGGCTGGCGGGGAAACGCACAGCAACGCACAATGGCTATGCCAATTTCGCACAAGCACACTCAATACCCATGAATCCCAATCAATTGACCGACCAGCTCGGGTTGTTTCTCGATGTGCTGGAAAGCGGCAGTTTTTCTGCGGCTTCCCGGCGTCATCCGCTGACGCCGTCCGCCGTGGCTCGACGCATCGACAGCCTGGAAAGCGCGGTTGGCAGCCAATTGTTCATTCGCAGCACCCACGCCGTGCGCGCCACCCCGGCCGGACTGGCGTTCGCCGAACGGGCGCGGCGTATCGTCGCCGAGTTGCAACTGGCCCGCGCCGAAGCCGTGTCGCTGAGCAGTGCGCCGGAAGGCTTGATCCGCATCGATGCCCCGGCGGCGTTCGGTCGCCGCCATCTGGCACCGGTGATTGCCGACTTTCTGGTGCTGTATCCGGGCCTCGACGTGCAACTCCACCTGATCGACAGCTTCATCGACATGCACGGCTCGAACCTGGGCAAGGTCGATCTGGTGTTGCGTGCCGGGCAAATGGCCGATACGCGACTGGTCGCTACCCCGCTGGCAAGCATGGTGCGCATCGCCTGCGCCAGTCCCGATTACCTCAAGCGCCGTGGTGCACCAAGTCATCCCGGGCAGCTAAGTGACCACGACGGACTGGACTGGGAAGGCCTCGCCCCGCCCTTCGCCTGGCGCTTCGAACAGGACGGGCAAATGCAATTGCATCGCCCGGCGCGGATCCGCATGAGCGCCAACAATGCCGAAGCGCTGGTCTGCGGCGCACTGGCCGGGCTGGGCATCGCACATTTGCCGACCTGGCTGGCCAGTGAATACCTGCTGCGGGGCGAACTGCTGCCACTGTTCTGCGAGAACGGCCTGCCGCCACCGGAAAGCACCGGCATCTATGCGCTGCGCATGGAGCAACAGACGACGTCGCGCAGCCGCCTGCTTCTGGAATATCTCAAAACCCGCTTCAGCCCGGTGCCACCTTGGGATCTGGCGCTGCAACGCGAACTGGGCCGGCACTAGTGCCCAGCGATTTATCTGGCGCATTAAACATTCGGACGCTAGATTCAAGCTCATCACCGAACAAGGCCTTGCCATGACCACCGAACACGACACCACCGACAACTGCGATCATCTGCTGCTGGACAACCAGGCCTGCTTCGCCCTGCATTCCACTTCGCTGATGATGACCAAAGTCTACAAACCGCTGCTGCAGGCGCTGGGCCTGACCTATCCGCAGTACCTGGCGATGATGGTGCTGTGGGAACAGGACGGATTGACTGTAGGCGAGATCAGTACACGACTGCTCACTGATCCGGGATCACTGACGCCGCTGCTCAAGCGTCTGGAGGCTGAAGGTTTGCTCAGTCGGACGCGCAGTCGCGAGGATGAGCGGGTGGTCATTGTCGAACTGACCGCAAAAGGCCGGGCCTTGCGTGATCAGGCCAAGAGCGTTCCACACTGCATCCTCGGCGCCAGCGGCTTCTCTCTGGAACGCCTGCAAAACCTGCAAGCGGAACTGCAGGCACTGCGCAGTCATTTGCAGGACAGCCTCACCTGAGTTCAATTCCGATCGCAACACAGAACCAGTGGGAGCCGGGCTTGCCCGCGATAGCGTCCTGTCAGTCAACATCTTCTGGACTGACACACCGCTTTCGCGGGCAAGCCCGCTTCCACAGGGACCTCGTCGGCCCTCCAAGTGCCGGTACGACTGAAAATCCCGCAGTGCCAACGCCCTCTCCCCACCCGCTCTAAATCAACGCTTTCCGGGCCATTGGCGCACCGCTCGTCAAAGTTTCCCAATTTTTTCAAAAAATTATCTTGCGCACTAAACATTAGCGAGCTACATTCACCTCGCACTTACTTAGCGCGCAAACATTTAGCGCAGAAAAACACACCCAACGAGGCCCACACCATGCAAACTCTCTACACTGCAATCGCAACCTCCACTGGCGGCCGTGACGGTCGTGCGATCTCCAGCGACAACGTTCTCGACGTCAAACTCGCCACCCCGAAAGAACTCGGCGGTGCTGGCGGTGCGGCGACCAACCCTGAGCAATTGTTCGCTGCCGGCTACTCGGCCTGCTTCATCGGCGCGCTAAAATTCGTCGCCAGCCAGACCAAGCGCAAGATCCCGGACGACGCTTCGATCACCGCCCATGTCGGCATCGGCCAGATTCCTGGCGGTTTCGGTCTGGACATCGACTTGCACATCAGCCTGCCGGGCCTGGAACAGGCTGACGCACAGAGCCTGGTCGACGCGGCGCATCAGGTCTGCCCGTACTCCAACGCGACCCGTGGCAATGTCGATGTGCGTCTGCACGTCACTGTCTGATCACTGACGCCTCAGGCCCGAACAGGAAATGAACATGAACACTTTCAGCAAAGTCTTGACCGGTACCCTTCTCGCCCTGTCCATCCACAGCGCATTTGCCGGTGACGTCGAACACAACACGCAGGCTTTTCTCGATGTGCTGAACGCCGGCACCGGCAAACCCATGGAACAGCTGACCCCCAAAGACGCCCGCGCCGTACTGGTCGGTGCGCAGTCCGGGGTCAAGCTGACGCTGCCGAAAGCCGACGTCAGCGAGAAGACCATTCAGGTCGATGGCCAGCCGTTGAAGCTGACTATCGTCCGGCCGGCCGGGGTCAAAGGCGAGCTGCCGGTATTCATGTTCTTCCACGGCGGTGGCTGGGTACTGGGCGACTTCCCCACTCACGAACGTCTGGTGCGTGATCTGGTGGTCGGTTCAGGGGCGGCGGCGGTGTTCGTCAATTACACACCGTCTCCGGAAGCGCATTACCCGGTGGCGATCAATCAGGCCTACGCCGCAACCAAGTGGGTGGCAGAACACGGTAAAGAGATCAATGTCGACGGCAAGCGTCTGGCCGTGGCGGGCAACAGCGTCGGCGGCAACATGGCGGCTGTCGTGGCGCTGATGGCCAAAGACAAAGGCACCCCGGCGATCAGATTCCAGGCATTGCTGTGGCCGGTGACGGACGCCAGTTTCGACACCGACTCATACACCCGGTACGCCGATGGGCACTTCCTCACGCGTAACATGATGAAGTGGTTCTGGGACAACTACACCACCGACGCCAAACAGCGCAACGAGATCTACGCCTCGCCACTGCGGGCAACCACCGCGCAACTGAAGGGCTTGCCGCCCGCGCTGGTGCAGACCGCCGGAGCCGATGTGCTGCGCGATGAAGGTGAAGCTTACGCGCGTAAACTCGACGAGGCTGGTGTAGCGGTAACGTCGGTGCGGTACAACGGCATGATTCACGATTACGGTTTGCTCAACGTGGTCAGCCAGGTGCCGGCGGTGCGTTCGGCGATGTTGCAGGCTTCGCAGGAGCTGAAGGAACACCTGAAATAAGCACATTTCCTTTGTAGGAGTGAGCCTGCTCGCGATAGCGGCTGAGTCAGTCGATGTAGATGTCGGCGGGGATGACGCTATCGCGAGCAGGCTCACTCCTACAGGGGATTGTGTGAAGCTCAAAACGCAGGCACAAAAAAGCCCGACTCAATGGTCGGGCTTTTTTGTGCGTACGGTTTGGCCAGAATTACTTCTTGGCGCGACCTTTGTACGAACCACCTTCACGGGTGTCGATCTCGATCATGTCGTCGATTTCGATGAAATCAGCAACTTGCAGCTCGGTACCGTTAGCCAGTTTGGCAGGCTTCATCACCTTGCCCGAGGTGTCGCCGCGAGCGGAACCTTCGGTGTAGGCAACTTTACGCACGATGGTGGTCGGCAGCTCTACGGAAACCAGACGGTCTTCGAAGAAGATCGCTTCGCAAACATCGGTCATGCCTTCTTCAACGAAAGGCAGAACGGCTTCGATGTCTTCGGCGTTCAGCTCGTACATGGTGTAGTCAGTGGTGTCCATGAACGTGTAGGTGTCGCCGCTGATGAAGGACAGGGTCGCTTCTTTGCGGTCGAGGATCACGTCGTCCAGCTTGTCGTCCGCACCGTAAACGGTTTCGGTCTTGTAACCGGTCAGCAGGTTCTTCAGCTTGGTCTTCATGATCGCGCTGTTACGGCCCGACTTGGTGAATTCAGCTTTCTGAACCAGCCAAGGATCGTTGTCGATACGGATCACGGTACCGGGTTTGAGTTCTTTACCAGTTTTCATTGCGAATATCCGAATTTGGATGGGATTTACAAAAATCTAGGCCGCGTATCATATCCAATTTAGGTAAAACTGTACCAGCGCCGTGGCAAGATCCGCCTGCAAGCCCTGTTCCAGACACCACTGTTCAGCGTTTTCCTGCAGTTCCGGCCAGTGTTTGCGCGCCTCTAGCCAGTGCTCGCCGATCGGTTGACCGGCACTCCAGGCCCGCCATAAACCGTTCATCGCTTCGGCAGCCGCCGGTGAAAGCCCTTTGGTATACAGCGCGAGGAAGGCATCGAGCTTGTCCAGATGGATGTCTTCGTCCTGCTGATAAATGTGCCAGAGCATCGGCCGTCCGGCCCACTGCGCCCGCACGAACGAGTCTTCGCCGCGCACCGCGTTGAAATCGCAGCACCACAGCAACAGGTCGTATTGATCCTGACGCACGAACGGCAGCACTTGTACCGTCAACGCCTGACGCACGTTGAGATCGCCGACCTGCAACGACTCCACCCCGAGCCAGCGCGCGACATCTCCAAGAATTCGCCCTTCCGGCACCAGCAGATGGGTCGGCGCATCCGCGGCGGCCAGCACCTCCAGCCAGCTGGCGAGACCGGCATTCTCATAGGCAAACAGTGAAATCAGTTGTGCACCGGGTGCCCGTTCGATCCCTAGATGCAGTAGAAATTGCCGCTGCGCCTGCTCATCCGCTTGAAAGGCGCGACGGCGCTCCAGCAAGCCCTGTTCACGCAGCAAGCCACCGGTGCCCGGTTGGAATCCGGGAAAGAAGAAAAACTTCTGCACCGTTTTGTATTTCACTGAAGGCAAACCGTGGCAGCCGCTGACCCAGTCTTCAGCGCTGAGGTAGTCGAGGTTCATCCACAGCGGCGCGGGTTGCCGCTCGGCCATGGCGTCCATATACGCCGAGGGCAACTGGCAGGCAAATGCGGCGATCACCACATCCGCCGCTTCTGTCTGCGGCCAGTCGCTCGGCCAATGTCGCACCTCGACGCCCAGCTGCGTTTGCTGCGCAAGATTGATGTCGATTTCGGGGCAGATGCGCTCGAAGGCGCGCAGGTCATCGACCCACAGCCGCACCGCCACCGAATGCTCGGCCACCAGTTGCCGGGCCAGACGCCAGGTCACGCCGATGTCGCCAAAGTTGTCGACCACGGTGCAAAAAATATCCCAGCGGGTTTTCGATACCGACATGCAAGACTCCCGTTGGCAAAAGCGCTGATTGTCCGCATAAATGACCTCGCGCAGAAGAGCCGACGCCGATTAATCTTCGTGCGACAATCGCCCCTTGCCCGCAATCATCCGCCAGGAGGCCGCCATGCCCTATCGTCCCAACCCGCGCCGTCCGTTGCCTGTTCAGCTGAGTGCGCTGCAACTGATCGGCAGCATAGCTTTGGGCCTATGGCTGGGTTTTCTGGCCATCGCCCTGACCTGCTGGCTGCTTTCGCGTTTCGTATTCACCACAGAACTGGCGCCTGTCGCGCAGGCGGTGCAGCAACTGGCCAAGCCGCCGGCGGCCGTGCAGCTCCAACCGGACACGCCGCCACAGAGCCCGCTGTTCGAGCAGTACGAAGAGAACCTGCGCAAGAATGAGCAGCAGGCACGGCTGGATCAGGCGCGCAGCAGCATGCGCAACCAGTCGAATCCGAAATGCCAGTTCTGGCTGCAACAGGACCAGACCGCGCCAAGCGAAAAGAGCCGCACCAACGTTTTGCAATTCTGCGATTGATCATGAACAAGCACATTGTCCACCAGTTGATTCTCGACAAACTGCGCGTCGACCTCGACATTGCCGAGCGCGCCGCGCAGACCGCCTACGAAACCGCGACTCACGAAGAGAATATCGCCGAGAACAAGTACGACACCCTCGGGCTGGAGGCGTCCTATCTGGCGGCGGGTCAGGCGAAACGGGTCGAGGAAATCCGTCAGTCTTTGGCGCTATGTCAGAACCTGACGCTGCGCGCCTATGACGAACATCGTGGTATCGAGATCGGCGCCCTGCTCGGTCTGGAAGACGAAAAGGGCCGCGAGCAATGGCTGTTCCTGGCCCCGGATGCGGCGGGGCTGAAAGTCGATGTGGTGGGTCAGCCGATTACCGTCATCACCCCGCGCTCGCCGCTGGGCAAAAGCCTGCTGGGCAAGTTCGAGGGGGATGAGGTGGAGATTCTGGTGGCGGGCACCCGGCAACAGTTCGCTGTCACCGAGGTGCTCTGAGGCCGGGTTTTAGTGGACCGGCAGTTCGACGCCGTCGAACAGCTCTTCCAGCTCCTGCTTGTTGTGGCACTGGATGGCCTTGGCCATCACTTCGCGGGTCAGGTGTGGGGCGAACTTCTCGATGAAGTCGCACATGAAACCGCGCAGGAAGGTGCCGCGACGGAAACCGATCTTGGTGATGCTCGACTCGAACAGCTCGCTGGCATCCAGCACCACCAGATCGTTGTCGAGTTTGGTGTCGACCGCCATCTTGGCGACGATACCCACACCCAAGCCAAGGCGTACGTAGGTTTTGATCACGTCGGCGTCGGCGGCGGTGAATACCACTTTCGGCGTCAGGCCACGGTGGCTGAAGGCTTCGTCGAGTTTCGAACGGCCGGTGAAACCGAACACGTAAGTCACGATCGGGTATTCGGCCAGCGCTTCGAGGGTCAGCTTCGGCAGCTTGGTCAGCGGGTGCCCCTGCGGCACGACCACGCAACGGTTCCAGCGATAGCACGGCATCATCACCAGATCACCGAACAGCTCCAGCGCTTCGGTGGCGATGGCGAAATCGACGGTGCCGTCAGCGGCCATTTCGGCGATCTGCATCGGCGACCCCTGGTGCATGTGCAGCGCCACGTCGGGGTATTGCTTGATGAAATTGCTGATCACCGGCGGCAGTGCATAACGCGCCTGGGTGTGGGTAGTGGCGATCGACAGGGTGCCTTTCTTCTCGTTGGAGAACTCCTGAGCGATCTGCTTGATGCTTTCGACCTTGCGCAGGATTTCGCCCGCGGTGGTGATGATGCGCTCGCCGGCCGGGGTGACGCGGGTCAGGTGCTTGCCGCTGCGGGCGAACACTTCAACACCGAGTTCGTCTTCCAGCAGGCGGATCTGTTTACTGATGCCCGGTTGCGAGGTGTACAGGCTTTGGGCCGTAGCGGAAACGTTGAGGTCGTGGTGCGCCACTTCCCAGATGTAGCGCAGTTGTTGAAGCTTCATATGTATCCCTCAAAGCAGGTAGACGCCACGGGCATCAGCGACGGTATATAACTATATTAATGGTTTGATGAATAAATCTAGAACTTTTTTATCAGAACGCCATTATTCCCGCTTCAGCGATCTCCCCGCCGCCGACGCTCCACCAACGGCACCAGATAGACCGGCACCTTGGCCAACTGCAGGACCCGCGCCGCCGTGCGCCCCAAAGGGGTTTCCGCCCCTACGCCGTGGCTATGCGTGCCGACGATCAGCAAGTCCACCGAGAGTTTCTGCACTTGCTCGAGAATCACCTGCGCCGGGTCGCCCTGCACCACCCGCACCGCGCGAATCCGCTGCAGGTCCTGCTCGCCCTCGGCGCCCAGCTCCTCGCGAAAACTGTCCTGCACCCGCTGCTCGATATTGGCGATGACAGTTTTCAGACCCTGACTGTGAAATTCGTTCAATGCCTGCTCGTCGAGATAGCTCTGCAGCACCGATTCGGCAAACAGCCCCATCGGCTCCACCGCATGCACCACATACAAGTCGGCATTGAAGGTTCGCGCCAACGCCAGGGCATGCTGCATCACTAAAGGTGCGTACAGACCGAGGTCAGTGGCATACAGCATCGAACGAATCATATGACCTCCTCGCGTGCCAACAGGGCGGAGATTTGATTCAGCTTAGCAGTGCCTTGGCGAGTCAGGCGTGCGGCGCAACGTCTTGCAGCACAGGGCTTCAGATCGATGGTTCGTTGCTGATGCCGTGCGGCACGTGGCCAGTGGCGACCACTTCTCGGGCGAGCTCGCAGTGACCGGCCTGATCGTCGAAAAACACATCGGCGGCAAACGCTTCGAGGAATGCCGACTTGGTCAGCCCGCCAAGAAACAGCGACTCGTCGAGACGGATATCCCATTCCCGCAAGGTGCGGATCACCCGTTCGTGGGCTGGTGCCGAGCGAGCGGTGACCAGCGCCGTGCGGATCGGGCAATCGTCCTCGGGGAATTCACGTTGCAGCGCATTCAGCGCTGCGAGGAAGCCTTTGAACGGCCCGCCGCGCAATGGCTCGCGTGCCGCTTCACGCTCCTTGGCCTGAAACGCCGCCAGCCCGCCGGACTGATAAATGCGCTCGGACTCATCGGAAAACAGCACCGCGTCACCGTCGAACGCGATGCGTAACTCATCACTGGCGGCTCGACTGGCGCCGCCGGAAAGAATCGTTGCCGCGGCAAAACCGGCGTCCAGCGCGGCGCGCACGTCTTCGGCGTGCGTCGACAGAAACAGATCACAGCCAAAGGCCTTGAGGTACGGATACGGACTACGCCCACCGACGAATGCCGCTCGGGAGATGTCCAGTCCATAGTGGTGAATCGAGTTGAACGCGCGCAGGCCGGTGTCGGCGCTGTTGCGCGAAACCAGAATCACCTCGACCCGGGCACGGTCGAGGCGGCTGTTGAGGTTGAGGAGTTTTTCCACCAGCGGGAAGGCGTCGCCGGGGGCGAGAATTTCGTCTTCGTGGTCGATCTGATATTGCCGGTAGGCTTCGACGCCGCTCGACAGGTAGACCTTGTGGCTCTCGCTCAGGTCGAACAGTGCGCGAGAGGAAATCGCCAGCACCAGTTTGTCATCGATGTTCTTCGCCATGCCTTGCCCCCACTCCTGCAAAAATCCGACTCAGCGGTTGCGCCGGTCGATGAAACCCAACGTGCGATACAGCGCTTCGATACGCGGCAGTTCACAACCTGCCGCTTTGGCCGCAGCCAACGGCCGGGCGTAAATCGCCTGCAGTTCCAGCGGCCGCTTGTGCAGAAAATCGTGGTACATGCTCGGCCAGTAGTCAGGCATCTTTTCGGTCATGGTGAACAGGTACTCGGCGTAACCGGGCGGCATGTCGTGACCACAGGCCTTGGCGCCCTGCACCACTTCGGCCATCAACGCCTGGATCAGCGCGCGACTGTCAGCGTCGGCCATCAGCGGCGCGGTGCCGGCGCCGAGCACCACCGAGAGACCGTTGTAGGGAATATTCCAGACCAGTTTCTGCCAGCGCGCCTGCTGCAGATTGGCCATCGCCTGCGAATCGATGCCGGCGACGCGGAACAATCCGGCGCCCTCCTCGACAATCGCCATGCGCGCGGCGTCATCCGCTGCCGGACCGCTGTGATAACCAACGTTCACCGCGCCCAGCGCCTGATGAGTGATGTGCCCCGGCCCTTCGCGATGCACGCAGATCAGACACAACCCGCCAAGCAGATGCAGGGACTCGGGCAACAACTCACGCAGGCTGTCTTCGACATCCAGACCGTTTTGCAGCACCAGCACTTTCGCATCGGGTTTGCCCGCGGCGATGATCGCCGGCGCCAGCCCGGCGCCGCTGGTGGTCTTGGCGCCGACCAGCAGCCAGTCGCAGGCCGGCATGTCTTCGGCTTTCGCATAGGCCTGCACCGGGTTGAGCGTCAGGCTGCCATGGACCGCGCTGTCGACCAGCAACCCGCGCTCGGCCACCGCGGCATATTCGCTGCGCAGTAAAAAGTGCACATCGAAACCTGCCCGCGCCAGCATCAGACCGTAGAACCCGCCGATTGCCCCGGTGCCGATAATCCCGATCACCGGCTTGTTGTCTGCTCCCGCCATCTATGGCAACTCCTCTGCGATTCGACCCAACGCCTGCGCCACCGCCGCGTTCAGCGCATCGGCGCTCAGGCGTGTGTGCAAGGCCCCCAAGAACTCGCCGTCGCGCACTAAAAACAGCGCTGGCAAATGAAACACCTGATAACGCTCCACCAATCCACCGTTGTTGCCGGCGTCGATCCAGCACAGGCGATCCACCGCCAGCTCGAAGCCGGGCAACACCTGCCGTGCATAACGGCAGCTGGAACAGCCGATACTGGTGAAAATCACCAGCGAAACGCCGGGTAGCGCCAGCAGCCGCTGGTCGGCGTCGAAATCGGTCAGCTCCGATTCGGCCACTATACTGGGGGAAACCATGTCAAATGGCCGACACAGGGAGTCTGTGCTCATGGGACGGTTCATTCCTCATCCGGACGAAGTGCCTGTCGAATTAACGTTACTCAAGCCTGAGTGCATGTCCAGGCAACAGCTGCACACTATCAGCCTCGGCGGCATCGCTTGCAATTACCACCGCGCCTGGCGCCATGGCACCGCGCTGCAAGTGCGCATGCCGACGCTCAACGCCGACATCTGTTACCCAGGCTATGTAGCGTGGTGCCTGCGGCGCAAAAAGGGCTATCTGCTGGGAATCGCGTTTACCGATGAGCAGACCCTGTTCAGCGCGCGGATGGGCGAACAGGTGTGCCAGATCGAACGTTTTTGCCGCATCAACGAAGCCCACGACGACTTGCAGGATATTCAGGCGCTTGCCCTGCAATGGGTCGAACAACACGCCGACGAGTTCTCCCAGGAGAGTGTGCACAAGGCTTTTGCCCCGCCAGCGCGGGATTAAAGCAGCGTTTGCCCATTGTCGAGCCGCGTCTGACGCGCTAAGGTTCGGCTCCCCGACGCGCTTAAATCTGCTGTGCTCCGCCGCGCGGGGATCGCTGGCGGCCGGCACCCGTGACCTGACGAGTAAACGATGGCTGATTTACCGATCAACGACCTAAACGTCGCCTCTAACGAGACCCTGATCACTCCCGATCAGCTCAAGCGTGATATCCCTCTGAGCGATGCTGCGCTGCGCACCGTCACCAAGGGCCGCGAAGTCATTCGCAACATTCTTGATGGCACTGACCACCGTCTGTTCGTCGTGATCGGCCCGTGCTCGATCCACGACATCAAGGCTGCCCACGAATACGCTGACCGCCTCAAGGAACTGGCGGCGGAAGTCTCCGATACCCTGTATCTGGTGATGCGCGTGTATTTCGAGAAGCCGCGGACCACCGTCGGCTGGAAAGGTCTGATCAACGATCCGTACCTGGACGACTCGTTCAAGATCCAGGACGGCCTGCACATCGGTCGCCAGTTGCTGCTGGATCTGGCCGAGAAAGGCCTGCCGACCGCAACCGAAGCGCTCGACCCGATCTCCCCGCAGTATCTGCAGGACTTGATCAGCTGGTCGGCCATCGGCGCGCGCACCACCGAATCGCAGACCCACCGGGAAATGGCGTCCGGCCTGTCCTCGGCGGTCGGCTTCAAGAACGGTACCGACGGCGGCCTGACCGTGGCGATCAACGCCCTGCAGTCGGTTTCCAGCCCGCACCGTTTCCTCGGCATCAACCAGGAAGGTGGCGTGTCGATCGTCACCACCAAAGGCAACGCCTACGGTCACGTGGTGCTGCGCGGTGGCAACGGCAAGCCGAACTACGATTCGGTCAGTGTCGCCCTGTGCGAGCAGGCGCTGAACAAGGCGAAGATCAAGCCGAACATCATGGTCGACTGCAGCCACGCCAATTCCAACAAGGACCCGGCCCTGCAACCGCTGGTGATGGAAAACGTCGCCAACCAGATCCTCGAAGGCAACCAGTCGATCATCGGCCTGATGGTCGAGAGTCATCTGAACTGGGGTTGCCAGGCCATCCCGAAAGACCTCGCCGACCTGCAATACGGCGTGTCGATCACCGATGCCTGCATCGACTGGGCCGCTACCGAGAACACCCTGCGCAGCATGCACGCCAAGCTCAAGGATGTTCTGCCCAAGCGCCAGCGCCGCTGATCGGCGTTTCGCGGGCATAAAAAAACGCCGGGCATTACCCGGCGTTTTTGTGTGTGCGCTGTTATCAGATCTTCGCGGCGCGCTTCTGATGGCGTTCCATGTAGCGCTCGACGTAGGAGCACGAGGGGATCACTGTGTAGCCCATTTCCTCGGCGTATTGCAGCGCGCTTTCGGTCAGTGCCGCCGCGATGCCTCGGCCACGCAGGGCGTTGGGCACGAACGTGCGGTAGATATCCAGGGTCTGTTTCCCCAGATCCATATAGGTCAGGTAGGCACGATGACCGTCCACATTGGTCTCGAACTGATGACCAGCCTGGTCATGGTGGATGGACAACGCCTCGCTCATCACTACTCCTCGCGGGTCTTGGATTCTGACCCCTACCTTACCGATGTTTTTCCGGCGAAGGAACATCTACGCCACCCCGTGCCTGATGGACACCGAGAAGAGCCACACCGATCTCGCGCAACCGAGCACCTGACAAATAGTAGGCACCATTGGCGAAAATGCTCAAGGTGCGCTGATCAGGCTCGTTGACCGGGTGACACCGGGTGGCGTAGCGGCAGGCGCGGGGAAGCTTTTCCCGGTGCGCTCACCTGAACATTGCCGGATGTCGAGACTTGAGACGCAGCGACTTGTTTAAAGTCACCTCAAGAGCGACAAAGAGCGGACGAGGCGTCATGCACAACCGGGACGAAAGTGTAGACAAATTCATCTAGACAGACTTGGTGCAAGACCGCAAAAAACTGTACGAACAATGGGAACTTTTTCTCATCAATCGGCTCAGGCCGTGGCTTGCAGCTGGATATTTTTTATACAGCTGCGTTAAAAGTTGCTCGAAAAAGAATCAACGCCTACAATTTTTTTTGCTTCTTGCGCTACGTCAGTTTACTTACTACAAGTAATGGGTAGTATGTACGCCGGCTATTTCCTCAATCGGAGGAGAAAGCCACTTAATTGAAAGTCCTTGAAGGGGAACACGATGAACAACGTTCTGAAATTCTCTGCTCTGGCTCTGGCCGCAGTTCTGGCTACCGGTTGCAGCAGCGCATCGAAAGAAACCGAAGCACGTCTGACCGCTACTGAAGACGCAGCTGCTCGCTCCCAGGCTCGTGCAGACGAAGCTTACCGTAAAGCTGATGAAGCTCTGGCTGCTGCTCAAAAAGCACAACAGACTGCTGACGAAGCTAACGAGCGTGCTCTGCGCATGCTGGACAAAGCTAGCCGCAAGTAATAATCCCTCGGGATTGTTATACAGCCGACCCAGTTTCTGGGTCGGCTTTTTTGTGCCTGGTGCTTTTGTCCCAGGCACAAAAAACCCGCCGACGCTTCACGCGTCGGCGGGTCCGGATCGAGTTTATTGCTGCAAGTCGATCGGGGCACTCGAGACAATAGGTGCCGAGGTGTTCGGCGTGCCGATTTCGGTGGGCAAGCCATCTTCGGCCGCCACGACATCGCGCACCACGTCCCAGTTGACGCGCAGGTTGTTGGTCACGTCTTCACGCTTGAGCATCGCGTTGATCACCGCCGTGTGCTTGTCGACTACCGACGGGTTGCCCTTGTCGTCGATCGGCGTGTGCGCTTCCAGGTAGACCTTGCCGCCACTGCTGCCAAACTTGTACGCGTCGTTGAGGATGCGTACCGAGGTGCCGACCGGCACCATCGCCGCCATCTCCAGCACGTTGTTGTTGAACATGCGGAAGCAACCGTGGCTGGTGCGCATGCCGATGCCGAACTTCTTGTTCGAACCGTGGATCAGGTAGCCGGGCGTGCCCAAGGTGAACTTGAACGGCCCCAGCGGGTTATCCGGACCGGCCGGCACCACGTTCGGCAACGGATCACCATCGGCGGCGTGTTCAGCCTTGATCGACGCCGGAGGCGTCCAGGTCGGGTTCGGCGTCTTGGCGGTGATCGAGGTGTGAGCGATTGGCGAGCCCCAGCCTTCACGACCGATACCCAGTGGGAAGGTGTACACCACGTTCCGGCCTTTCGGGTAGTAGTAGAGGCGGTATTCGGCGAGGTTGATCACGATGCCTTCGCGCGGACCCGGCGGCAGAATGAAACGCGTCGGCAGCACGATCTCGGTACCGGCGCCCGGCAGCCAGGCATCGACGCCCGGGTTGGCCGCAACCATTTCCGAATAGCCCAGATCGTATTTGGTGCCCAGGTCAGCGAAGGTGTCTTCGTACTTGGCCTTGATCACCTGCACCTGGCCGATGATGTCCTCACCGGGTGGTGGCAAGGGAAACTCCAATGCAGCAACGGGACCGGCCACACACAGGGCGGCAAGTGACAGGCAGCGGGTGACGGCAGGAAAGCGCGGCAACATCCGGAAAATCCTTCGCATGATCAACAAGGGTTTAGGAGCGCGATTGTACACCGCGCCCCGGGAATTCGGGGAGACAGCCCGATAGGCAGACCAAACTCTTCATGTAGGAGCTGCCGAGGCTGCGATCTTTTGACTTCAGAGCTCGAAACGCAATTCCGGCCAGATCGGCGAGGTGCCACGCTTCTGCGACTCGAGTATCGCCCGGCATAATGAACACAGGCGCTGATCCTGGAACACCCGGCGATCGACACTCGACCAGCGCGGTTGCGCCGGCAGCAGGCTGCCGCAGAGCGTGCGGTCGGCCGAACCACCGAGTTCGAGCTGACGGGTCACCAGATGCACCCGCACTTCCTGGCAGGCGAACAGATCCAGCTGTTCGTCAGGCTCGATCAGTTGGTAGGCAAACAGGGACCAGGCAGGGCGCGGCATCGGGGGCTCCAATTAAGGGGGCGCCACATTAGCCGAAAGCCTGCCGCTAGAAAAGCCTCATAACAGCGGTTTCAGCGTCGGCCAGACATTTTCCAGCAACTTGCCCTGAGCCCCGACGGCCGGGTGCAGACCATCGGCCTGCATCAAGTCCGGATGACCGCCGACACCGTCGAGGAAAAACGGCACCAGCGGCACTTTTTTCTCGTCAGCGAGTTTGCCATAGACCTCGGCGAAGGCATCGGTGTAACGCTTGCCGTAGTTGGGCGGCAGTTGCATGCCGAGCAACAGCACCCTGGCGCCGCTCTGCCGCGAGCTGTCGATCATCGCCGCAAGGTTTTGTTGCAATTGCGTTGGCGGCATTCCGCGCAGGCCGTCATTGCCCCCCAGCTCGAGGATCACCAGTTCCGGCTTGTGCTCTGCAAGCAGCGCCGGCAGGCGTGCCTGGCCTCCGGCACTGGTGTCGCCACTGATGGAGGCATTGACCACTTTGTCGTCAAAACCCTCCTTCTTGAGCCGCTGCTCGAGCAGCGACACCCACCCCAGACGGGTATCCAGTCCGAAACCGGCGCTGATACTATCGCCAACGATCAGGACAGTACCCGCCGCTGCGTTCTGGGCCATGCACATCAAGGCCAGGCCAGCACTCAAAAACCACACACGCATCGGATTCTCCATGGGCGCAAGCATTCTCACCGCGAAGAACCTTAGCAAAGTGGTTCCCAGCGCGGAAGGTGAACTGACCATCCTGCACGAACTCAGCCTGGAACTGAACAAGGGCGACAGCCTGGCCATCGTCGGCGCATCCGGTTCCGGCAAATCCACCCTGCTCGGCCTGCTCGCCGGCCTCGATTTGCCAAGCAGCGGCGAAGTGATTCTCGCCGGACAAGGCCTGAGCAATCTCGACGAAGATCAGCGCGCGCGGATCCGCGCCGAACACGTGGGCTTCGTCTTTCAGTCCTTCCAGTTGCTCGACAGCCTCAACGCGCTGGAAAACGTCATGCTGCCGCTGGAACTCGACGGCCGCAAAGACGCCCGCGAACGCGCCACCGAGCTGCTGCAACGGGTCGGCCTCGGCCAGCGCCTGACGCACTCGCCGCGCCAGCTCTCCGGTGGCGAACAACAGCGCGTGGCGATTGCCCGGGCGTTCGCGGCCGAGCCGGACGTACTGTTCGCCGACGAACCCACCGGCAACCTCGACAGTCACACCGGCGAGCGCATCAGCGATTTGCTGTTCGAACTGAACAAGGAACGCGGCACCACCCTGGTGCTGGTGACCCACGACGAACGCCTGGCTCATCGCTGCCGGCGCCTGATCCGCCTTGAAGCCGGGCTGCTGGTCGCCCCTCTGGAGCCTTGATGGCACGTCTGCCGCTGTTGCGTCTGTTCAGTCTCGCTGTCCGCCAGTTGCTGCGCGACGCCCGCGCCGGGGAATTGCGCGTGCTGTTTTTCGCCTTGGTGGTGGCCGTGGCGGCGAGCACCGCCATCGGCTATTTCGGCGCCCGCCTCAACGGCGCGATGATGCTGCGTGCCACCGAATTCCTTGGCGCTGATCTGGTACTGGAAGGCAGCTCGCCGGCCCGCGACGAACAGATCCGCAGCGGCACCGAACTGCGCTTGAGCCATGCGCAGGTGGTGGAGTTTTCCAGCGTCATCGCCACTGACAACGGCATTCAGTTATCGAGCATCAAAGCCGTCGACCGCGGCTACCCGCTGCGCGGCGAGTTGAAAAGTGCCCCCGCGCCATTTGCCACCGAAACCGCTGGCGGCGAACCGCAACCCGGTGAAGCCTGGGTCGAAGCGCGTCTGCTGACGGCACTGGATCTGAAGATCGGCGACAGCATCGACGTCGGTTCGAAGACGCTCAAAATGACCCGCGTGCTGACTTACGAACCGGATCGCGCCGGCAACTTCTACAGCCTGACGCCGCGGGTGATGATCAACCTCGACGACCTCGCCGCCACCGGCGTGGTGCAGCCCGGCAGCCGGGTCAGCTACCGCGAACTGTGGCGCGGCGAACCGCAGGCGCTGGAAACCTATCGGCAACTGCTGAAACCGGGATTGGCGGCGAACCAGCGGATTCAGGATGCCCGCGACGGCAACCGGCAGATCGGCGGCGCGCTGGGCAAGGCCGAGCGCTACCTGAACATGGCCAGTCTGGTCGCGGTGCTGCTGGCCGGTGTGGCCGTGGCGTTGTCGGCGAACCGCTTTGCCAGTCGCCGCTTCGATGCCAGTGCCTTGCTGCGCTGCCTCGGCTTGTCACGCCGGGAAACCCTGCTGCTGTTCAGTATTCAACTGACTGTGCTGGGGCTGTTCGCGGCCCTCAGCGGTGCAGTGATCGGCTGGTTGGCGCAGCTGGGTCTGTTTGCCCTGCTGCATGATCTGTTGCCGGCAGATGTGCCGCCGGGTGGGCTGTTTCCGGCGTTGGCCGGGATCGGTACGGGGCTGGTGGCGCTTGCCGGATTCGCCCTGCCACCACTGGCCGCGCTGGGTCGGGTGCCGCCGCTGCGCGTGCTGCGCCGCGACATGCTGCCGATCCCGTCGAGCACCTGGATGGTTTACGGCGCAGCGCTGGGCGCTCTCGGACTGATCATGTGGCGCCTGAGCCTCGACCTGCTGCTGACCTTCGCCCTGCTCGGCGGCGGTGTGGTGGCAGCGCTGATTCTCGGCGGGTTGCTGCTGTTGCTGCTGAACAGTTTGCGTCGCCTGTTGGCCCGGGCATCGCTGCCATGGCGCTTGGGACTGGGCCAGTTGTTGCGGCATCCGCTAGCTGCCGCCGGGCAGGCGCTGGCGTTCGGGCTGATCCTGCTGTCGATGGCGTTGATCGCCCTGCTGCGCGGTGAACTGCTCGACACCTGGCAAAACCAGCTGCCGAAAAACGCCCCGAACTATTTCGCCCTGAACATCCTGCCGGCGGACAAACAGGCGTTCACCGAGCACCTGATCAAAGTCTCTGCCCAAGCAGCGCCGCTGTACCCGGTGGTGCCGGGGCGGCTGATCAGCATCAATGGCGAACCGGTGCAGCAGATCGTCAGCAAGGATTCGGCCGGCGACCGCGCGGTGCAGCGCGATCTGAGCCTGACCTGGGCCGCGGATTTGCCGGCGGGCAACAAACTCACCTCCGGTTCGTGGTGGACCGCGCAGCCTTCGGACGACGTTCCGGGGGTGTCGGTGGAAGGCAAAGTCGCCGAAAGCCTCAAGCTCAAGCTTGGCGATCACATGGTGTTCAGCGTCGGCGGGGTCAATCGTGAAGCCAAGGTCACCAGTCTGCGCGAGATCAACTGGGACAACTTCCAGCCGAACTTCTTCATGATCTTCCAGCCCGGCACACTCAAGGATCTGCCAGCCACCTATCTGACCAGCTTCTATCTGGCGCCGGGGCATGATCAGCAGATCGTCGAGTTGTCGCGAGCCTTTCCGGCGGTGAGCATCCTTCAGGTAGAGGCGCTGCTGGAACAACTGCGCAGCATCCTCGCCCAGGTCACCCTGGCGGTGGAGTACGTGTTGTTGTTCGTGTTGGCGGCCGGCATGGCGGTGCTGTTCTCCGGGTTGCAGGCCACTCTGGATGAACGTATTCGCCAGGGCGCGCTGTTACGCGCACTCGGCGCGGAGCGGCAGTTGCTGATCAAGGCCCGGCGCATCGAGTTCGGCCTGCTCGGTGCGGTCAGCGGTTTGCTCGCGGCGCTGGGTTCGGAGGTGGTGAGTCTGGTGCTGTATCGCTTTGCCTTCGATCTGCCGTGGCATCCGCATCCGTGGCTGCTGGTACTGCCGCTGATCGGCGCGGCGCTGATTGGTGGCGCGGGCGTGTTCGGCACGCGCCGGGCGCTGAACGCCAGTCCGCTGACAGTCTTGCGCGAGGGTTGATAAACTCCAGCCTTCGCCATCACAAGAAGTTGCCATGAGCCGTTATCGCCCTCCCCGCACCGCCGGCACCGCGCTGATCACCCCTGAAGGTGAAGCGCGGATGCGCGCCGAATTCCATGAGCTGTGGCATGTGCGTCGCCCGCAGGTTACCCAGGCGGTGAGCGAAGCGGCGGCACAGGGCGATCGCTCGGAAAATGCCGAGTACACCTACGGCAAAAAGATGCTGCGCGAGATCGACAGCCGCGTGCGCTTTCTGACCAAGCGCCTGGAAGCGTTGAAGGTGGTCAGCGAAAAACCCAGCGATCCGAACAAGGTCTACTTCGGCGCCTGGGTGACCATCGAGGACGAAGACGGCAAGCAGTCGCGCTACCGCATCGTCGGCCCGGATGAACTGGATCTGAAACTGGGCCTGATCAGTATCGACTCACCGCTGGCCCGCGCCTTGATCGGCAAGGCGCTGGACGCGGAAGTCCGGGTGCAGACGCCCACCGGTGAACAGTTCGTGTATATCGTGGCGATCGAATACCCGTGAATCTCAGCGGCGGGTGATCAGGCCTTGCCGCGCCACGCGGGTCAGTTGCTTGATCATTTCCGGCGCGTCTTCAGCGCTCGGCGCCTGAATCACGGCCAGATCGAAACTGTCGCTGGCAAAGCGTGCCAGTGACTCACCGTCTTCAACGAACTGGATCAGGAACGCGGCAGGACCGCCGCTGCGACGGGGCCAGCCATCGAGATAACGCAACAGCGTCGGCTGATGTTTACCGCCAAGCAGGATTTTTGGGTTGCGCTGGGTGATATGTGCCGTGATCGGCGCGGGACGTGCTGGAGGGTGTAGTGCATTCATCGTGTCGTGTCTCTGCCTCAAAAGTCTGCATGGCAGGTGAGAGGCAACACCGAACCAGCGCTTTAGCGGTATTTCGAAGCCCTGTTCCGGCTTCTGACGGCAACTGTCTGAGTCACCTGGCGCCCCGCAAGTAGCTGTTTAAATCGGCGCATGAGCAACATCCTAGATAACGTGACCGACGAGTGTCAAGAATCGGCCACAACAAAAAAAGGCCCGCACAGTGCGGGCCTTTGCCTTGTTCCAGAGCGCTTAACCGGCGATGGCACGATCCACCGAAAGCTTGCCGGCGCCTTCGATCATCACCGCGAGGCTGCCACCGAGCAGTGCCAGGGCGAACTCGTAACCGTTGTTGGCCATGAACAGACCGTTGCTGATGTGCACGGTGAAGATCGCCACCAGCGACAGGAAGGTCAGACCCAGCGCTGCCGGACGCACCAGCAGACCGATGATCAGCGCCAGACCGGCGAAGAACTCGGTACCACCGGCCAGCGTCGCCATCAGGTAACCCGGGTGCAGGCCGACGCTTTCCATGTATTGCGCGGTACCCGCCAGCCCATAACCACCAAACAGACCGAAGAGCTTTTGCGAACCGTGGGCGGCGAAGATCACGCCGACCGCGATGCGCAGAATGGTCAGGCCGTAACCGGCGCGGGTGAACAGAACCTTGTTGATCAGAGAGCTCATGGGGCATTCCTTGTTGTGCGAGAAGTGTGTTGGGATTGGCCGCTATATTAATCAATTAAATTCATGTTAAAAGCGCAATTATTCCGCCATAACAATCAAATTATTAGATCATTTCCGTGAGGCGACTTTTTGGCCCCGGGGCTCCAGCGACTCTCGCTCCCGGTCGAACGCCAGGTAGTACTTGTTCACACTATTAACATAGCTGACAGGTCCCATCCCCACCTGCTCCATGGCGATACGCTCGACCTGGAAGAACCACTGGTTCGGGTTCAGCCCACGCCGCCGCGCCTCGGCACGCATGCCTTGCACGCGCTCCGGTCCGATGTTGTAAGCCGCCAGGGTGAACGCCATGCGCTCGCGCTCATTGAGTTTCGGACTGTTGAAAAACTTGCGGCGGATCATCGCCAGGTACTTGGCCCCGGCCTGCACGTTCGCATCAAGATTCTGGATATTGCTGACGCCAACCCGCTGCGCCGCGGACGGAGTGATCTGCATCAGCCCGGTCGGCCCGCCTCCCCCTCGGGCGCTGGGTTGCAGCGCCGATTCCTTGAACGCCAGCGCCGCCAGATTCAGCCAGTCCATGCTCTGCGCGTCAGCGTGTTTCTGCAGGGTCGGCCGCAGTTTTTCCAGACGCTGGCGGTCCGCCTTGGCCAATGGATAGTGCACTTGATACAGGCGCCGATAGATCCGCAGAAACTCGGCATCCTCGTTCGACGGCCGTTTGTAGTCGACCAGGAAACGATCGACGCTCGCCCGCAACATCGAGGCATCGCGCCGTACGAACCAGTATTCCTCACCCGGCTCGCTGAGCGTCAGTTGCCGATCGACGCGCAGCTTGGGGAGGATCTTGCCCCAGCGCTCGGCGATGGGTTGCTCGACGATGGTCAGGTGAAAGATCCCGCCCTGAACCATCTCCAGCACGTCTTCGACGGCCAGAGTGGGATCGACCCATTCGATCTTGATCGGCGCCAGTTTGTGCAGCGCGAGTTTCTGGTTCAGCTGGCTGACGACATCGCCAGCAGCGCTGCCGGTGGGCAGCGCCAGGGTTTTGCCGGACAACTGTTCAACCTTGCTGTAACGACGTTCGCCCTTGATCCCGACCAGCACCAGCGGCACATTGCGGGCGACCGGCTCACTGCTGGCGACCGCATGGCCCGGCTGCAGATCGAGCAGTTCGCCAGGCGCGACAAGGTCACCTTCGCCACGCTGCAAGGCGCCAAGCAATTGATCCTTGGCTTTGGGAATGATCTTGAGGGTGATTTCCTGGCCATCGCGGGCGTGACCATTGAGGTATTGCTCGAAGGCGCGCAGGCGATGGTATTCGACACCGATGGCCTGACCCTGCACTTCGCCGGAGCTGTTGCGGCTCTGATTGACCAGCACGCGCAACACGCGGCTGCTGCGGATCTCCGTCAGGTCGCGGACCTTGGCGGCCGGCACGGCTTGCAGTGGCCCGGGCAGGCGCGCAACCGCCGTTATCGGCAGCAGCAGCGACGCACACAACAGGAGCAAAACCGAGGGACGATGCATCCACTCTCCGGAAAGAATACGGGGTGTTGTCTGACCGCCAAACGGTCATCAACACCGACGAAAACAGAGCGCCTGGAGCGCTGGCAAAGTGCGTGAGACTGGCACGTTGATGGCAATCTGCCAACCCGGCCTGCGTCACGGCATCAAGAGACAGCTATAACTCTTTGTAGTTCTTGGCTTTTCTTATGAATCTACAGCTCTGATATGCTTTCCGGCCTTCGGCCAGAGGTAGCCACCATGCAACTCATCGATATCGGCGTCAACCTGACCAACCCCAGTTTCGCCGAAAAACATCAGGCGGTGCTCGACCGCGCCTATGCCGCCGGGGTCTGCCAACTGGTGTTGACCGGCACCAGTGTCGAGGGCAGCGAGCAGGCACTGGAGCTGTGCCGGCAACTGGATGACAGCGGGCAACGGCTGTTTGCCACCGCCGGCATTCACCCGCATTCCGCCAGCGACTGGAACGCTGACAGCGCACGGCGTTTACGCAGTCTGCTGCTGGAGAACAACGTGGTCGCCGTGGGTGAATGCGGGCTGGACTTCAACCGCGATTTCTCGCCGCGCGCGCAGCAGGAGAAAGTCCTCGAAGAACACCTGGCCCTGGCCGCTGAGCTGCAACTGCCGGTGTTCCTTCACGAACGTGACGCCAGCCAGCGTCTGCTGGAAATCCTCCGCGGCTTTCGCGATCAGTTGCCCGCCGCCGTGGTGCACTGCTTCACCGGCGAGCAGAAAGCCCTGTTCAGTTATCTGGACCTGGACCTGCACATCGGCATCACCGGCTGGATCTGCGACGAGCGCCGCGGCACGCACCTGCACCCGCTGGTCAAAGAGATCAAGCGCGGACGGTTGATGCTGGAAAGCGACGCGCCCTACCTGCTGCCACGCACCATGCGGCCAAAGCCGAAAAACGGCCGCAATGAACCGGCGTATCTGAGCGAAGTGTTGCGTGAGGTAGCGCTGCATCGCGGTGAAAGCGAAGATGATCTGGCGGCGCATACCACGGCTTGTGCCCGTGCGTTCTTTAGCCTATCGACATTGGCGTAAGCCGTAAAAAGATCGCAGCCTGCGGCAGCTCCTACAGGGGAATGCATTCCAAAATGTAGGAGCTGCCGCAGGCTGCGATCTTTTGATCTGTTGACCCACATCAACCCCAACCTCATCCATAGCGGCACAATAATGGCACCTTGCCAAAACTGTTGCCGCTATCAGAGAAGACCTCCATGGGTGCCTGGCTTAGCAATATCTCGCTGAAATACAAATTCTGGGCGGTCAATGCGGTCGCCTTTGTCACCACCCTGCTGCTGGTGCTGTACGCCGTGCACCTTGAGCAACAGGCGCGCAGCCACGCGGCGCAAGCCTCGGCTCAGGCGCAGGCGCAATTGCTCAAGGCCTGGCCGGCCGGGCAAGTTTTGCCCAAGGCCGAGCAGGTGCTGACCTTCAAACGCGGCGAAGCACCGCGCCTCAACGATCAACCGCTGCTGGAGCTCAGCGACAGCAACGGCTGGAACCCGATCAGTCACCTGCCGCTGTTCGGCGACAACCCGTTGCTCGGCGCCGAAGTGTTCAGCCGTGCCGATGGCCAGCAGGTCGCTGTGATTGCCTACGGCCCAAGCCTGGCGCAAGTGTTCAGCGAGCGTTTTGCCAACTACGCCGTGGCCGTATTCATCCTGATGCTGGCGATGCTCGGCGCTTCACAGTTGCTGATCCGCTTCCTGCTCAGCCAGCTCAATACGCTGAAAGACGTGATGCTGCATGTCGAGAAAAGCGGCGACCTCTCGGCTCGTGTGCCGCTGGCGTGCAAGGATGAAGTCGGGCAGATGGCCAACGCGTTCAATGCGATGCAGGCTGGGTATCAACGGGTGGTGACCACGGTCGCCAACACGGCGCGGCAACTCGATGTCGGCGCTGCTCGATTGGCCGCGAGCATGAACGAAGTGCGCCATGGCATGCTCGGCCAGCAAAGCGAGACCGATCAGGCGGCCACCGCGATCAACGAAATGACCGCCACCGTTTATCACATCGCCCAGCACGCCGGTGCGACCCGTGATCTGTCGAAGACTGCCGATGGCCTCGCGGGCAGCGGCCAGCAGGTAGTCAGCCGCGTGCAACAGTCGATTGCCGGACTGTCCAGCGGCGTGCAGCAGACCGCCGAGATGATCCAGCGCATGGCGGAGGACAGCCAGAAGATCAACGGCGTGGTCAGCGTGATTCACAGCATCGCCGAACAGACCAATCTGCTGGCGCTCAACGCCGCCATCGAAGCCGCTCGCGCTGGCGAGATGGGCCGTGGGTTTGCCGTGGTCGCTGACGAGGTGCGCAACCTGGCAAAACGCGTGCAGACCTCCACCGATGAAATCACCACCATGGTCTCGGCGCTGCAGGCCGGCACCCGCGATGCGGTGGACTTCATGCAGGAGAGTTCGTATAAGGCCGACGACTGCGTGCAACAGGCGCAAGAGGCTGGCGAGGCGCTGGCGGAAATCACCGGTGCCGTGGCGCAGATGCGTGAAAGCAATACGCAGATTGCCGTGGCGGCCGAGCAGCAGAGTCAGGTGGCGGAAGAGATGAATCGGGCGGTGGTGAGCATTCGTGATGTGACCGAAAACACTGTGCAGCAAACCGTGGATTCAGCGACCACCAGTAATGAGCTGGCGACGTTGGCCGGGGAGTTGAACAAGGCGATCGGGCAGTTGAAACTGTGACGGCCTCTTCGCGAGCAAGCCCGCTCCCACAGGAAATTGGCCAACGCCAAAGATCTCCTGTGGGAGCGGGCTTGCTCGCGAAGGCGTCAGCCAGGTCAACATCGAATCCAGCAGTGACACCTATCACCGCCATAGCCAACCTTGATTCGCCGCCCCACCCGCCCCAGCCTATTCTTCAGCCATGTGTTCAACATGGATCGAGGAGTAGTCAACATGGGCAAACGTCACCCCAACCTTCCCGCGTGGCAATGGCGCGCATACCCGGACAATCACCAGCACCCGACCAATCTGGTGTTGCACCTGATTGCCGTGCCACTGTTCATCGTCGCCTTTCTGTTGATCGTCTCCGGCGTGTTCAGCCTGAGCCTGGCGAGTGTCGCTATTGGCGTGATCGGGATTGTCGCGGCGCTGGGTCTGCAGCGCCACGGCCACAGCCTGGAGGCGCAAGCCTCCGAGCCGTTCAGTGATCGCAAGGATGCCGTGTCACGCTTGCTGGTCGAACAGTTTCTGACTTTTCCACGGTTTTTCCTCAGCGGCGGCTGGTGGCGCGCCTGGCATGAGCGCCACCGTCGGCATTGAGTCAGGCAAAAATCGTCACGGTCTGCCGGCTCATGGCGATCAATTGCCCTTCTGCACTCCACAGCTTCGCGGCGACATGGCCGTAGCCGTCGGCGGCGTATTCGATGTCCGCCAGGTATTGGCACCAGTCCAGCGTGCTCAAGTCGCGTAGCGGCTGTACGAATTCGATGGTCCAGGTCAGCGTGCTGCCGGGTGCCGGCTTCTTCAGGTACGGCAACAGTGCTGGCGGCCAGGCGTCCACCAGCGCCAGCAGATGCGCTTCGTTGACCGGCTCTTCCTTCACATCGCCGCGCAAGCGCACCCAGCCGCCCATCAGCCGCGATTGAGTGTTGGTAAACGGCATGCCACCGACATTCCAGCGCATCGCCAAATGCCGCATGAACTCTGGCGTCACGCCTTTGATATAAGGCAGCTCCGGGCATTCGTCCCAGTGTTTCATTGACGGCGCCGGATAGGCTTCGACGGCCACCTCCGAAGGCCGCGAAGCACCGAAGCTACCCTGCACGATGGTGACTACCTGACCGTTCTGCAGCGCCCGCCCCAATACTTGGCTGACCGCTTTACCCTCGCGTAATACATCGACTTCGAAACTTACCGGGACTTGCGGCTCGACCGGGCCGACAAAGGTGATCGCCAGCGAGCGCACCGGACGCTCCGCCGGGACTTTCGCGCGCATCACCTCAAATTGCAGCGCCGCTACCAGGCCACCAAAACTGGCCCGGCCCTGGCCCCACTCGGCGGGAATGCTCACTTCGGGTTGGCGACGAACCGCCTCGAGCAGATCGAAAAAGCGCATGACAACCTCGACAACCAAAAAAGGAATGCAGCGATCTTAACCAGCCCGGCACGGTGCCGCAGCGTCTATTCCGGTCAAATGGACGGACAGAAAGGCCTTACCCGATTTCCGGATCGATGAAAGCCCCTGTAGGAGCTGCCGCAGGCTGCGATCTTTGCTTTTATAAGATCAAAAGATCGCAGCCTTCGGCAGCTCCTACAGGGTTCAGGTGATTTCGATTATTTGAAGCAACTGGCGCTGAGTTTTTCCAGCACCCGGTCCGCCTTGGCTTCAGCCTTGATCAGACCGGCCTGCCAGGTTGCCACGCACGGTTGCAGATCGCTTTCCTGCTCGGCCCGCGCCAGCCATTGCCAGCAATCGTGCCAGTCACCCAGCGCGCCTTGCGCCGACTTCAGCCGCTGCAGCGCCGCTGACGGCAGGCGATCCAGTTCCGGATAGGCTTCGATGCCATAGCGCACGCGTTTGATCAGCAAGCGCAGGCGATGCCGGTCATGGGCCGGATCATGCAGCGCTTGGTCGAGTTTTTTCCATTGTTTGTGCAGGCGTTTTTCGATGCGTTTCCCCAGGCCTTTGAGCAGGCCCTGACGCTGGGAAGCACGCAGGAAACGCGGGAAAGCATCAAGGATGATCAGCAGCGAGGCGACTTCGGCGCTCGCCGCCAGTGCCGGATAGGCTTCGGCCATTTGCGCCATGCGCCGTTGCGCGGCGTGTGGCTGATCGTGCTTGAGCAGATACGCCGCCAACACCTCGCGATCGCGCCACGGTGTGGTCAACTGGCCCACCGCCGAGGCGGCGCTTTCCAGCTGCTCGACACCGGGCAAACCACGCAAGGGTCGCAGCAGACTGCGCAAACGCCGCACCGTGGTGCGCAAATCGTGCAACGCTTCGGGATCGGTCCGCGCGGTCATACGCGCCTGACAGGCCAGCAGCCGCACTTCCAGGCTCAGGACATGAGCCACCAACCGATCCACCATGGGTTTACTCCGTAAACAGTTAAAAGCGGCAAGCTTCAAGCTACAAGTTGCGCGCGTACCCTTGACTTGTAGCTTGCCGCTTCAATCTTGCAGCTGTTTCTATCGGCCGGCGCGGGATTCGCGAATGTAGAACCGGGCTTTCTCGGCCTTGTTGCTGCAGCCTTCGAAGCCTTCGAATTGCTGCTGGGTCTTGGCCGCGGTCAGCAGCGACAGCGCCTTGGAGTAACTGACCGTACCGGCAAAACCTTCGGCCTTGGCCAGATCCAGCTCATGCCACGCCGCGTCGAGCTGGCTGCCACAGCTGTCACGATAAGCAGTCTTGCCCGCGCAACCGGCCAATGCCAGCGCGATCAACGGCACACAGATCCAGGCTTTCATCACTTACACCTCAAATAGGTCAACAGTCGTGCAGGTAAGACGGTGCGCCGCGAAAAAAGTGCCTTGGCGCCCGATGATTCTGCGGTGTCGAAAGCATAGCGTCGAGCGCTCACGGCGTATCGAAAAAACGACGCCGCGACCCTCCTCAACGACCCTGACGATTGTCGCCCGCCCCCGGATGGGTGCATTGTGCAAACTTGTCGCGGAGGATGCTGGATGAAAAAACGTGTCGCACTGGTGCTGGGTTCCGGTGGCGCCCGGGGTTATGCGCATATCGGGGTTATCGAAGAGATCGAAAGACGCGGTTACGACATTGCCTGCATTGCCGGTTGTTCGATGGGCGCGGTAGTCGGTGGGATCTACGCGGCGGGCAAACTCGAGGAGTACCGCACCTGGATCGAAACCCTGGATTATCTGGATGTGTTGCGCCTAGTGGACGTGAGCTTTCGTCTGGGGGCGATCCGTGGCGAAAAGGTCTTCGGGCAGATCCGCAAGATTGTCGGCGAGATCAACATTGAAGAGCTGCGTATCCCCTACACTGCGGTCGCCGCCGACCTCACCAACCAGCAGGAAATCTGGTTCCAGGAAGGCTGCCTGCATCAGGCGATGCGCGCCTCGGCGGCGATTCCCAGCCTGTTCACGCCAGTGATGCAAGGCAACCGGATGCTGGTGGACGGCGGCATTCTCAACCCGCTGCCGATCGTGCCGGTGGTGTCCAGCCACTGCGATCTGATCATCGCGGTCAACCTTAACGCGACCAACCAGCGGCATTACAAATTGCCGGTAATCCCGCGTCCGCCAGCGTTTCGTTCGCGCTTCGACAGCTTGCTCAGCTCGCTCGGGTCGAAGATGCCGTTCCGCCGCAAACAGGCCGAACAGTTGCTGTTGCTCGAACAGGAAGCCCTGCGCGCGCAAGCGGCAGAGATCAACCCGTGGCTTGAAGGCAGCGAACCGGAAAGCCAGCAACCGGCAGCCGCCCCGGAGCGCGAAGGTGCGCCGAAATCTGCCACCGGTTCGTTCATCATCGACAACGTCGGGCCGGCTTCGCTGCTGGACCTGATCAACCAGAGTTTCGAGGTGATGCAGACCTCGCTGGCGCAGTACAAGATCGCCGGTTATCCGCCGGACGTGCTGATCAACGTGCCGAAGCGCGTGTGCCGGTTTTTCGAGTTCTACAAGGCACCGGAACTGATCGCGCTGGGGCGCGAGATTGCGCGCGATACGCTGGATCGGTATGAGAGTGAACAAGGCTGAAATCCCGGCAGTCTGGGCTGACCTCTTCGCGGGCAAGCCCGCTCCCACAGGGTTCTCGGTTGTACGTTAGATGTGCGTATCACACCGCCCACTGTGGGAGCGGGCTTGCTCGCGAAAGCGCCAGACCGGCCACTCCAGAACTACAGCCCCCCCTCACTCAACAACCGATACCCAACCCCCGCCTCGGTCACGATAAACCGCGGCCGGGTCGGATCATCCGCCAGTTTCTGCCGCAGATGCCCGACCACAATCCGCAAATAATGACTGTCCTCAGTGTGCGTCGGCCCCCAGATGTCCTTGAGCAATTGCTGCTGGGTGATCACCCGTCCCGGGTGCCGCGCCAGTTGCGCCAGCACTGCGTATTCCTTGCGGGTCAGCGCCACTTCGACGCCGTCGAGCAGTACCCGCCGATAGGCCAGATCCACCGTCAGCGGGCCAAAGGTCAGCGCTGCCTGCTGCGCCTCGCCGGCCGGGGCCTGACGCAACAAGGCGCGGACCCGGGCGAGAAATTCCTGAATGCCGAACGGTTTGGTCACGTAATCGTTGGCCCCGCCATCCAGCGCCTGGACTTTCTGCCCTTCGCTGGCCCGCACCGAGAGCACCAGCACCGGCGCGGTGGCCCATTCGCGAAACTCGCGCAGCACCTGCTGGCCGTCCATGTCCGGCAGGCCGAGGTCGAGCACCAGCAAGTCGGGTTTGTTCAGCGCGGCCTGCGCCAGGCCTTCGGCACCGGTGCCGGCCTCCAGCACTTTGTAGCCCTGTGAGGCGAGGCTGATGCGCAGGAATTTGCGGATCTGCGGTTCGTCGTCGATGACCAAAATGGTCGCGGTCTGGCTCATGAATTCACATCAACACAAAAGATTGGCAAGAGAGTAGCGCAGCCGGGCTCAGGCTTCATTGTCCATCCCCGGTTGCGCTTGCAACGGCAGGTGCAAGGTGATGCTGGTGCCGCGCCCGTCGATGCCGTCGGCGACGCTGATCCGCCCACCATGCGCACCGACCATGCCCTGACAGATCGCCAGCCCCAGACCGGTGCCCTGCCCGCCGCGATCGCCGCGTGCGGCGGTGTAGAACATATCGAAAATTTTCGCCCGCTCGTCCTCGGGAATCCCCGGACCTTCGTCGCTGACGGTGAAAAAAATCTCCTCGTCTTTGGCCCCGGCGCTCAGTTGCAAACGACCGTGAACCGGTGAGAAGCGCGCGGCGTTTTCCAGCACGTTGACCAGCGCCTGTTCGATCAGCGCCGCATGCACGAACAGCAGCGGCAGTTCGGCCGGCACATCGGTGCTGACCTGCAACGGCGCCAGCACTGCGCGCAGGCGATTGAGCGAACTGCCGACGATGTCCGCCGGCGCCACCCAGTCGCGCGCCAGTTTCAGCGCGCCGTGGCCGAGACGGGTCATGTCCAGCAGGTTCTGGATGTAGCGGTCGAGGCGTTCGGCTTCGTCGCGGGTGCCTTCGAGCAACTCGCGGCGATCCTCCAGCGGAATCGCTTCGCCGAGCGCCAGCAGGCTGTCGATGCTGCCGCGCATGGCGGTCAGCGGGGTGCGCAAATCGTGCGACACCGAGGCCAGCAGCGCACTGCGCAATTGCTCGGTTTCGCCGTGCAGGCGCGCAGCCTCCAGATCATCCGCCAGCTGTGCCCGGGCCAGCGCCTGAGCCAATGGCTGGCTTAACGCGGTGAGCAGGCGTCGACGCTGGCCGCTCAGGCTCTGGCCTTCTTTGGCGCAGACCCCGAGCAACGCCAGCGGCCCGTCCTCCACCGACAACGGCCACCACCACCAGCGCCCGAACGGCAGCGTGCCGGTGCCCATGCCCGCCGGTTGATCGTGCTGCCACGCCCAATCGGCAGCGGCACGCTCGGATTCACTAAATTCCAGCGGCCCGCCGGTCTCGACTTTCCAGCCGCCCTGCCCGTCGCGGTTGAGCAGGCACAACTGCAGATCGCTCCAGCCATTGAGGTGCTGCGCGGCGGCGCTGACCACGGCCTGGCGGTCGGTGGCAGCAGTGAGTTTGCGCGACAGATCGAGCAGTTCGCTGGTCTCCTCCTGAGTGTCACGCAGCGCCTGCAACTGGCGGCGCTGGCGTGCGGCAAGGTTGCCGGTCAGCGCCGCCATCAGCAGGAAAAACAGCAAGGTCAGCACATCTTCTTCGCGCTGGATGGCGAAGGAAAAATTCGGCGGAATGAACAGAAAATCGTAGGTCAGAAACGACAGCGCCGCGCAGGCCAGCGCCGGACCCAGACTGCTGCGCACCGCCACCAGCAACACCGCCGCGAGGAACACCAGCGAGATGTTCGGCAGCGGCAACACACTCGATACCGCCCACGCCAGCGCACTGGCGAGCACCGTGGCCAGCAGCGCCAGCGCGTAGTCGAACCAGACCAGCGCCGAGGTGGGCCGCAGGCGCGGTTGCGGGTGTTCATGCTCGTTGTCGAGGACGTTGATTTCCAGTCCGTGCGCCTGGCGCAGCAACCGCGCGGCGAGCCCGCCACCGAACAGGCGCCGACGCAGACTCGGCCGCGACTGGCCAACCAGCACCAGACTGGCGCGGCGCTCGGCGGCATGCTGGATCAGGGTTTTCGCCACTTCACCGGCGCGCAGCAGCACCACTTCGCCGCCGAGACGTTCAGCAAGTTGCTGAGCATTTTGCAGGCGCAGGCGCGACTGTTCATCGCGCGCCGTACCGTTGTCGACGTGCACCAGACTCCACGGCAAATGCCGACGCTGGGCGACGCGACTGGCGTGACGCACCAGGCGCTCGGCATGCGCATCGCCATCGACCCCGACCAGCAACCGCCCGCGTACTGCCGGCGCGGCCTGACCGAGTTGCCGATAGCCTTGGGCGAGATCGTTATCGACCTGCGCCGCCGCCGTTTGCATCGCCAGTTCGCGCAGCGCCGTGAGATTGGTCTGGGTGAAAAACGCATCGATCGCCGCGCGCGCCTGCTCCGGCACGTAGACCTTGCCTTCGCGTAGACGCTCCAGCAGTTCACGCGGTGGCAGGTCGATCAGTAGCAGTTCGTAGGCTTCCTGCAGCACCCAGTCCGGCAGGGTTTCGCGCACCTGCACACCGGTGATGCCGCGCACCTGATCGTTGAGGCTCTCCAGGTGCTGGACGTTGACCGTGGTGTAGACGTCGATGCCGGCGGCGAGTAGTTCCTGAATGTCCTGCCAGCGCTTGGCGTGACGGCTGCCGGGGGCGTTGGTGTGCGCCAGTTCGTCCACCAGCACCAGTTTCGGTCTGGCCGCGAGCAGGCCGTCGAGGTCCATTTCTTCGAGCATCACACCGCGGTATTCCGAGCGCACCAACGGCTGCTGCGGCAAACCGCCGAGCAGCGCTTCGGTTTCCGCGCGGCCGTGGGTTTCGACCACGCCGGCGATGACTTTCACGCCCTGGCGCAGTTGCGTGTGTGCAGCCTGGAGCATGGCGTAGGTCTTGCCGACACCGGGGGCGGCGCCGAGGAAGATTTTCAGCCGGCCACGGCCGTCGCGGGGCAGGTCTGCTAACAGCGCGTCGGCGCGGCCGGAGTCGCTCATGCTTGATCTCTTTAGTCAGGTGTATAGGTGTTGCCAGTAATGGCCTCTTCGCGAGCAAGCCCGCTCCCACAATGGAACGCGTTTTCCTGTGGGAACGAGCTTGCTCGCGAATGGCCGCGCCGCCGGTTCAGAGCTTTTCCAGCGCCCGGTTCAGCTCCAGCACATTCACCACCGGCGGGCCCACCAGCGGCTGTTCGATGTGCGCATCGAGCAGTTGCTGCAGGGTCGACACCGGCAGGTTGCGAGCCGCCGCGACACGCGCCAGTTGATAGGCAATTGCCGCCGGTGGCAAGTGTGGATCGAGGCCGCTGCCGGAGGTGGTCAGCAACGCCAGCGGCACCGGCCCCTGACCGGGCACCTGTAGTTTGTTGGCGTCGTCGATCACACGGGTGGCCAGTGCCGGGTTACTCGGCGCGAAGTTGCTGGCGCTGCTGGAAACGGTAGCGAAGGCGCCCGCCGATGGACGCGGATGGAACCACGCATCACCGACGAAATCCTGGGCGATCAGCGCCGAGCCGCGCACTTTGCCGTCGGCATCGCGCACCAGGCTGCCATTGGCCTGATCAGGGAAAGCGACCTGCGCGACGCCGGTCACCAGCAGTGGATAGGCCACGCCAGTGACCAGGGTCATCAGCACCAGCAGGCTCAGGGCCGGACGTATCATTGTGGACATTGCAAGATCCTCGAATTCGTTGGGCAAACTTTTGCGGGGTGTCAGGGAGATCTTTCCCCCCTCACCCCAGCCCTCTCCCCCAAGGGGGCGAGGGGGAAAGGGAGCCGATCTTTGTGCAGTTCAAAACTTGAGTTCGACTCGGTATCTCAGCTCGATACAACTCCCGTAATCACCTCGGTCAGTCCCTCTCTCCAATCAAATCACCAAAGGGGAGAAGGAGCCGATCTCTATGCTTTTCAAGAGCGGAGTTCAGCTCGGTATCTCAGGTCGATGTAGCTCTCGCAAACACCTCGGTCAGTCCCCTCTCCCTCCGGGAGAGGGTTAGGGTGAGGGGCTCTTTTCAGCCTTAAACCAGATGCAACGCCGTCAGCAGCATGTCGATCGCCTTGATCCCCACGAACGGCACCAGAATCCCGCCCAGTCCGTAGATCAGCAGGTTGCGCCGCAGCAATGCTGCGGCACTCGCCGCCTGCACGCGCACGCCGCGCAGGGCGAGCGGAATCAGCACCACGATGATCAGGGCGTTGAAGACAATGGCCGAGAGGATCGCGCTCTGCGGGCTGGTCAGGTGCATGATGTTCAGCACGCCCAGTTGCGGGTAAATCGCGGCGAACAGGGCCGGCAGAATCGCGAAGTATTTGGCGACGTCGTTGGCGATGGAGAAGGTTGTCAGCGCGCCACGGGTTACCAGCAATTCCTTGCCGATCTGCACCACGTCCAGCAGCTTGGTCGGGTCGCTGTCGAGGTCGACCATGTTCGCCGCTTCGCGTGCCGCCTGGGTGCCGTCGTTCATCGCCATGCCGACGTCCGCCTGAGCCAGCGCCGGGGCGTCGTTGGCGCCGTCGCCGCACATCGCGACCAGCCGACCGTCGTTCTGTTCGTGGCGGATACGCGCCAGTTTTTTCTCCGGGGTGGCTTCGGCGAGCACGTCATCGACGCCCGCTTCCGCGGCGATGGCCGCGGCGGTCAACGGGTTGTCGCCGGTGACCATCACGGTGCGAATCCCCAGCTTGCGCAGCTCGGCGAAACGCTCGCGAATGCCTGGTTTGACCACATCCTTGAGGTGGATCGCGCCGAGCAGTTTGCCGTCGGCGCAGACCAGCAACGGCGTACCACCGCTCTGGGCGATCTTGTCGATTTCCCGCGACAGCGCCGGCGGCAGATCGGCACGTTGCTGACCGAGGAACGCGAGCAGTGAATCCACCGCGCCCTTGCGGTAAACACGGCCCTGATAATCGACCCCGGACAAGCGGGTTTCGGCACTGAATGGCACAGCAGTCAAGGAGTCCAGCGCCGGCTCGGTTTGCGGGTGCAGACCGCGCAGGTATTCAACGATGGATTTACCTTCGGCGGTTTCGTCGGCCAGCGAGGCGAACAGCGCGCCCTCGGCCAGCTCGCGACCGCTCACGCCTGGCGCGGCATACACCGCGCTGCAACGACGGTTGCCGAAGGTGATGGTGCCGGTCTTGTCCAGCAGCAGTACATGCACATCACCCGCTGCTTCCACTGCACGTCCGGATTTGGCGATCACGTTGAGCCGCACCAGACGATCCATCCCGGCGATACCAATGGCCGACAGCAAGCCACCGATGGTGGTCGGAATCAGCGTGACCAGCAGCGCCACGAGGAACACCAGCGGCAGGCTGCCGTTGGCAAAGTGGGCGAACGGTTGCAGGGTCACCACCACCAGCAGGAAGATCAGGGTCAGGCCGATCAGCAGGATGTCGAGAGCGATTTCGTTCGGGGTTTTCTGGCGCTTGGCGCCTTCGACAAGTGCGATCATGCGGTCGAGGGTCGACTCACCGGGGTTGGCGGTGATTTTCACCAGCAGCCAGTCGGACACCAGGCGCGTATTGCCGGTGACCGCCGAGCGATCGCCGCCGGACTCGCGAATCACTGGCGCCGATTCACCGGTGATCGCCGCTTCGTTGACCGCCGCGATACCTTCGATAACTTCGCCGTCACCGGGGATCATCTCGCCCGCTTCGACGCGTACCACATCACCTTTGCGCAGGTTGGCGGCCGGCACGACCTGAAAGCTGCCGTTGGCCAGTTTGCGCCGCGCACTGAGGCCTTCGCTGCCGGCCTTGAGGCTGTCGGCGCGGGCCTTGCCGCGACCTTCGGCCAGGGCTTCGGCGAAGTTGGCAAACAGCACGGTGAACCACAACCACAGGGCAATCTGCGCAGCGACGAAGGTCGGCACGACGTTGTCCGGGATGAAGCACAGAATGGTGGTAAAGATCGCGGTCAATTCGACCACCAGCATCACCGGCGAGCGCACCAGCTGACGCGGGTCGAGCTTGACGAACGCTTGTACCAGCGCCGGGCGCCACAGGGCCGAGATCGCGGTTTTCGCTGCTTCTGTCGACTGGGTCGGCACCGCAGGTTTTGCAGGAACATGCATATTCATGATGAATTCCTTAGAAGCCCATACTCAGATGTTCAGCAATTGGGCCGAGCGCCAAGGTCGGCAAGAAGGTCAGGCCGCCCACCAGCAAAATGGTCACGGTCAACAGGGTCACGAACAGCGGACCGTGGGTCGGGAAGCTGTTCTGGCCGATCGGCGCGGTTTTCTTCATCGCCAGGCTGCCGGCCAGAGCCAGTACCGGCAGGATGTATCCGAAGCGACCGATCAACATGCCCAAGCCAAGCATCAGGTTGTGAAACGGTGTGTTGGCGCTCAGGCCACCGAACGCCGAACCGTTGTTGGCACTGGCCGAGGTGTAGGCGTAGAGCAACTGGCTGAAGCCGTGCGGACCAGGGTTGCTGATGGTCGCCGCCGGGCCTGGCAGCGCCGCCGCGATCGCGCCAAGGACCAGCACGCCCACCGGCATCACCAGCAAGGTCACCACCAGCAATTGCACTTCCCGCGCCTGCAGTTTCTTGCCGAGGTATTCCGGCGTGCGGCCGATCATCAGGCCGGCGAGGAACACCGCGATCAGCACGTTGAGCAACATGCCGTAGAGCCCGGCACCAACGCCGCCGAAGATCACTTCGCCGACCATCATGTTGACCAGCGCCACCATGCCACTGAGCGGGTTGAGACTGTCGTGCATGCCGTTGACCGAACCGTTCGACGCCGCCGTGGTGGTCACCGACCACAGCACCGTGCCAGTGGTACCGAAGCGCGCTTCCTTGCCTTCCAGCGGTGCGGTCTGCTCGACGGCGACGTTGTTCAGCGTCGGGTTAGGTTGATACTCGGCCCACAGCGAGGTCGCGCCGCCGATCAGAAACAGCGCGAGCATGCAGGCGATGATCGCGCGGCTCTGACGCTGATCCTTGACGTAGTGGCCGAAGGTGAACACCAGCGCCACCGGGATCAGAATGATCGAGACCAGTTCGAACAGGTTGGTCCACGCGGTCGGGTTTTCGAACGGGTGCGCCGAGTTGACCCCGAAGAAGCCACCGCCGTTGGTACCCAGTTGCTTGATCGCGATCTGGCTGGCGGCCGGGCCGAGCGGGATCACTTGATCGACGCCTTGCATCGTCACCGCGTTCACATACTGTGCAAAGGTCTGCGGCACGCCCTGCCACACCAGGTACAGCGCCAGCAGCAGGCACAGCGGCAGCAAGCCGTAGAGGGTGGCGCGGGTCATGTCGGCCCAGAAGTTGCCGAGAGTCTTGGTCGACTTGCGGCCGATGCCACGGCACAGCGCAACCAGCACCGCGAGGCCGGTGGCGGCGCTGACGAAGTTCTGCACGGTGAGGCCGACCATCTGACTCAGGTAGCTGAGGGTCGCTTCACCGCTGTAGGACTGCCAGTTGGTGTTGGTCATGAAACTGACCGCGGTGTTGAACGCCTGGGTCCATTCCTGGCCCGGCAGGTTTTGCGGGTTCAGCGGCAGGTGATCCTGGAACAGCAGGATCGCAAACAGCAGGAGGAAACCGGCGAGGTTGAACGCCAGCAGCGCCAGCGTGTATTTCTGCCAGCTCTGCTCCGCCTGCGGATCGACCCCGGCAATCCGATAGCAGACGCGCTCGACCGGGCCGAGAATCGGCGTCAGCCAGGTGCGCTGGCCTTCCATCACTTTGTAGTAAAAGCGCCCGAGGAACGGCGCCGGCAGCAAGACCAGCGCGAAAAACGCGAGGATCAGCCAATAGTCATAACTGTGCATAGCCGCTCCTAGTTCCGGTCTGCGCGCAACAGCGCAACCAACAGATAAATGAACAGCCCGGCTGCCAGCAGCAGGGACACCCCGTCCAGAACGCTCATGGAAGATCTCCGTGTTACGGCGTATTGCCGCGTGTGGAGGCATTGTCGGAAAGGAGCCTGTAAAGGAACGAGAGCGAGGGGCGCGGCGGGGCATAAAGAAAGCGTAAAGAGTGGGTTTATGCGGGCGTTACAGCTGGTTTTTGCACTGACCTGATCGCTGGCACGCCAGCTCCCACAGGTTTTCAGGGTGTACACAATATTTGTGGACGACCGAGATCACTGTGGGAGCGGGCTTGCCCGCGAAGACGGCAGCACAGACAACATCGCACCCAACTGGCGCACAAAAATGTGTCTATCGGCACAGAACATCCTGGATAACGACAGCTTTCAACTTATTACGACTTGTTTCACAGCAATGGCACGCCCACTGCACACGCCCTCCCCGAGCTATCCAAACCGTTCAGGGAGCATGCGCATGAACACACAACTCAAACCCACACTGGGCACCTTGCACCTGTGGGGCATCGCCGTCGGGCTGGTGATTTCCGGCGAGTATTTCGGCTGGAGTTACGGCTGGGGCGTGGCCGGCACGCTGGGCTTTCTGGTGACCTCGTTCATGGTCGCCACCATGTACACCTGCTTTATCTTCAGCTTCACCGAACTGACCACGGCGATTCCTCATGCGGGCGGACCATTTGCTTACAGTCGCCGCGCGTTCGGTGAAAAAGGCGGGCTGATCGCCGGGCTGGCGACGCTGATCGAATTCGTCTTCGCCCCACCGGCGATTGCCCTGGCGATTGGCGCGTATCTGAATGTGCAGTTTCCGGCGCTTGACCCGAAACACGCCGCCGTCGGTGCCTACATCGTGTTCATGACCCTGAACATCCTCGGGGTGAAACTGGCGGCCACGTTCGAGCTGGTTGTCTGCGTGCTGGCGGTGATCGAATTGCTGGTGTTCATGGGCGTGGTCGCGCCGGCGTTCAGCTTCAGCAGTTTTGCCTTGAATGGCTGGGCCGGTTCCGACGTGTTCGGTGCACCGGCGATTGCCGGGATGTTCGCCGCGATTCCGTTTGCGATCTGGTTCTTCCTCGCCATCGAAGGCGCAGCCATGGCTGCCGAAGAGGCCAAGGATCCCAAGCGCACCATCCCCAAGGCCTATATCAGCGGGATCCTGACCCTGGTGCTGCTGGCGATGGGCGTGATGTTCTTTGCCGGCGGCGTCGGTGACTGGCGCACCCTGGCCAACATCAACGACCCGCTGCCGCAGGCGATGAAAACCGTGGTCGGTGACAACTCCGGCTGGTTGCACATGCTGGTGTGGATCGGCCTGTTCGGCCTGGTGGCGAGTTTCCACGGGATCATCCTTGGCTACTCGCGGCAGTTCTTCGCCCTCGCCCGCGCCGGATACCTGCCGGCCTCGCTGGCGAAACTGTCACGCTTCCAGACCCCGCACCGGGCAATCATCGCCGGCGGCATCATCGGCATCGCCGCGATCTACAGCGACGGCCTGATCAACCTCGGCGGTATGACCCTCACCGCGGCGATGATCACCATGGCGGTGTTCGGCGCCATCGTCATGTACATCATGAGCATGCTCAGCCTGTTCAAACTGCGTAAATCGGAACCGAATCTGGAACGGACCTTCCGCGCGCCATGCTATCCGCTGGTGCCGATGATCGCGCTGGTGCTGGCGGTGGTGTGCCTGATCGCCATGGCCTGGTTCAACGCGTTGATCGGGCTGATTTTTCTTGGCTTCATGGCAGTCGGCTTCGGCTACTTTCTGCTCACCGGGCAGCTGCGCGCCGACGCCCCGGCCGATGCGATGCTGACCGGTCAATGATCTCCTGCAGGAGCTGCGGCACGCTGCTCCTACAGGGGAATTGAGGTGCGTCTGGCATAACCGGCCTAGAATGGAACCACTGCGAACTGAGTTCGCTCAAAGTGGAATGCAGCGTCGCTGGCGAAACCCTCGCCCGCCGAGCTGCCATTAAGGAGAGCCGTTATGCCCTGGTATGCCTGGTTGATTCTGGTCGTTGCAATCGGCTCGATCGTCGGCGGATTGATGATGTTGCGCGACACCGCCAACAAGGTTGAACTGACTGACGAGGAACGCAAACGCGTCGCCCAGCGCAACGCCGAAGCGGACATCAAGGACGCGCAGGATCGCTGAACGACAAACCCCGCCGAAATGGCGGGGTTTGTTTTTTCAGGCAGGGTTCGCAACTGTTACTCGTACATTAGGATCATGTTGGACTCAGCCGCGCGCTTTCAAGAAGTAGAAGTACAGTCACCATGTCATTTTCCTTGGGTAAGATGATGGTCCTGTTGCGGAGAGTTGCCCATGCGTTACTCGCAAGATCATAAAGCCCAGACCCACCAGCGAATCATCAAGGAAGCCTCGGCGCGATTTCGCAAGGACGGTATCGGTGCCACTGGCCTGCAACCCTTGATGAAAGCACTGGGGCTGACCCACGGCGGCTTTTACTCGCACTTCAAATCCAAGGACGAACTGGTCGAAAAGGCTTTGCAGGAAGCGGGCGATCAGGTTGACGGTTTGTGCGCCGAGATCTTTGCCCGGGACAATCCGCTCCAGGCGTTTATCGACACCTATCTGTCCGAATGGCACCAGACCTCGCCGCACGAAGGCTGCCCGCTGCCGACCCTCTCGTCAGAGCTGGGCCTGCGCGGGCATCCGAGCCCGACCAGTGATCAGGTACTCAGCAGTCGACTGGCGCAGATCGCCAATACACTGGAAGACGAAGACCGCGCCGATCAGGCCATCGTCATCATGTCGACGCTGGTCGGCGCGCTGTTGCTGTCACGCAGTGTCGCCGACGCCGAGCTGGCCCAACGCATCCTCAACGTCACTCGCGACCACTTCAAGCAACCGCAGGACTAAGCCTGCCAACGCTTGAACAGCACGCTGGCATTCACTCCGCCAAAACCGAAACCGTTGGACAGGGCAAATTCGATTGGCAGCGAACGCGCCTGGCCGTGGACGATGTCGACACCGTCACTGGCAGGATCCGGGTTTTCGAAGTTGAGGGTCGGCGGGACGACCTGATCGCGGATGGCCAACAAGGTGAAGATTGCCTCCAGTCCACCCGCCGCCCCCAGCAGATGCCCGGTGGCCGATTTGGTCGAGGTCACGGCGATTTTATGCTCGCTGCCGAACAACGCCTTGATCGCGGCCAGCTCGCCAAGATCGCCAACCGGCGTCGAGGTGGCATGCGCGTTGAGATGCTGCACCTGATCAGGCGCGATACCGCCCTGAGCCAAGGCCAATGTCATCGCTCGCCGCGCCCCGCTGCCATCTTCCGGGCCGGCCGTGAGGTGATAGGCATCGGCCGAAGTGCCATAACCTACCAGTTCAGCCAAAGGCTGCGCACCGCGTGCCAGCGCATGTTCCAGCGACTCGATCACCAGCAGACCGGCACCCTCGCCCATCACAAAGCCATCGCGCCCGCTGTCGAAGGGGCGTGAGGCCTGCTCGGGGGTGTCGTTGTAACCGCTGGACAACGCTCGGGCTGCGGCAAAACCGGCCAGACTGACCCGGTCGATACAAGCTTCCGCCCCGCCGCAAACCGCGATGTCCGCTTCGCCGGCACGGATCAGCCGTGCTGCGTCGCCAATCGCCTGCACCCCGGCGGCACAGGCTGTCACCGGTGCACCGAGCGGACCTTTCAATGCGTGCTGGATCGACACATGCCCGGCAGCAAGATTGACCAGGAACGACGGAATGGTGAACGGCGACAGGCGACGTGGACCGCGACTGTCAGTGGTGCGTACCGCATCGGCGATCGCGCCGAAGCCACCAACACCGGAGCCGATAATGGTCGCAGTGCGTACCTGCTCCTGCACATCAGAAGGCTGCCAACCGGCCTGCGCCAATGCCTGACGCGCCGCTTCCATGGCGAACTGGATGAAGCGGTCCATTTTCTTCTGCTCTTTCGGTGGCGTGGCGCGATCCGGGTCGAAACCGGCCTCGGCGTCCTCCGCCACGGTCTGCACCATACCGCCGACACGGGTCGGCAGATCGGCGCTCACCGAGTCCGGCAAATTGCGCAAACCCGAGCGCCCGGCCAGCAAACGCTGCCAGACAATCTCGACATCACTGCCCAAAGGCGACACCAGGCCCATGCCGGTAACAACAATTCGACGCTGACTCATACCACAGTTACCTCTGATCAGTTTTTGTAGCGTTGCGCTGCCGAACTGCGCGACAGATTCGGCGCCATGACATGCCGAGCACGTACAAATGCCTGCCACTCGCTTTCATCCGGGAGCGACGGGATAGTGATCAACTCGCCCTGATCCAGACCGGCCAGTGCCGCATCCACCATCTCGCCAGCCTCCATCACCATCTCCGCCGGAATGCCGCTGGCATCGATGCCGGAGCGTTCCCAGATTTCGGTGCGGGTTACGCCGGGCAGCACCGCTTGCACCTTGACGCCGGTGCCTTCGAGCTCGGCGTGGAGCGACTGGGTCAAGCTCAGCACGTAGGCTTTACTGGCGCTGTAGGTCGCATTGAAACGCTCTGGAAACAGCGCCACCACCGAAGCGATATTAATGATGGTGCCGCGACCGGCCTTGGTGAAACTGGCGGCAGCGGCCGAAGCCAGCAGCGTTACAGCAGTGACGTTCAACTGGATCAGCTGATCCAGCTGTTCGGCATCGGAATTGGCCAGCAGACCGTCGGCTGCCACCCCGGCGTTATTCACTAACAGACTGATGCTTGAATCGCTGCGCAGGCGCTGCTGGAGTTTCAGCAGATCGGCCTTTTGCGTCAGATCGGCCTTGAGCACTTCAACCTGAATGCCATGCACCTCACGCAACTGGCTCGCGGCGCTTTCCAGACGCTGCTGATCACGGGCGACCAACAGCAGATCAAAACCACGCGCCGCCAGCCGCTGTGCGTAGATGGCACCAATTCCGGACGATGCACCGGTGACGACGGCTGTACCTTGAGACTGATTGGAACTCATGAGGGCGCTCCTGAAACAGATGGCGAGATAGGCCTCCATCGTTAACTTGCCTGGAGGTGACGGGAATTATTATAGGCATAATCCAAAGGCAATATGATAGCCATAATTTTCAGCTCGTCAGGATTTGTGGCGAGCCTGCCCTGTTGAATCTCTGCCACCAGAAAGCAGAAAGGCCGGTCAATGACCGGCCCCTTGGCGTTGAATAATCAGCTTAGTTCACTTCCAGCTTGTCGCGATTGCGATCCAGAATCGCCTTGCCGATGCCCTTCACTTCCAGCAATTCATCCACCGAGGCGAATGGCCCGTTTGTTTCACGATAAGCAACAATCGCCTTGGCTTTTGCCTCACCGATTCCAGACAGCTGCTTTTGCAGGGTTGCCGCATCTGCACCGTTAAGGTCAACCTTTTCAATAGGAGACGCCGCGACGGTGTCGCTCACCATCGGTGCACGATCCGTGTCAGGAACAGCGGCAGGTGCCGCCACTACAGCGATTGAAGCACTGGTGAGCAGCGCAAAAACCAGAGAAGAGAAAAAACCGTTACGCATAAATGACGCTCCATCATCGTTTGAGAAAGCAGCTTTTCCGAAGCTGCTCTCCAAACTTAGGCGATGGTTGGCGGGTGTCAAAACTACGTCTATTACAGGATGTGAAACTATCAGGGTTCGAGACGACGTTGCTGGTAGATCCAGTCGACGATTTCGCCGTCGGGGGTGTAGCCGCTCACGGTTTCGCGCAGTAGCTGGCGGACTTTCGAGTAATCGTCTTTTTCCACCGCCCTCAGCAAGTCAGCCAATCGCGCTGTCAGAACGTCCCAGGACAAATGATCTTCATTAGCGGTCATGATCATCGGATGCCGCGTCGCCGAAACGTTGTCACCAATCAGCAACTCTTCATAGAGCTTTTCGCCAGGACGCAGCCCAGTGAACTCGATGGAAATATCGCCATGCGGATTTTTGTCGGAGCGCACACTGAGACCCGACAGGTGAATCATCTTTTCCGCCAGTTCGACGATTTTTACCGGGGCCCCCATATCAAGAACGAAAACATCTCCCCCCTGCCCCATGGATCCTGCCTGAATGACCAGTTGAGCAGCCTCGGGGATGGTCATGAAGTAGCGCGTGATTTTCGGATGGGTGACCGTTAACGGGCCGCCGAGCTGAATTTGTTTGTGAAACAGCGGGATCACCGACCCCGAAGATCCCAGAACGTTGCCGAAACGCACCATCGTGAAGCGTGTTTTGTTGACTCGTGAAACGTTCGCGGTATCACCGAACATCACCGGCGCCAGTTCACGGCTCAATGCCTGGAGAGTCATTTCAGCCAGACGCTTTGTGCTTCCCATGACATTGGTCGGCCTGACTGCCTTGTCCGTCGAAATGAGAACGAAGTTGGCAACACTGGCCTGCAATGCGGCCTGAGCGGTGTGAAGCGTGCCAATGACGTTGTTTAGAATGCCTTCGGCGATGTTGTGTTCGACCATTGGTACATGTTTATAAGCTGCCGCGTGATAAACGGTATCGACAAGCCAGGTCTTCATGATATCCAGCAGCTTTTCCTGGTTACGCACCGACCCAAGGATAGGCAGCAAAGTTACCGGCAAGGATTCACGAACAACACGCTGCTCCAGCTCGGACATGATGCTGTAGAGATTGAACTCGCTGTGTTCAAAAAGTAATAGCGTAGTGGGCTTGAGGGAAAGAATCTGCCGACACAGTTCTGAACCGATTGAGCCACCCGCGCCCGTCACCAGAACCACTTTCCCTTTGATGCAGTGATCGAGCAGTTCGCCTTGAGCAGGCACCGGGTCACGCCCCAGCAAATCGGCGATATCCACTTCCTGAATATCGTCAACCTTTACGCGACCGCTCGCCAGATCCATAAACCCGGGAACACTACGCACATGCAATGGGAACTCTTCAAGATAACCGAGAATTTCGCGGCGGCGTCCACGATTGGCCGATGGTATGGCCAATAGAATTTCCTGCGCCCCGGTCGTATCAATCATTTCCTGAATATGTTTGGGCTTGTAGACATGCAAACCGGAAATGACCCGACCCGCAATGCTGCTGTCATCATCGATAAAGGCGACAGGACGCATGGCGCGCCCCATGCGCAACGCCGCCACTAGTTGGTTGCCCGCCGCCCCGGCACCGTAGACGGCAACTTTTGGCAAACCGTTATCCCGATTGGTAAAAGGAACATGCTGAGCAGCAGTAAACCAGTCGCCCAGGAAATACTGACGTATCACCAGACGCAGACCGCCAATCATAAGTAGGCTTAGCCACCAATAGTTGAATATGATGGAGCGCGGTACGACGTTCTGATGATTGCTGTACCAGTAGACAATCACACCGAGTATGAGCGAAGACAGGCTGACAGCTTTCACGATTTCGATCAGGGCGTCATTACCGAAATATCGCAACACAGCGCGATACAAACCGAAGCGTATGAACAACGGAATAGCAACGACAGGAGCACACAAAAACAGCCATGTATGAACCCGGAGAGGATTTATGGTCTCATCAATCCCGAGGCGAACAACAAATGCCAGCCAAAGAGCCGCCCAGACCAGTACCACATCCGTTGCGACTTGCATCAGCCTTTTTTGCCGCCTGGGAAGCTGGAGTAGCCATTGGCGAAGCATTTCAATATCCTTTTCAAAAAAGCAGGCGAGAAGAATATAGTCCTCACCGGTTTATCTCAAATAACTTCAAAGGATTCTCACCTCCGCAAACCTGGATTTCCGGAGATGAGAACTCAATCATTGCTCGCGCTGGCCAGCCTTGAACCTCAGGGCCAGAATGATCAGCGGGATGTAAGCAGTCACCACGCCCGTGACGCCGTCAAGCGCCCCCATGGCGACCAGGGTTGCAATCGGTAACAGCCAGATCAGATTGATCCCGACAACGGCCAGCGTGATGGGCAAATGTCCGCCGTACTGACGGCTTGCATATTGATAGGCATGACTGCGATGGGCTTCGTAGACCTTGTCTCCCCGAACCAGCCTGACCATGAGCGTGCAGGTTGCATCGACGATAAAGACGCCCAAGAGGATCAGCCATCCCCACAACAGTGCGGGATTCACCCACGCAGCCTGCAAAGAAAGAAACCCCAGCACTATACCCAAAAAACCACTTCCGGCATCGCCCATGAAAATACGCGCCGGCGGGAAGTTCCAGTAGAGGAATCCCGCTACTGCCAACGCAAGCGCCAAGGGGCCCCAGACGAAGCTGGCTTGTCCGCATACTACATAAAGCAGCGCACCACCGAGACAGACAAAAATCGCCTCAAGACTCGCCAGACCGTCAATTCCGTCCATAAAGTTGTAGAGATTCAACAACCAGACCAAATAAAAACATCCGAATAGATAACCCGCCCAATCCAGGTCCAGCGTTAGCCCGTAGAAGTGCAGAGGCGCTAATCCGCCCAATAAAAACATGCCGGCAATAGCCGCAGAGAAGTGACCCAGCAGCCGCCATCTGGCGGGGATATGACCGTGATCGTCAAGAAAACCGATAACTGCAATCGCCGCACCCGGCACAGTAATGGCCCACATCAACGACTTATCAATCTGTCCGGTCAACGCAAGCAGAACCGCACACAAGATGAACGAGATAACAATGGCTACACCGCCACCCCGAGGGGTCGGCAGCACATGAGAACTGCGGGCATTTGGGATATCGATGAGGCTATTGGAGAGCGCGTACCGGCGCAAAACAGCAGTTCCTATTAGTGCCCCGATCAACGCAAGCGGCAAAATCCAATATATGCTCATCATTTCAGACATTCCAAAAATTCTTTCGCTGTTTTATCTAGGGCGTCAACTACCGAAACCGGAGGATTCCATTCCAGCAGGCTACGTGTTTTGCCAATATCAACCTGCAATGAACCACACAGCCGCTGTGAAAGCGCACGACGCCCCAGAGAAACTGCACAAAATGTCAGAAACTGCTCCGGGATCGGAATCAGTCGGCTCTTGACTTTTAAAGCCACCGCCGTCTTTTCCAATAGTTCTGTAGTAGAAAGATCGACTCCATCGCTGACCAAAAATGTCTCGCCAGCAGCATTGGGATGCTCAAGACAAACCAGGATCAAACTAACGAGATTGTCCAGAGAGACAAGGCTGCGCTTATTATGGATTGCGCCAAAAGGCAACGGAATACCCTTCTTGAGCCATGCCATCATGTTTCGAAAATTGGCTTTGACTCCCGGGCCATAGATCAAGGTGGGACGAATAATGACAATTTCCATCCCTGTTTCCGATCCGATCTGACGTAACAAATCTTCCGCCTCTTTTTTGGATACACCATAAGGATCGGAAGGCGCAGGAGTATCGTCCGCGGTAAAAGGATGACCGAGAACCGTACTCTCGCCATTCACCTTGATAGAACTGATGAAAATGAAACGCTTGACCTTGGCTTGCGCCGCTTGACGGGCAAGGTTAATCGTCCCCTCAACATTGACTTTGCGAAACTCGGCCAAAGCGTCGGTCGCAAGCTCTTGCATGACATGCACCCGCGCAGCCGCGTGCACAACGACAGACGCGCCTTTGAGGCCATCGTGCCAATCTGTAGTGGAGGTCAGATCCGAAATGCGAAACGATTCTGAATGGGCTATTTTGTCTGGCGACGCAGAGCGCATAACGGCAACGGGCGTGTAGTGCTGATCCGCGACCAATGCGTCAACCACTGCCGAGCCGACAAATCCGCTAGCACCAGTAACTACAACTCGCGGAGAATGGGAAATTGTGTCGGGCATCAATTGAAGAACCTCTTGTATTCATTGATCAACAGATCAGAGCATCTTTTTGCGCCGAACTCGTTGAGCGCTCGCTGTCGAGCGGCAACCCCCATTGCGGAAATTGATTGCAAGTCGCTCAAGGCAGACGAAATCGCAGTTTCCAATGCTACAGAGTCTTTCGGTGGTACCAGTACACCTGTAACACCATTCATTATCGCATCTGACAAACCATAAATATTTGTGCCTACAGTTGGCGTACCCATCGCTGCGGCTTCAATAACAACTGTGCCAAACCCTTCCCGATAACTGGGTAGGCACAACAGATCTGCCAGGGCCATATATTTTTCTGGTTCATCGGAGTAACCGATAATTTTTATATTGTTCTTGACGTTTGGATCTTCGACCTGCTTGACGATGGTTTCACCTACTGATTCAAATGGCCCAACCAGCACAAGGAATACATTCTCATCCTGGCGGACGATACTGCTGAAAGCAGCGACCAGTTCACGAATACCTTTATCCGGTGTAATCCTTCCAACGAACAACAGAATCTTGCCTGATTCGGGGATATCCAACTCTGTTCGCAATGCCGACAATGCTTGTGATGAATAACGAGCTGCATCGAATCGAGCAAGATCAATACCCGCCAGTGATCCACTGCCAATCACTGAGATTTTATCAGCCTTGATTATCCCACTTGAGACCAGGAAATCCCTTTGGCTGACACTGTCTGCGTAACAATGTGTATTTAGCAGGCCGATCACTTTGTCGCAAAACTTTAAAATTGTTCTTTTGGCACCGCTCATGGTGACCCACGGCTGCCCGGTAAATGTATGCAGGCGAACTTTGGTACCAGAAAAAAGGCCTGCTATAGCACATAACAAACCGGCTTTTGGTGTCGTTGAGTGCACGACATCGAATTTGTTATGTTTAAAAGTCCGCACCAACGTAACCAGACTGGCTAAATCCCTTAACGGATTTATCTCCCGTTCAATATTTACGGGAACGTAAGTAAAATCTTTGTGCCCTGCCAACACATCGCTCATTTCATCCCGACTGGCAATCACTGTCACGGCCATACCGGAGGCACTCAGCGCTTCGATTTGCGCCCTGAGTTGCGTGACTACAAAGAACGGAACAGTCGAAACCCGAGCAATTTTCAATACATCAGTTCGCAACACAAATCTCCCTTTCAATCATTGGCGGCGAGGTCGCCTCGTCCAACGCCGCCAGAATCCTCTGGCTTTGGCCGACAAACGATCCGGATACATCACTGAAATTCTGAGGCAATCAAATGTATAAAACAATTGATAACCCACTGATCAGACTGACGGCTCAGGAGTAAACAATTCGCCGATCGCAACAGGTACCTGCCGTTGTGGGATGAAGCCCAAAACGTCTTGCAGCTTGGTGGTCGGATAAGTAGTTCGGGCGACAAGCGCGTCTATTCGTCCCTGCGTAATGGGCAATCGGAGAAAACGGCTGGCAATCTCAACCAAAAAGCGCAAAGGCGCTTCCGGCACACTCCTCTTGGGCCTGTTGACTCGTAAAGCGTCCGCCATCCCATCGATCAACTCAGACAATGAACAATCATTGGACAGATTGAATATATGCCCCTTGGCTCTGGAGTCAAAACCACACAACATCAAAGCACTGACAACATCATCGACATGAATATAAGTCGCAACGGCTTCTCTCTTGGCATTGCCGATATAGACAAATACGCCCTTTCCGACAATTCGACCGAGTTGTCGAAGCGAGTTGTTCGTCATACTTTGACCAAACACGTTGGACGGCCGCAAAATCGAATAGCTGAAATAATCGTTATTTCGACTTTGTAACACTAAAGCGTCGCCCTGAGTCTTGGTAACTTCATATGTACCTTGCGGATTAACCGCTGTTTGCTCAGTTACCACACGAGAGGTGCCTTTCGCAGGCCCATAAGCGCCTACACTGCTAAGCTGAACAAAATGAATCGGCTGTTTTTCACTCGCGGTGCGATTGGCAGCCTGCACCAAACGCCCCGTAGCTTCAACATGAAGTGCGTGCATTAAAACTTCATTATGGATTTCGCCGGCACAATTCAATACGACACTACAGCCTGCCAGCAATGAGTCAAAATTGGTATCAGCGCTCGTCAAATCGGCTTGAACGACTTCTACATTGTCGAAATCAGTTTCAAAGATGGAACGTGTAATTACCCTGACACTGTGCCCATCGGCACAAAGACGGGACAGTACCTGCTTACCGATAAACCCCTTGGCGCCTGTCAACAATACCAACATATTCTCACCTCTAAACAGCAGCAGCGTGGTCTCGCGAATCTTTGCGGCGCTTACCGTTAATAAAATTAGCCATCACTGCCCGTATAACATACGCCAACTCAAGCGGATAGAAAATCCAGGCATAGATGCCAAACCGGTCATTATAGGCCACGTCGAACATTGCAATATGCAAAATCGCTAGAAAAGCCCCTACATAAAATAGATAGGTCTCGCGTTTGTTCAACTCGCCGCCAATAACTTTCAGGACAACCAGAAAAAAAACAGCCAAGGAAGAGAAAATCCAAAAATCCCAGCGAAATCCAACCACGTAATCAATGTTGTCCACATCGCTGTAGTTGACAACCAAGCCGTAACCGGACAAAAAATCAAACAATACGTCTACCAACAAACCAAAAAAACGCAAATAGGAAGCCAGCGAGACTGCCAGCCACAAAGCAACTACACCGTAGACGCCAGTTTTTAGAATCCATCGCCGGAAGGCAAAAAACGGAAAATAAACAATCGACGACTTATGAAACAAGGTCGCTATAACAGTGAACAGCACCCCCTTCTTCCAATGATTTTTGACCCCATAAAGCAACGCGAGATTAATAAAGGACAACGCAAAACCTTGCCGAATAATATTTGCCGTCAGGGAAAGAAAGAACGGATAAAAAATCATGACAGCAAATACATAAAGAATCCAAGCCGAGTCTCGCCCCATTACAGCTCTGATCAGCAGATAATATGACCCTAGAAATGAAAACGTGATGACATAAAAAAGACTGTGATAATCAAGCGAAAAATAGCCGAACAAGCGCACCAGTCCAACAAACCCAGGCTCGAAAGTCTGAAAAGGATTGTCGAATCCGGCATTCAGATCATTAAAAAAATTAATATAAACCGCTGTATCGCCCTCCATATCATAGGGCCGCAAGGAGATATCGAACGAAGCTATAGCAATCGCGAGAAAAACTACAAACACCTCTATAGCTCGATAAACATCTGTGACACGATGATCCGGCACAACGGCCCTCACAGACGCAAACAAGAGTAAAAACGCGCTTACGGTGTAAAGCAGTACACCGTATAGATCAAAATTCGACATCTAAGCCTCGATCGCTGTTAAGTACAGCGTATATCAACGCACTTTAGTTGCTGGGCCAACGCGCTGGCGAACGCGTGCTGCGTCAAGGAATTTGGAAATCCGAAAATAATAAAAATTAGTGATCAAAAACATGAAACTCTTAAGTGTACACTTGCGTGTAGATTTCGCCATTGCCAAAAAGGTGACCAGGAAATTTGAATAAAGATCAGTTCTTAGCTGAGGTTCGGCGTGAAAATAACCATACAAGTCATTCAAGAATATTGAATATGACTTGATCTTCCCCGCTGTCGTCGACAGATAGGAACCCGCCGAAGGATTACATCTGTACTTGACCAAGGGCTGATTGATGTAAGCTGCGCGCCCCTGGGGTGTTAGAGAGTCAATAACAAAAAACCATTCCATGAACTCTCTGTCGATGACCGCTTTACGCGATGTTTTTCGGTAAGCATAGGAACTGTGAACCGCAATAGCCCCCCACCGCGCCATCTGTTCGAGCGAAATAAAGGAAATATTCTCGGACCCGGGCGCCGGATATTGAGTTTCAGAACAATAGGAATTGTCATCCGAAAAATAAATGGCTTTATGAAATACAACATTGACATCAGTGTTATTCTTGAAAACATCGTACTGTTGTTGCAACTTCCCCGGCAACATAATGTCATCACCGTCAAAGTGATAAACAATATCTCCTCCGGCCATTTTGTGAACACCATGGTAGTTCAGCGCCGCCCCGACGTTTTTGTCTCGGAGCAGCAGAGTGATGCGCCCGGGGTGCTTATCAGCGTAGGCCTTGAGCAACTCAGGAGTACGATCAGTAGAGCAGTCGTCTGACACTATGATTTCACAATCAAAATCAATCTTTTGTGAAAGTATGCTGTCCAGACACTCCACAATGTAGTGTTCTTGATTATAACAGGATACTACTACGCTCCCGGACAACATCAGACGCTCCTCCTTCTGTAGATCATGAATCCGGTTACGGACACCAGGAAATACAAGATATTCATTATCAAATTAGCAAAAAATACGCCTTTGACACCCAGGCCGCTGTTCAACAGCAGAAGACTGGCCCCACAAAAAATCAAACCTTGAGTGAGCTCGCTGATCAGATAAATGCGCAGAGCCGCTTTCGCCACGATGATAAAGCTTATTACATAGGTCGTAACGCGAAAAAAATCAGCCAGTAGTTGATATTTAATTAAGTTTTCAAGTTCGGAAAACTCATTGGAAAGCAATAACGGAATCAAGTACTGCCGTAGCAAGTAGAACAAAGATGCACCTAACACAAAAATAGCCATTACCAGCTTCATGAACTTGATGACCAAAGGTGTAATCTGCTCTACCTTAGCTTTCTCAGAAACCATAGGCATGAAATAGACGGCCAAAAATATGGTAAAAAATCCCATATAGGCACTGGATAGCTTGATCGACGCCTGCCAGATCCCTGCTGCAACAAAACCTACGTGTTCAATGATCTGTTCTCGAATCACGATTTCTATCAATGGGACACTAATGGCTCCGACAGTGGCCATCAGCGTAAACGCCATTAACCTTTTGAATCCTTCAGACTCATACTTGAAACCAGCGACAAGCTTGTAAAAAATGGATTTACGATAGAAATACAGAGCCGGCAATGCGTAAAATGAAAAAAACAGTACCATGGAGACGGCTGCCCCAACAAAATGGAAGTGTTTGATCAACACCCAGCTGACGGGCAGTACAATTAAATTCCCCACAATCTGAATGATCGCGTAAGTCTTGGTATCTCTTAGACCGTTGGCAACGCCAGTCACTAGATTCGTGAACGCAAATCCAAACTGGGCGATGGATAGAAAAATAATAATCCAATAGTATTCGGATGTTTTGAAAATATAATCCGATAGAAAACTGGAAAAACCACACCCAAGCACCGCGACGACGGTACAGAAAAGTACAGAATAAGCTTTGGAAACCGCAATGGTGTGCAGCAAGTTCCTGGGCTGCTGCTTATATTGAGCAATGTATTTGATCAAACCATTTACGATCCCGCCTCCGGCAAGGAGCGATAGAATCGTTACAGCACTCATAAAGTGCCCTAGCTGCCCCATCCCTTCAGCGCCAAGATAGACGGCGACCAGCTTTATAAAAGCGAACCCCACTCCAATTTTGGAAACCTGTGCAGCCGTGGTCAAAGCGGCGCTCAGGAGCGCTCGCTTTTTATCAGACAAGCCGACTTTTTCCTTACTGATTTGCGGCATTAACTGCACCAATGACCGCAGTAGCAACCTGTTCCATTTCTGACCGTTGCATCCCGTACCAGATTGGCAGACGGATCAGACGCTCACTCTCGACTGTGGTGTGAACGTCGGTGCCGTGAAAGCGGCCCAAGCGCACTCCAGCCGGTGCAGAATGCAGTGGAATATAATGAAATACGGCGCCGATACCTTGTTCTCTGAGCGCCGCTAGCACTTCCGTACGCACGTTTATATCTTTGAGCTTGATATAAAACATGTGCGCATTTATTACACACCCTTCAGGAATAAAAGGGAGTTCGACAAGATTGGCATCACAAAGCCCTTGCAGTGCCTTTTTGTAATAATCCCAAACCTCGTGGCGCGACTTATTAATCTGATCAGCATGCTCCAGCTGACCAAAAAGGTAGGCGGCTTGTAGTTCGCCAGGCAAGTAGCTGCTGCCTACATCAACCCAGGTATATTTATCAATCATGCCACGGAAGAAAAGACTACGATTGGTGCCTTTTTCACGGATAATTTCAGCTCTGACAACAAACTTGTCATCGTTGATCAGTAGTAGTCCGCCCTCACCACCACTCGTATAGTTTTTTGTTTCATGAAAACTATAGGCCGCCATGTGGCCGATCGTTCCCAATGCCCTTCCCTTATAGGTCGACATCATGCCTTGGGCGGCGTCTTCAATTACAAAAAGATTATGCCGCTTGGCAATAGACATAATGGTGTCCATCTCGCACGCAACACCGGCGTAATGAACGGGCACAATGGCTTTTGTCTTGTCAGTAATCGCATCTTCAATCAGCGACTCATCGATGTTCATGGTATCCGCACGAACGTCAACGAAAACAATTTTTGCTCCCCGCAAGACAAAAGCATTAGCCGTGCTGACAAATGTATAGCTAGGCATGATGACCTCATCACCTGGCTGTATATCGATCAACAACGCCGCCATCTCGAGGGCCTGAGTGCAGGAAGGTGTCAGCAGTGCTTTCCTGCAACCCAATTGTGCCTCAAACCATGCCTGGCAACGAAGCGTGAAATCACCGTCGCCAGACATTTTCCCACTGCGCATAGCGGTGATGACATGTTGGTCTTCGTTACCGGTATAAGGTGGCTTGTTGAATGGTACTGTCATTTTGATTCATCCAAAAACTGTTGTTCCAGGTCCAAAAGATCCCGCTTGCGCTCTTTTACGCGAACGGCCGGAATACCTGTATAAATGCCCCATGACTCGGTACTTTTGGTCAAAAGGGCCATCGCACCTACAGAGCAGCCTTCTCTGATAGTCACTCCGGGCATGACTACGGCGCCGGCTCCCACTATCACGTGCCGCTCGAGAACGACCTTTGCAAATTTCTCGTTCTTGAACTTTTTGGGAATGAGCGAGTTGGTCAAGGTTGCGCCGCTGTAATCATCAGATTGCGAGAATATTTTTACACCATAGGCCAACGTGCAAAAATCCGAAAACTCGATTCCGAGTTCCCCGCCTGCCACTAAACACATCGGAGTAATATGATTGTATTTACCGAATATAACTCGACCTGATACAACACAAAAATCATCGATTCGAGTGTAATCGCCTAGTTCTATCAACTCAGGATTGTAGATACTGGCCTTATCACTGATTTTGACGTCCTTACCAAGCCTCTTGAAACCCATTATTTTTAACTGCGCTGCATTCAAGTACGCCATGACTCACCTGCGATAGAAAGCGTCAACACCCGAAAAATCACTGTTCATCATGTTCTTTGATGAGTCCGAGCAAGTACTGCCCGTAATTATTTTTCTTCAGTTCATTTGCTGTTTCGGTAAGTTCGGCAGTACTTAACCACCCATTTTTAAACGCGATCTCTTCTAAACAAGCGATTTTGAAACCCTGACGTTTCTCAATGGTTTCGACGAAATGAGAGGCCTCCAGCAGGCTCTCGTGAGTTCCTGTATCCAACCAGGCAAATCCTCGTCCAAGAAGCTCTACCTGCAAATCACCACGATCCAGATAGGCTTGGTTAATCGAGGTGATTTCCAACTCGCCTCGGTCTGAAGGCTTTACTTTTTTAGCGATTTCAATAACATCGTTGTCGTAAAAATAGAGCCCGGTTACAGCGTAACTGGACTTCGGCTTCAGGGGCTTTTCTTCAATCGAAATTGCCTTTCGACTTTCGTCAAATTGCACTACGCCAAATCGCTCGGGATCTTTCACCTGATAGCCAAATACGGTCGCGCCACTCTTGCGCGTAGCAACGTCCTGAAGCATTGTCGTAAAACCCTGGCCATAGAAAATATTATCGCCAAGAACCAGGCACACTGAATCGTCGCCGATGAACTCTTCACCGATAAGAAACGCCTGGGCCAAGCCATCTGGACTTGGCTGTACCGCATAACTCAAATTCACGCCGAATTGTGCACCGTCAGCCAGTAATCGCTGAAAGCCAGCGAGATCCTCAGGCGTAGTAATAACAAGGATTTCGCGAATACCAGCGAGCATTAGCACAGAAAGCGGATAAAAAATCATCGGCTTGTCGTAGATCGGCAACAGCTGCTTGGATACGCCTTTGGTCAGCGGATACAAACGTGTACCTGAACCACCCGCCAGAATGATGCCTTTCATTTTAAATCCTCTCGCCTGATCCTAGGCTTTCACTAACATTGGTACATTGATCATCTGACCGGCCACAATTGTACATTTGTTTCAACGATGGATGTCCGGAAGCAGATGCCGAGCATGTTGTTCAATGGTTTCTGAGCCGACGCCAGTCGGCTCAGAGACTGATGCTTGATAGATAAACAAACCGATCAAGGAATCCTGATAGAGTTTACCTATCGATAGTTGCGAGCCAGGTGTTCAACCTGCCATATTTTTCCTGTTGGTCAGAAGCGCATTGCGAAGCAGCGCGAAAACGACTCCCAACATGGTGCCAAGAATCAAACCGCCCAGGATGATCAGGACAGTTCTCGGCTTTACCGGCTCACCAGAAACTTCCACATCGCCGTCCATCCGGCAGGTATTCACCTTCCTGAACTGTTGAGACAGCTGTTTGTAAAATTTGTAATTCGCCTCGAAAGTGCGCAGATCTTTAATAAATGGATCGTCAGACTTTCTTCCCTGCAAATTCTCTATCTCGGCTTCGATGGCCTTCGTCCCGCGCATGTAAGTAAGTTCACCGTCCATGTTACCCGCGATATTGAGTGACTGGTTCGAACTTCCGCTCACGATAGGAGGCTTTTCAAGGCCAATGGCTTTAGCGACGATCAGTGCCTCACGAAGCTTCGCCAGCGAATCCTGTCTGGCTCTCTCGCCCTCGTCTCGAAGCACACTTATTTTCTGATTGAAATCCTGCGAGGCAACATCAAACTCACTGGCAAGGTTCTTATTGATTTCTTGCAGGGACAGTTCCTGCGCCCTGGCGATGTATTGATCAACCCATTGCTTCGCGCGCTGCGCGTCGGGATCCTGAATGACAACCTTGAAACGATCATTCGCTTCTTTGCTGACCGGTGTGATCGTCAGATCCTTGCTCAACCGTTCGTAAAACTTGCCCTTGGGATCATCGCTCCGTCCTTGGGCCGGCAGGTAAGTCGTGTCAAAGAACTCGCGACGCAACGATTCGGCCTGCAGATTTTTCAAAAATACCGAATAAACATCCTTCACCGTCAATGGCTGGAGGTTGAGCGCAGTTCGACCTCTGTTCAGACTTTGAATGTCGTTCTGTGTAGGCGGCGTAACGAAGGATCTTGCCTCATAAATTGGCTGTGCAATAAATGCATAGGTAGCCGCCACGGCGGTCCCCAATGCAGCAAAACACAAAATCAAGATTTTTTGACGCCAAATGGTAGAGATGAGGGCATAGACATCAAGCCCCTCATTAGCAACTTCGTTTCCGGAATTGACTTGCATATCCTGATGCCCTTGAATAGAAATTTTCGTGATTTTTATATCGTAGCCAAAGAGCTCAGATGATCGGTTTACTTAAAATCAAACTTGGCTACATCGACGATCAGTAGTGGATTAACTCTTTGCAACAACCACCCAAACCGATAAAAAATCATTTTTTCATTGTTAAATTACTCACTTCCCCAGAATCTCTGCGAGCACTCGGTCCAAACCTGCCTGCCACGATGGCAGGTGTATGGAAAAGCTCTTCCTGAGCTTGCGGGTATCCAGACGGGAGTTCATCGGACGGCGCGCAGGTGTAGGATAAGAACTGGAGGCAACGGGATTGACCATTGAAACAGCCAGTTCTTCACCACACTCCCGAGCAAAATCGAATATGTAATTGGCATAGGAATACCAAGTGGTCTCCCCGTCTGCCGCCAAATGATAAATACCCTTCAAGTCAGGATTTACCAAGGCTTTCTGGACCGCCAACACGGTAACATCAGCAATCAAATCGGCTGCCGTGGGCGCGCCCACCTGGTCGGATACGACATTCAGCTCTTCGCGCTCTCGGGCAAGTCGTAGCATTGTTTTCGCGAAATTATTGCCTCGCTGGGCATAGACCCAGCTCGTGCGAAGAATCAAATATTGGCATCCCGACTGAACAATTGCCTGCTCACCTGCCGCTTTGCTCAATCCATACTGATTCAATGGCGCAACTGCGTCAGTCTCTTTCCAGGGGTCAGAACCTTGACCGCTGAATACGTAATCTGTCGAGTAATGGACAAGCCAGGCGCTCAGAGCCTTCGCCTCTTGCGCCATGACCTCGCACGATTGAGCGTTTACGCGATCAACCTGCTCCTTATCTGACTCTGCTTTATCGACGGCCGTGTATGCCGCAGCGTTGACAATCAGATTCGGTTCGACTGCCCTTATTACCGAACGCAGCGCTTCGGCATCGGCGAGGTCAACCGCCAGCCCTTGAGCTGGATTATGCCCGTAGGCGACCAACTCTCCCAGCGGAGCGAGGGCTCGCTGCAACTCCCAACCAATTTGGCCATTTTTTCCAAGAAGTAGGATTTTCATGCTTTGGGGCAGCGGTCTGTGTAGTTTTGATCAATCCACTGTTGATAACTGCCGCTTTTGACATGCTCTACCCAGTCGGCGTTGTTCAGATACCACTCTACGGTCTTGCGAATACCGGTTTCGAAAGTCTCCTCCGGTGCCCAACCCAACTCACGCTGGATCTTGCTCGCGTCGATCGCGTACCGCTGATCGTGGCCAGGACGATCTTGCACATAGGTGATCAAACTTGCATGTGGTCGGTGACCGGAATCCGGACGCAGCTCATCCAGAAGGGCGCACAGGGTATGCACCACTTCGATATTCTGTTTCTCGTTGTGTCCGCCAATATTGTAGGTCTCACCGATGCTGCCTTCGGTTACAACCTTGTAGAGTGCGCGGGCATGATCTTCGACATACAACCAGTCGCGAACCTGGTCACCCTTGCCATAAACCGGCAGCGGCTTGCCTTCCAATGCGTTGAGGATGATTAGCGGGATCAGCTTTTCCGGGAAATGGCACGGGCCGTAGTTGTTGGAACAGTTGGTAACCAGTGTCGGCAGACCATAAGTGCGCGCCCAGGCCCGAACCAGATGATCGGAACTGGCTTTGCTGGCCGAATATGGCGAGCTTGGCTGATACGGCGTGGTTTCAGTAAACAGATCTTCAGGACCTTCCAGATCACCATAGACTTCGTCGGTGGAGATGTGATGGAAGCGGAAGGCGGCCTTGCGTGAGCCATCGAGGTGCATCCAATAATGGCGCGCCGCTTCCAGCAAGGTGTAGGTTCCAATGATATTGGTCTGGATGAATTCAGACGGACCGGAGATCGAACGGTCTACGTGCGATTCAGCGGCCAGGTGCATGACGGCGTCAGGCTGGTGTTCATTCAGAACGCGATCGATCTCGGCACGATCACAAATATCGACACGCTCGAACGCATAACGCGGGTTCTGACTGACTTCAGCCAGCGACTCAAGGTTACCGGCATATGTCAGCTTATCGACATTAACGACTGCATCAGTCGTATTGGAGATGATGTGACGAATGACTGCGGAGCCAATAAACCCGGCGCCGCCGGTGACGAGAATTTTCACGCGAAACCTTACCCTTGAGCTGCAGACAACGCCTAAGACGTGCGTTGTCGTAATCCATGAATTCAAGAGCCCATATGATGCGGCTCTTGTCAGAGTCAACCAGAGCGACCGGGGAAAAGGCCACTATCGAACAAGGGCAGTATTTTACAGCTTAATGAACGTTTTACTAATGGATATGAACAAGCAGCCATGCAAATTCGATGGACGCCCTGCGCAGAGAACGCCTCAAACCAGACGCTTACGCGAGACCCGGGACCATCGCCCCAGAAGCCAGCTCAAAAGCGGGCCAATCAGCATGCCGGCCAACAGGGCAAGAACCGTTATCACCGATACTGGCAACTGCGGCCCCGTCCAACCAAGAAACAACAACGATACCGTTTGCTGATTCTCGAGGACGAAAGCAAGTATCGCCAAGGTCAGCAGAAGAATGAAAATGCCAACCAACACGCGCTTGAGATTACGCATCAGCGGTTCCTTGATAATCAGCGATGAGGATCAAACCCCCTCCTCCTCTTCCTCATTCACCCGGTCACGCAATTCCTTGCCCGGCTTGAAATGCGGAACGAATTTACCGTCAAGGCTGACCGACTGACCGGTCTTCGGATTACGCCCTACGCGCGGCGCACGATAGTGCAGGGAAAAGCTGCCAAACCCACGGATCTCGATGCGATCACCAGTGGCCAGGCATTGGGACATTTGTTCAAGCATGGTCTTGATGGCCAGCTCCACATCCTTGGATGAGAGTAGCCCTTGATGGGTGACAATTCGTTCGATCAACTCCGACTTCGTCATATTTTTCCCTTCTTTTTCAAGCAGCTAGATCAGCGCTTGAAAGGTTTTAGCACGCCCGGAAGATTTTGAACAGCCCAGGGATTGACATATCTCTCTCGGCGCCAAAACGCCCGTTTTCAGGACACGAAAGCACCAAACCGGACCGGCGCGCACTTAACGACACATCACCAACATGGTTCGAGTGACGTAGCCCGCAGGATTGAAGCCAAACGGAAATTCATCCTCGTCCTTTGCGTCATCAGAGCGCGTAATCACCCTGTAACCGGCCCCCTTGCACTCCTTCGCCGCGCGCTTTTGGCACTTTTCCCAGCCGGATCCCAAGCCGGAGCAGTCGATCTCGATACCGCTGACGCCACGCACTGCATGCGTCTTCGCGCTTGTGGTACAGCCGGTCAACACCAACACCGCGATCAAAACTATAAATCTGTTCATCCACTTCCTTATGCCAGGCAACGCCCGACTACCGCACGACTAATACCCAGCTTAGTCGCGAATAGGCGATTGATCCGATTAAAGAAACAGACAACCCGGCACAGGGATTGGTTTCACCAGAAGCCCCATACACCCAAACCGTCGAGCTCAAATCGCAGGCACAAAAAAGGGCGACCGAAGTCGCCCTTTTCATGATCAAGCAGAACTTAGTTCTGTTTGGCCATTGCTTGCTTCAGCAGAGCAGCCATGGTGGTATCGGCTGGAGCTTCCTGAACGGAGTTCAGGCTCTGGATAGCTTCTTTCTCTTCAGCGTCGTCTTTCGACTTGATCGAGAGCTGGATTACGCGGCTCTTGCGGTCAACGCTGATGATTTTGGCTTCAACTTCCTGGCCTTCTTTCAGAACGTTGCGCGCATCTTCAACGCGGTCACGGCTGATTTCGGAGGCTTTCAGGGTCGCTTCGATGTCGTCAGCCAGAACGATGATGGCGCCTTTGGCGTCAACTTCTTTCACGGTGCCTTTAACGATAGCGCCTTTGTCGTTAACCGAGACGTACTCGGAGAACGGATCGCTTTCCAGTTGCTTGATGCCCAGGGAGATGCGCTCGCGCTCTGGGTCAACCGACAGGATGACGGTGTCCAGCTCGTCGCCCTTCTTGAAACGACGTACGGCTTCTTCGCCCACTTCGTTCCAGGAGATGTCGGACAGGTGAACCAGACCGTCGATGCCGCCGTCCAGACCAATGAAGATACCGAAATCGGTGATCGACTTGATGGTGCCGGAGATCTTGTCGCCCTTGTTGAACTGGCCAGAGAAGTCTTCCCATGGGTTCGACTTGCACTGCTTGATGCCCAGGGAGATACGACGACGCTCTTCGTCGATGTCCAGAACCATGACTTCCACTTCGTCGCCGACTTGTACGACTTTCGAAGGGTGGATGTTCTTGTTGGTCCAGTCCATTTCCGAAACGTGTACCAGACCTTCAACGCCTTCTTCCAGCTCAGCGAAGCAGCCGTAGTCGGTCAGGTTGGTGACGCGTGCGGTAACGCGAGTGCCTTCTGGGTAACGGGCTTTGATAGCAACCCATGGATCTTCACCCAGTTGCTTCAGGCCCAGGGAAACACGATTGCGCTCGCGATCGTATTTCAGAACCTTGACGTCGATCTCGTCACCAACGTTGACGATTTCGGAAGGATGCTTGATACGCTTCCACGCCATGTCGGTGATGTGCAGCAGGCCGTCCACGCCACCCAGATCGACGAATGCGCCGTAATCGGTGAGGTTTTTGACGATACCTTTGACTTGCTGGCCTTCCTGCAGGGATTCCAGCAGAGCTTCACGCTCGGCGGAGTTCTCGGCTTCCAGGACGCTGCGACGGGAAACGACAACGTTGTTGCGCTTCTGGTCCAGCTTGATGACCTTGAATTCCAGCTCTTTGCCTTCCAGGTGCGTGGTGTCGCGCACTGGACGGACGTCAACCAGGGAACCTGGCAGGAACGCACGGATGCCGTTAACGTCGACAGTGAAGCCGCCTTTAACCTTACCGTTGATAACGCCCTTGACCACTTCCTCAGCTGCGAAGGCCGCTTCCAGAACGATCCAGCATTCAGCGCGCTTGGCTTTTTCACGGGACAGCTTGGTTTCACCGAAACCGTCTTCAACCGAGTCCAGAGCAACGTGAACTTCGTCACCGACATTGATAGTCAGATCGCCAGCGTCGTTGTAGAACTGTTCCAGCGGGATGAGTGCTTCAGACTTCAGGCCAGCGTGAACGGTTACCCAGCGAGCCTGGTAATCGATATCAACGATAACACCGGTGATGATGGAGCCTGCCTGAAGGTTCAGGGTCTTTAGGCTTTCTTCAAAGAGTTCCGCAAAGCTTTCGCTCATTTTAATTCCTGTAGATGAGGGCGAAGAATACGCCCATCGCCACACCCCAGACGGTGTGGGTTAGTTTCATTTAAAAGAAGCGCTGCAGGACTATGACTGGTCCCCTGCGGCCTTCTTGGTCACCCGGCGATATCGCGAATGGCGATCTCGCTCATGATGCGTTCAAGCACCTGATCGATGGACAACTCCGTGGAATCCAGCTGTATCGCGTCGGCCGCCGGTTTGAGCGGGGCCACTGCGCGCTGGGTATCACGCTCGTCGCGTGCACGGATCTCATCTAGCAGACTCGACAGACTAACACCCTCGACTTTGCCCTTCAACTGCAAATATCGACGGCGCGCTCGTTCCTCGGCGCTGGCGGTGAGGAAAATCTTCAGCGGCGCATCGGGAAATACCACCGTGCCCATGTCCCGGCCGTCAGCCACAAGGCCCGGCGCTTCCTGGAAAGCACGCTGGCGCTGCAGCAGCGCCTCGCGTACCGCCGGCAACGCCGCAACCTGCGAAGCGCCGGAGCCGACGCTTTCGGTACGGATGACGTCGCTGACTTCATCGCCTTCCAGAATGATGCGCTGCAGCTGACCGTCGGTCGCCGCAATGAACTGCACATCCAGATGAGCGGCGAGCTTCTTCAGCAACTCTTCATTGGTCAGGTCGACACCATGATTGTGCGCGGCGAACGCCAACAGGCGATACAGCGCACCGGAATCCAGCAGGTTCCAGCCCAGACGCTTGGCCAGAATCCCGGCGACCGTGCCCTTGCCCGAACCGCTTGGCCCATCGATGGTGATGACCGGTGCAATGTTTTTCACGACTGAGCCTCTTGAGCTACACGAATACCGACCTGCGCACACAGCGCAAGGAAGTTCGGGAACGACGTCGCAACGTTGGCGCAATCATGGATGCGGATCGGTGCAGTGGCGCGCAGCGAAGCGACGCTGAAAGCCATGGCGATCCGGTGATCACCGTGACCATGCACTTCACCGCCACCGATCTGCCCGCCATCGATGATGATGCCGTCCGGAGTCGGCTGGCACTTGACGCCCAGCGCCAGCAAGCCGTCCGCCATCACTTGAATACGATCCGATTCCTTCACTCGCAGCTCTTCGGCGCCGGTCAGCACGGTGCGCCCTTCGGCACACGCTGCCGCCACGAACAGCACCGGGAACTCGTCGATGGCCAGCGGCACCAGCGCTTCCGGAATCTCGATACCCTTGAGTTTAGCTGCACGCACGCGCAAGTCAGCTACTGGCTCGCCGCCGACTTCACGCTGGTTTTCCAGAGTGATATCGGCGCCCATCAGACGCAGGATGTCGATGACGCCGGTACGGGTCGGGTTGATGCCGACGTGTTCCAGCACCAGCTCCGAACCTTCGGCGATCGACGCCGCCACCAGGAAGAAAGCCGAGGACGAGATGTCGCCCGGCACCTCAATGTGGGTCGCGGTCAGCTTGCCGCCGGACTCGACCGAGGCCGTGGCACCATCGACGCTCACCGGGTAGCCGAAACCACGCAGCATGCGCTCGGTGTGGTCGCGGGTCGGTGCCGGCTCGGTGACGGTGGTTTTGCCTTCCGCGTACAGACCGGCCAACAGCAGGCAGGACTTCACCTGCGCGCTGGCCATTGGCATGGTGTAGGTCAGGCCCTTGAGCTTGTGTCCGCCACGGATGGTCATCGGCGGACGGCCTTCAGCGGCGGTTTCGATCACCGCGCCCATGTCCCGCAGCGGATTGGCCACGCGGTTCATCGGACGCTTGGACAGCGAAGCATCGCCGGTCAGGGTGCTGTCGAAGTTCTGCGCCGCCAGCAGGCCGGACAGCAGACGCATCGAGGTACCGGAGTTGCCCAGGTAGATCGGGCCCGGCGCCGGTTTCAGACCATGCAGGCCGACGCCGTGAATGGTCACGCGACCGTGGTGCGGGCCTTCAATGACCACGCCCATGTCACGAAACGCCTGCAAGGTTGCCAGGGCGTCTTCGCCTTCGAGGAAACCTTCAACTTCGGTCACGCCTTCGGCCAGCGAGCCGAGCATGATCGAACGGTGGGAAATCGATTTGTCACCTGGTACGCGAATCCGACCGGACAGGCGGCCACCAGGTTGAGCCAGGAAAATCAGATCGTTGGAATTCATAGCGTCCACATAGGCCCTGCGGGCCAGGATTTTACTGAAATGCTCGCGGGCAACCCGGGCGCGCGTGAAGACGCCCAACAATTGGTGCCCATCCCCTGCATCGACCGCGTCGCGCAAGGCGTCGAGGTCGCTGCGAAATGTATCGAGTGTGCGCAGGACAGCCTCGCGGTTGGCGAGAAAGATGTCGTGCCACATCACCGGGTCGCTTCCGGCGATTCTTGTGAAATCGCGAAAACCGCCCGCAGCGTAACGGAAGATCTCAAGGTTTTCATTGCGTTTGGCCAACGAGTCGACCAGACCGAAGGCCAGCAGGTGCGGCAAATGACTGGTTGCAGCCAGCACTTCATCGTGACGCTCGACCTGCATGTGCTCGACGTCGGCGCCCAATTCGCGCCACAGACGATCGACCACCGCCAGCGCCGCCGGATCGGTTTGCGCAAGCGGCGTCAGAATCACCTTGTGCCGACGGAACAGCTCGGCATTCGACGCTTCCACCCCACTCTGCTCGGAGCCGGCAATCGGATGGCCCGGCACGAAACGCGCCGGCATGCCGCCGAACGCCTCGGTCGCCGCACGCACCACATTGCCTTTGGCGCTGCCGACATCGGTCAGAATCGCCGAGCCCAGATCCATGCTCGCCAGACGCGCGAGCACTTTCTCCATGGCCAGAATCGGCACCGCCAGCTGAATCACGTCGGCGCCCTGACAGGCAGCGATCAGGTCATCCTCGCAACGATCCACCACCCCCAACTCGACCGCCAGCTTGCGCGACTGCGGATCGAGATCGACCCCGACCACTTCGCGGCAGACACCGCTTTCGCGCAAGCCTTTGGCAAACGAACCACCGATCAACCCCAGACCGACCACCACCAGGCGACCGATCATAGGTGCAGCAGATTGCAGCGCAGTGACATCACCCACGAGGCAGAACCTTGCGCAGCGCTTCGAGGAAGCGGCTGTTTTCCGCTGGCAGACCGATGGTCACCCGCAGGTGGTTCGGCATACCGTAGTTGGCCACTGGACGCACGATCACACCTTCACGCAGCAAGCCCTGGAAAATCGGTGCTGCCACCTGACCGAGATCGACACAGATGAAGTTGCCCTTGGACTCGATCCAGCTCAGGCCCAACTCACGAAAACCTGCCTGCAGCTGTTGCATGCCGGACTCGTTGAGCTGACGGCTTTGCGCCAGATACTCGTCGTCCTTCAAGGCCGCACAGGCTGCAGCCAGGGCCAGGCTGTTGACATTGAACGGCTGGCGCACGCGGTTCAGCACGTCTGCCACAACAGCAGTGGACAGGCCATAACCCACACGCAGCGCTGCCAGGCCGTAGGCCTTGGAAAAGGTGCGCGACACCAGCAGGTTCGGATACGCCGCGAGGAAATCCAGACCGTCCGGCAGATCGCTGCCTTCGGCGTATTCGATGTACGCCTCGTCCAGTACCACCAGCACGTGCTCCGGTACGTCCTGCAGGAATTCGTCCAGCGCCTCGGCGCCGAACCAGGTACCGGTCGGGTTGTTCGGGTTGGCGATGAACACCACGCGGGTGTTGGCATCGATGGCTGCGAGCATCGCTGGCAGGTCATGCCCCCATCCCTTGGCCGGAACGACTTTGGCTTCGGCACCGACCGCCTGAGTGGCAATCGGGTATACGGCGAAAGCGTGCTCACTGAACACCGCGTTCAGGCCCGGCGCCAGATAGGCACGCGCCACCAGCTCGAGAATGTCGTTGGAACCGTTGCCCAAGGTGACCTGGTTCAGTTCGACACGGCATTGCTCGGCCAGCAGGGATTTCAGCGCGAAGCCGTTGCCGTCCGGATAGCGGGTCAGCTCGGCCAGCTCCTCGCGGATCGCCGCCAGGGCTTTCGGGCTGGCGCCCAGCGGGTTTTCGTTGCTCGCCAGTTTGACGATTTTGGCCGGATCCAGGTCCAGCTCGCGCGCCAGTTCGTCCACAGGCTTGCCCGGAACGTACGGCGAAAGTTGTTGCACGCCCGGCTGCGCCAGGGCGAGGAAGTTGCCACTCATTTGCTACCGCCCTTAGAGAACTGCTTTCGGGTAGGAACCCAGCACTTTGAGTGCTACTGCTTCCTGACTGATCTTTTCCAGCACACCCTTGATCAACGGATCACGGTGGTGGCCGACGAAGTCGATGAAGAACACGTAGGTCCATTTGCCGCTGCGCGACGGACGGGTTTCGATCCGGGTCAGGTCGATCCCGTTGTCATGGAACGGCACCAGCAGCTCGTGCAGCGCACCGGGCTTGTTGCTCATCGAGACGATGATCGAGGTCTTGTCGTCGCCGGTCGGCGGCACTTCCTGGTTGCCGATCATCAGGAAGCGCGTCGAGTTGTCCGGACGGTCTTCGATCTTCTCCGCCAGTCGGGTCAGACCATACAAACCTGCAGCCATATCGCCGGCAATCGCTGCCGAATTCCACTCGCCCTTGACCCGTTTCGCCGCTTCGGCGTTGCTCGACACCGCCACGCGCTCGACATTCGGGTAATGCGCATCCAGCCACTTGCGGCACTGCGCCAGCGACTGCGCGTGCGAGTAGATGCGGCTGATGCTGTCGGTCTTGGTGTTTTCCCCGACCAGCAGGTGATGGTGAATGCGCAGCTCGACTTCGCCGCAGATCACCATGTCGTGTTCGAGGAAGCTGTCGAGAGTGTGGTTGACCGCGCCCTCGGTGGAGTTCTCCACCGGGACCACGCCAAAATTCACCGCACCCGCCGCCACTTCGCGGAACACTTCGTCAATCGCCGCCATCGGCTTACTGATCACCGCGTGACCGAAGTGCTTCATCGCCGCGGCCTGGGTGAAGGTGCCTTCCGGGCCGAGGTACGCCACTTTCAGCGGCTGCTCGAGGGCCAGGCACGAGGACATGATTTCGCGGAACAGCCGCGCCATCTCTTCGTTGCCCAGCGGCCCCTGATTGCGCTCCATCACCCGCTTGAGCACCTGAGCTTCACGCTCGGGACGATAGAACACCGGCACTTCGCCTTCGGCCAGCGAGGCCATCTTTACGCGCGCGACTTCCTGGGCGCAGCGCGCACGCTCACTGATCAGCTCGAGGACCTTGCTGTCCAGAGCGTCGATGCGAACGCGCAGTGCCTTGAGTTCTTGCTCGGACATCAGCCGTGTTCCTTCTCGAATTCAGCCATGTACGCCACCAGCGCGTTGACCGCGTTGATGTCCACGGCGTTATAGATGGAGGCGCGCATGCCGCCCACAGAGCGGTGGCCCTTGAGGTTGAGCAGACCGCGTTCGTCGGCACCGGCGAGGAACGGCTTGTCCAGACGATCGTCAGCCAGACGGAACGGCACGTTCATCCACGAGCGGTCCGACTTGTTGATCGGGTTGCTGTAGAGGCCGCTGGCGTCGATGAAGTCATACAGCGTGCGCTGCTTGACGTCGTTGAGCCGGGCGATCGCTTCGACGCCGCCCTGCTCTTTCAGCCACTGGAACACCAGACCGGACAGGTACCAGGCCAGGGTCGGCGGCGTGTTGTACATCGAGCCGTTATCGGCCGCGACCTTGTAGTCGAGCATGGTCGGGCACAACGCACGGGCCTTGCCCAGCAGGTCTTCGCGAATGATGTTGACCACAATGCCGCTCGGGCCGATGTTCTTCTGCGCGCCGGCGTAGATCATGCCGAAACGCGAGATGTCGACCGGGCGCGAGAGGATGTCCGAGGACATGTCGGCCACCAGCGGCACGTCACCGGTTTCCGGAATCCACTGGAATTCCAGACCACCAATGGTTTCGTTCGGCGCGTAGTGAACGTAAGCGGCGTCTTTCGACAGATTCCACTCGTTCTGACCCGGGATGGCGAAATAGTCATAAGGCTTGGCGGTGGCGGCAACGTTGACGTGGCCATAGCGCGAGGCTTCTTCGATGGCTTTCTGCGACCAGATACCGGTGTCGATATAGTCGGCGCTGCCGCCTTCTGGCAACAGGTTCAGCGGGATCTGCGCAAACTGCTGGCTGGCGCCACCCTGCAGAAACAGCACCTTGTAGTTCGACGGGATATTCAGCAGATCACGCAGATCCTGCTCGGCCTGGGTGGCAATGGACACGAACTCATCGCTGCGATGGCTCATTTCCATGACCGACAGCCCCTTGCCATGCCAATCAAGGAGTTCACCCTGGGCACGTTGCAGGACAGCTTCAGGAAGCGCCGCAGGACCGGCACAGAAGTTATAGGCTCGCTTGCTCACATCCAATCTCGCTCTGATTTGGTGGTATCACATATCAGTCGGCGCCAGTCACATGTGGGAGCGGGCTTGCTCGCGAAGGCCGACTGACATTCAACAACGATGTCGCCTGATACTCCGCCTTCGCGAGCAAGCCCGCTCCCACAGGTTTCGTCATGGGCGCCGATGTTTCATACCGGACAAATAACAAGGGGGCGAATTTTCATCCGCCCCCTCGCTTGTCCGCTTATTCCTGCGGCTCTTCGTCAGCTGCGGCGTCGAGTTGCTGGTCGTCGCCAGCATCGTCGAGCACGGCACCGCCGTCGAATTCCTCGCCCTCTTCACCCTCAAGCTCATCACCCTCGACTTCCGAAGGCTCCTGAACCCGCTCCAGACCAACCAGGGTTTCATCCTTGGCCAGCTTGATCAGGGTCACGCCCTGAGTGTTACGACCGAGGCTCGATACTTCGTCGACACGGGTACGGACCAGGGTGCCCTGATCGGAAATCAGCATGATTTCTTCGCCATCCTGCACCTGAACCGCACCGACCAGACGGCCGTTACGCTCGTTGCTGACCATGGCGATCACGCCCTGGCCGCCACGCTTGTATTCAGGGAATTCGGTGATGGCTGTACGCTTGCCATAACCGCGCTCGGAAGCGGTAAGGATCTGGCTGCCTTCTTCCGGGATCAGCATGGAAATCAGCTTCTGCCCTTCCGGCAGACGCATGCCACGCACACCGCGAGCGGTACGGCCCATGGCACGCACTTCGGACTCTTTGAAGCGAGTCACTTTGCCACCGTCGGAGAACAGCATGATTTCCTGCTCGCCATCAGTGATGGCCGCGGAGATCAGAATGTCGCCTTCGTCCAGCTCCAGCGCGATCAGACCCACGCTGCGCTGACGGCTGAAGGCCACCAGCGGAGTTTTCTTCACGGTACCGTTGGCGGTCGACATGAAGATGAACGGCGCTTTCTTGCGGTCGGCAGCCTTGATACGCGCACGACGCTCTTCGTCGGTCTCGTTGCTGTTTTCGATTTCCTCTACGTCAACCTCGGCGCCTTCAGCCTCTTCTTCGTCAGCCTGACGCTTCATGGCTTCGAGATCGACTGGCAACATCGTGGTGATGTATTCGCCTTCGCTCAGCGGCAGCAGGTTGACCAGCGGACGACCACGGGCCGCGCGCGACGCTTCCGGAATTTCGTAGGTCTTGAGCCAGTACACCTTGCCCTTGCTGGAGAACAGCAGCAGCGTGGTGTGGCTGTTGGCAACCAGCAGGTGAGCGATGTAGTCCTCATCCTTGACGCCGGTCGCCGACTTGCCTTTGCCGCCACGACGCTGAGCCTGGTAGGCAGCCAGCGGCTGGGTCTTGGCGTAGCCACCGTGGGAAATGGTCACCACGCGCTCTTCTTCCGGGATCATGTCACCCAGGGTCAGGTCGAGACGCGCATCGAGGATTTCGGTGCGGCGCACGTCGCCGTATTCGGCGCGGATCACTTCCAGCTCTTCGCGGATCACTTCCATCAGGCGCACGGCGCTGTTGAGGATGCGGATCAGCTCGCCAATCTGGTTGAGGATCTCTTGGTACTCGGCCAGCAGCTTTTCGTGTTCCAGACCGGTCAGACGGTGCAGACGCAGTTCCAGAATGGCTTGCGCCTGCTCTGGCGACAGGAAGTACTTGCCTTCGCGCAGACCGTATTGCGGATCGAGGTTTTCCGGGCGGCACGAGTCGGCACCGGCACGTTCCACCATCGCGACCACCGCCGAGGATTCCCACGGGGTGCTGACCAGCGCTTCTTTCGCTTCCGACGGAGTCGGCGAGGCCTTGATCAGGGCGATCACCGGGTCGATGTTCGACAGGGCAACAGCCTGGCCTTCGAGGATGTGCCCACGCTCGCGGGCCTTGCGCAGTTCGAACACGGTACGGCGGGTGACCACTTCGCGACGGTGACGGACGAAGGCCTCCAGCAGATCCTTGAGGTTGAGGATGCGTGGGCGGCCATCGATCAGCGCGACGATGTTGATACCGAATACCGACTGCAGCTGGGTCTGGGCGTAGAGGTTGTTGAGGATCACCTCAGGCACTTCGCCGCGACGCAGTTCGATCACGACGCGCATACCGTCCTTGTCGGACTCGTCGCGCAGCTCGGTGATGCCTTCCAGTTTTTTCTCTTTGACCAGCTCGGCGATCTTCTCGATCAGACGCGCCTTGTTCAGCTGGTACGGCAGCTCGGTGATGACGATCTGCTGACGGCCACCGACCTTGTCGATGTCTTCGATGATCGAGCGCGCACGCATGTAAATGCGCCCGCGACCGGTGCGGTAGGCTTCGATGATGCCGGCGCGACCGTTGATGATCGCGGCAGTCGGGAAGTCCGGACCGGGGATGTATTGCATCAGCTCATCGACGGTCAGCTCGGGGTTGTCGATGAGGGCCAGGCAACCGTCGATGACTTCACCGAGGTTGTGCGGCGGAATGTTGGTCGCCATGCCCACGGCGATACCGCTGGAACCGTTGACCAGCAGGTTCGGCACGCGGGTCGGCATGACCGCCGGGATCAGTTCGGTGCCGTCGTAGTTCGGCACCCAGTCCACGGTTTCCTTGTGCAGGTCGGCCAGCAGTTCGTGCGCCAGCTTGGTCATGCGCACTTCGGTGTATCGCATCGCCGCGGCGTTGTCGCCGTCGACCGAACCGAAGTTGCCCTGACCGTCGACCAGCAGGTAGCGCAGGGAGAAAGGCTGAGCCATGCGGACGATGGTGTCGTACACCGCAATATCACCGTGCGGGTGATACTTACCGATCACGTCACCGACGACACGGGCAGATTTCTTGTACGGCTTGTTGAAGTCGTTGCCCAGCTCGCTCATCGCGAACAGTACGCGACGGTGCACGGGCTTGAGGCCATCGCGCGCATCCGGCAGTGCACGGCCGACGATTACGCTCATCGCGTAGTCGAGGTAGGACTGTTTCAGCTCGTCTTCGATATTGACCGGGAGGATTTCTTTGGCCAGTTCGCCCATGAGAAGCCTGATTCCTTTTTCTGGTGAAACTTCGTCATATCCATATGGGATGAACGAAGCTCGTCGGGGCAGGCCGAGTGCCGTGCGCCGACTTACGACAAATCAACAGATCGGACCGTGATTTGCGCAGTGAAGACAGCTCCTTGAAGCCGCCTCGGAAAACGCCGGATGTTATCACAAGAGCCGCCACGCACCTATCCCCCAGATGCGCATGGAGCATAGTTAGTTGACCGATGACAGGCGTAACGGGGACGAGAGAAGCTCTGAGCCACTGCGAACGCAGAAATGAGGGCTGAATTACCGATGTTTATTGACTTTCAGGGAGACGAATACCTGTAGGAGCTGCCGAAGGCTGCGATCTTTTGCTCTTGTCTTTTAAAAAACAGAATCAAAAGATCGCAGCCTTCGGCAGCTCCTACAGGGGGCGAATCGGGATCAATGCAGGCGCTTGCGGCACATCAACTGAGCCATTTTCGCCGTATCCGGACGCTCGACGATGCCCTTTTCGGTAACGATCGCATCGATCAGATCCGCCGGGGTCACGTCGAACACCGGGTTGAACGCCTCAACGTCGGCACCGACCCGCTTGCCGCCGACCTCAAGCAACTCGGCGCCGTCACGCTCCTCGATCGGAATGTCATCGCCGCTGGCCAGATGCATGTCGATGGTCGAACTCGGCGCCACCACCATGAAACGCACGCCGTGGTGCATGGCGTTGACCGCCAGTTGATAGGTGCCGATCTTGTTCGCCACGTCGCCGTTGGCGGTGATGCGGTCAGCGCCGACGATCACCCAGGTCACGCCTTTGGTTTTCATGATGTGCGCGGCGGCGGAGTCGGCATTGAGGGTCACCGGAATGCCTTCGTTGGCCAGTTCCCAGGCAGTCAGGCGCGAACCCTGCAGCCACGGCCGGGTTTCATCGGCGTAGACGCGCTCGACCATCCCTTCAAGATACGCCGCACGAATCACTCCCAACGCAGTACCGAAACCGCCAGTGGCCAGCGCGCCGGTATTACAGTGTGTGAGGATCGCCTGGGCATTGCCCTGATGCTTGCGGATCAGATCGACGCCGAGCTGAGCCATGGTCAGGTTGGCTTCGCGGTCGCTTTCATGAATGGCGATCGCCTCGGCTTCCAGCGCCACCAGCGGATCGGCATTGTCCTTCAGACGATCGAGGCGATCGTGCATGCGGTTCAACGCCCAGAACAGGTTCACCGCAGTCGGTCGCGAGTCGGCCAGCAGGGCGAAATCCTCTTCCAGCGCCGCGTACCAGTCGCCACCTTCAGCCACCCGGGCCCGCGCCGCCAGGACAATGCCATAAGCCGCACTGATGCCGATGGCCGGCGCACCGCGCACCACCATCGAACGAATCGCCTCAGCCACGCCGGCGGCGCTGGTGTAGGCGATCCAGTTTTCCTCGAACGGCAAAATGCGCTGATCCAGCAGGTGGAGCGCGCCATCTCGCCAGTCGATGGCCTTTACTTTCTCCGCAGCCAACAGTCGATCGCGCATCCCTCACCCCGCACTCATGAACAAAAGCCGCCGATTATAGCGATCCCCCCGCGAAGACGCTCGGGTATACTTCGCCATCCTTTACAAAAGCACTGGAACCGACCCTCGATGCCGAAACCTGCCATTGCGCTCGACTTATTATTGCTGCCGACCTGGCTGGTACCCGTCGAACCCGCTGGCGTCGTGCTCAAGGAGCACGGCCTGGGCATTCGCGACGGGCGCATCGTGTTTATCGGCCCACGCGCCGAAGCGCTGAAGTGTAACGCCAGCGAAACCCGCGAACTGCCGGACGTGCTGCTGGCCCCGGGCCTGATCAACGCCCACGGTCACGCGGCGATGACCCTGTTCCGTGGTCTGGCCGACGATCTGCCGCTGATGACCTGGCTGGAAAACCACATCTGGCCGGCCGAGGCCAAGTGGGTCGATGAAGCGTTCGTCCGCGACGGCACTGATCTGGCCATCGCCGAACAGATCAAAGGTGGCATCACCTGTTTCTCTGACATGTATTTCTTCCCGAAGGTCGCCAGCGAGCGCGTGCACAACAGCGGTATCCGTGCGCAGATCGCGATTCCGATCCTCGACTTCCCGATTCCCGGCGCCGCCAGTGCCGATGAAGCCATTCGTCAGGGCGTCGAGCTATTCGGCGATCTCAAGCATCACGAGCGGATCAAAATCACTTTCGGCCCGCACGCGCCCTACACCGTGGGTGACGAGAATCTGGAAAAAATCCGCGTGATCGCCGAAGAGCTGGACGCGTCGATCCACATGCATGTGCATGAAACGGCGTTCGAAGTGCAGCAAGCCGTCGAACAGCGCGGCGAGCGGCCACTGGCGCGTCTCGGCCGGCTGGGCCTGCTCGGTCCACGCTTCCAGGCCGTGCACATGACCCAGATCAGCGATGACGACCTCGCGTTGCTGGTAGAAAGCAACACCAGCGTGATCCACTGCCCGGAATCCAACCTCAAGCTGGCCAGCGGTTTCTGCCCGGTAGAACGTCTGTGGCAAGCCGGGGTCAACGTGGCCGTTGGCACCGATGGCGCGGCGAGCAACAACGATCTCGACCTGCTCGGCGAAACCCGTACCGCCGCCCTGCTGGCCAAAGCCGTCGCCGGCTCGGCCACGGCGCTGGACGCTCACCGCGCGCTGCGCATGGCCACGCTCAATGGCGCGCGGGCACTGGGGATCGATGCGCAGGTCGGCTCGCTGGAGCTGGGCAAGGCGGCCGACATCGTCGCCTTCGACCTGTCCGGCCTGGCCCAGCAACCGGTCTACGACCCGGTTTCGCAGCTTATATATGCCACCGGCCGCGATTGCGTGAAACACCTGTGGGTCGCCGGCAAACAGTTACTCGACGACCGGCGCCTGACCCGTCTGGACGAACAACAGCTCGGGGCCACCGCCCGGGCCTGGGGCCAGCGTATCAGCGGCCACACCGAATCGTGAAAACCGCGGAGCAGACTCCGCGGCTACAGCCTTTTTCAAGTTTTTCGAGGATTAGATCATGAGCAACGTCGACCACGCCGAAATCGCCAAATTCGAAGCCCTGGCCCATCGCTGGTGGGACCGCGAAAGCGAGTTCAAACCGCTGCACGACATCAACCCGCTGCGCGTCAACTGGATTGACGAGCGGGTCAATCTGGCCGGCAAGAAAGTCCTCGACGTCGGTTGCGGCGGCGGCATCCTCAGCGAAGCCATGGCTCAACGCGGCGCTACCGTGATGGGCATCGACATGGGCGAAGCGCCACTGGCGGTCGCGCAACTGCATCAGCTGGAATCCGGCGTCAGCGTCGAATACCGGCAAATCACCGCCGAAGCCCTGGCCGAAGAAATGCCTGAGCAGTTCGACGTCGTCACTTGCCTGGAAATGCTTGAGCACGTGCCGGATCCATCCTCGGTGATCCGTGCCTGCTACCGCATGGTCAAGCCGGGCGGCCAGGTGTTCTTCTCGACCATCAACCGCAACCCGAAGGCCTACCTGTTCGCCATCATCGGCGCCGAATACATTATGAAGCTACTGCCGCGCGGCACCCACGACTTCAAGAAATTCATCCGCCCGTCCGAGCTGGGCGCCTGGAGCCGCATCGCCGGCCTGACCGTCAAGGACATCATCGGCCTGACCTACAACCCGCTGACCAAGCACTACAAGCTGGCCAACGACGTTGACGTCAACTACATGATCCAGACCCTGCGCGAGGAGTAAGCCGATGGCCATCAGAGCAGTCCTTTTCGACATGGACGGCACCCTGCTCGACACCGCGCCGGACTTCATCGCCATCTGTCAGGCGATGCGCGCGGATCGTGGCTTGCCGCCGATGAACGACCAGCACATCCGTGACGAGATTTCCGGCGGCGCGAAAGCCATGGTTGCCGTGACCTTTTCGATGGACCCGGAATCGCCGGGCTTCGAGGAACTGCGTCTGGAGTTTCTCGAGCGCTATCTGGTCGGTTGCGCGGTGCACAGCAAGCTGTTCGACGGCATGGGCGAACTGCTCGCCGACATCGAAAAGGCCAACCTGATCTGGGGCGTCGTGACCAACAAGCCGGTGCGCTTCGCCGAGCCGATCATGCAACAGCTGGGACTGGCCGAGCGCTCGGCGCTGCTGATCTGCCCGGATCACGTGAAAAACAGCAAGCCGGACCCGGAGCCATTAATCCTTGCATGCAAGATGCTTGATCTGGATCCGTCGACGGTTCTGTTTGTCGGCGATGATCTGCGCGATATCGAGTCGGGCCGCGATGCCGGGACCAAGACCTGCGCCGTGACCTATGGCTATATCCACCCCGACGACAACCCTAGGCACTGGGGCGCGGATGTGGTGGTGGATCATCCACTGGAATTGCGCAAGGTGCTCGACAGCGCGCTGTGCAGCTGCTGAAACGCACCTTGTAGCGAGGGGATTTATCCCCGATGGGTTGCGAAGCAACCCCCGCATTCTTTCAGGTCGATTCGACATGCAGGTTTTACGACTGCTTCGCAGCCGGTCGGGGATAAATCCCCTCACCACAGGGAAGCAGGTCTTCATGAATGGATTGTGAGGTTTTTATGTTTGATTACACCGCTCGTCCCGAATTGCTCAAGGATCGGGTCATTCTGGTCACCGGTGCCGGTCGTGGCATCGGCGCGGCTGCCGCGAAAACCTACGCCGCCCACGGCGCCACCGTGCTCCTGCTGGGCAAGACCGAGGCCAATCTGACCCAGGTCTACGACGAGATCGAAGCGGCGGGGCATCCGCAACCGGCGGTGATTCCGTTCAACCTCGAAACCGCCCTGCCCCATCAATACGATGAGCTGGCAGCGATGATCGAGAGCGAGTTCGGCCACCTCGACGGCCTGTTGCACAACGCCTCGATCATTGGTCCGCGCACGCCGATCGAACAACTGTCGGGCGAAAACTTCATGCGCGTCATGCAGGTCAACGTCAACGCCATGTTCATGCTGACCAGCACGCTGTTGCCGCTGCTCAAGTTGTCGCAGGATGCCTCGGTGGTGTTCACCTCCAGCAGCGTCGGGCGCAAGGGCCGGGCCTATTGGGGCGCCTACGGTGTATCGAAGTTCGCCACCGAAGGCCTGATGCAAACCCTGGCCGATGAAGTCGACGGCGTCGCGCCCGTTCGCTCCAACTCCATCAACCCCGGCGGCACCCGCACCAGCATGCGCGCCCAGGCCTATCCGGGGGAAAATCCGCTGAACAATCCGACCCCGGAAGAGATCATGCCGGTCTACCTGTACCTGATGGGCCCGGACAGCGCCGGCATCAACGGTCAGGCCTTCAACGCGCAATAACTGCCATACGTCGCTTTTGTTGCCGCGGCGGATTACCGTCGCGGCAGGCAATTGCCGCCCGCCGCCGTCACGTTTCAGTCAAATACCCGCCAATCGCCCCCAAAGCAAAAAGCCATGCCATTGATTCATAACGTGTTTATTTTGCATGAACCGAATGGCATGACTTTCGCTCTAACTTTCTTCAAAGCATGCCGTGTGAAAGCACTGGGGCCAGGCCGATTTCGATAGCTGACTCATCGTCATCAGGCAGACTAAACTTACGCCAAACGTCCTACGGGACTGATGGATCAGTATGACGCGCAGCCCATAGCCGCTCTCACCCAGCCTGTAAGACAGCTTACTGCTTAGGGGCTCACGCCATATGAAATCACCCTCCCAGACCAATGCAATTGACTTTGACAGTGCCAAATTGCAACGCCTGGGCTTTGGTCAGTTGCCTGCCCTGCTGGAACGCCCGGTCAGTCTGGCGCAACTGCGTCAGCAACTGAGCCTGCAGCTGCAAACCAGTCTCGAGCCACAACGAATCCTGGGTCTGTTTTTCCGCGAAGTGCAGCGTCTGGTGCCGCTGGATGCCCTGAACTACGTGCATTCGGCCAGCGACCTGCGCCTGGAGTTCGGCGCTCGCGGTCACCATTCGGTCAGCTACAGCCTCAGCCACGAAGGCGAGCACCTTGGCGAACTGGTGTTCCGCCGCAACCAGCGCTTCAGCGAACGGGATCTGGGCAACCTCGAGTCGTTGCTGTCGGCGCTGCTGTTCCCGATGCGCAATGCCCTGCTCTACCGAGCGGCGACACAGAGCGCGTTGCGCGACCCGTTGACCGGTACTGGTAACCGCGTTGCCATGGAACAGACCCTGCAACGCGAGATCGACATGTCCCGTCGGCACCTGCAACCGTTGTCGGTGCTGATGCTCGATATCGACCATTTCAAACGGGTCAATGACAGTCACGGCCACAGCGCCGGGGATGACGTACTCAAAGCGGTGGCGGCGTCGATCAAAGGCCAGCTGCGCAATGTCGACATGGTGTTTCGTTATGGTGGGGAAGAGTTTCTGATCCTGCTGTCGAACACCAGTCGCGAAGCGGCGGCGATGGTCGGCGAGCGTTTACGCCATGCCGCGCAAACCACGGAATATTTCGCTGACGGCCAGCTGATCGATCTGACGGTCAGCCTCGGCTGCTCGACCCTGTTGCCGGGGGAATCGGCCGACAGCTTGCTGCGCCGCGCCGACAGCGCGCTGTATGTGGCCAAGCGTGAGGGGCGTAATCGTCTGGCGATGGCGGGCTGATCCCTTTCAGGCAACAGAAACAAATGTGGGAGCGGGCTTGCTCGCGAATGCGATCTGACATTCAACAATGAGTTGACTGACACGCCGCTTTCGCGAGCAAGCCCGCTCCCACATCGATTTTTCCTTAGCTCTCGACGACTACCCTGCGCTCTCGATTAACCAGCAAGCGCTCCGAAGTCTCTAGCTGCATGCAGCGCTCAAGAAACAGATACATGTAGTCGTAGCTCTTGCACACCGCCTGACGCAGCTCGGCCTGCAGCGCCTGACTCGGGTTCATCCCCGCCAGCGTGCAGATGATTTCCAGCGCTTCCCACGGATGAGCATCGTCATATTGGGCGTGCATCTTCAGCCACTTCATCGCGCGCTTGCGCTCCTCTTCCGGGAACGCCGCGGCGTACACACCGGTAGAGCAGACCAGCGCCGACCACTCCCCGGTCGCACCCTCGATCGCATAGTTAGTGGCGGCAATCGCGACGATCAGTGAGTCCGCCGAACTGGTGTGCCAACACCAATGACTCAGCGCGTGCAACTCGGGTGGCACTTGCTGGGCCTGCAGATCCTCAAGGCTGACGCCATGCGCGCGGCTCCAGTTCAGCCAGTAGTCGGCATGGTTGAGTTCGACGCGAATGTTGCGCATCAGCCAGCGTCGCGCCATATCCTCCCCAGGATGGCGGGCAAACTTGGTCTTGGTCAGGTTCTGCGCCATATACAACGCAAACTGTTCAACGACCGGCCAGCCGCCGATCAAATACTGACGCATGGTTTTGGCGCTGAGCTTGTTATCGCGCATGCGCAGGTACAGTTCATGTTCGACAACCCGGCGCTTGCTCTCGCTGCAGTCCTGAATGAGCTGTTGTGCCCAGGCTGGATAACTTGCAGCTTCCATGAGTGGTCCGGTTCGGTTGAATGTGTCGATCACTGTTCGGCTCCTTTTGATTTGTGATTGTAAGGATCGGCAAGAGCTTTCAACGGAACGTGCCAGGCGCCTTGAACAACAACGGCTGCGGTCTGGCGGGCCGACTTTGCAAACTGTCACAGGTAAACAATTGTGGGCGCTCGATGACATAACCCTGAGCGTAATCCACGCCGATTTCAAGCAAGGCCTGCTCGATCTGCGGTGTTTCTACAAACTCGGCAATTGTCTGCTTACCCATGACATGTCCGATGTGATTGATCACTTCGACCATTGCACGGTTAATCGGGTCGTCCAGCATATCCTTTACGAAACTCCCGTCGATCTTCAGGAAGTCTACAGGCAAATGTTTCAAATAAGCGAATGAAGACATTCCGGCACAAAAGTCGTCCAGCGAGAAGTAACAACCTAAGCCTTTGAGTTCATTAATAAATCGTATTGCGCTACCGAGATTGGCAATGGCACTGGTCTCGGTAATTTCAAAACAAATCATTTCAGGTGGTATGGCGTAACTAACAAACTGCTCACGCAGGAAGTTCAAGAAAGCGTCATCTCCGATAGTAATGCCTGAAAGATTAATCGCACACATGGCTAAAGGTGTTTGATGTTCTTCGGCAATACATTGCGCAATAACTTTGAAAACGTTTTGCACGACCCAACGATCCAGCGATGACATCAACCCGTAACGTTCTGCCGCGGGAATGAAGCTGTCCGGCAAGATCATGCGTCCCGCCTCATCATGCAGACGCAGGAGGATTTCAATGTGCGCGCCGCTCTCGGCACGCCCCAGCGGGGCGATCTCCTGGGCGTACAGGACGAAACGGTTTTCCTCCAACGCCACGTGCAGACGCTGAACCCAGGCCATCTCGCCGAAGCGCATGGACAGTTCCGAGTCATCGGCGTGATAGACCTGAACCCGATTGCGCCCCTTCTCTTTGGCCATGTAGCAGGCCATGTCTGCCGCCCGCAGCGAGGCTTCGAGGGTGGCCGGGGTTTGCGTGACATGTACCAGGCCGATGCTGACCGTGGTCAGAAAGGGTCGCCCCTTCCACACAAAATGCAGGTTCTGCACAGTCTGCCGCAGGCTTTCGGCGATCTTCTCGGCAGCGTCCGGAGCGCAGTTCTCCAGAAGGATGCCGAATTCGTCGCCGCCCAGCCGCGCCAGGGTATCGCCCTCGCGCAGACCCGATTGCAACAGCGCACAGATATGCCGCAACAGCTCATCACCTGCGGCATGTCCACAGGTGTCATTGACCAGCTTGAACTGGTCCAGATCGAGGAACATCAACGCATGCCGACCCGGCTGCCGCGCCAGATTGTGCAGCGCCTGCTCAAGGCGATATTCGAACTCACGGCGGTTGGCCAGACCGGTCAGCGCATCGTGGGTGGCCTGCCAGGACAGGTTGGCAATGTATTGCCGCTCTTGCGTCATGTCGTGCAGCACCAATACCGCGCCACTGAGCTTGCCGGCATTGCGAATCGGCGCACCGACCAGTGTCACCGACACCGTGCTGCCATCCAGACGCTGGATCAGCTTGGAATGCTCGCTGCTGCCACTGAGCTTGCCGCTCAAGACATGTTCGATCAGGCTCGCGCCCTCGCCCGGCTCGTTGTCATCGAGCAGATTGAACAACGCCGCCAGCGGCAGACCGGCAGCCTGTTCGGCCTTCCAGTGGGTCAAGGCCTCGGCGGCGGGGTTCATGTAATCGATCGCGCCACTGACGTCTGTAGTGATCACCCCATCGCCGATCGAATGCAGGGTGATGTGCGCGCGATCCTTTTCCAGTTGCAGCGCCATGGCAAAGGCATGTCGCTGCCGGAGCAGTTTGTGGGTACGCAGCAGCGCCAGCACAATCAGCCCCAGCGCGGTAGCGAGGTTGGTCAGCAACAAGAAGCGCATCACCAACCGTGAACCTTCGCCCAAGGCATCACTGAAGGCTTTGGCGGCGGGCGTCACACTGTCGTTGATCTCGAAGATCTGTTTTTTCCAGCGCCGGATATCGGCGTCGCTGGCCGCGTTGCTGCTGATCAGTTGATGCATTTGCCGGGCGACGTCATCCAGCTCGACCAGATAGCTGTCCCCCAGCGTCCAGCGGTCGATGGCGGTTGCCAGATAGCTGACATGACGAAAATTGAGATACAGCCAGATCAGGCTGGGGACATCATCCGGATGATTGCCGCCCTTGAGAATGCCGGCGCGCGCGGCCGGCAGATCCGGAGGCTGGCGGTCAAGCGCCAGGCGCAGTTCGTGGCCACCCTGCGGCACGGCGATCGCCTGCTGATACTTGAGGAAAATCGTCTCATCGCGACTGTCCGCATACAGATTGAGGTAATAGATGGCGTCCTTCTGGCCCTTGGACCAAAGACTCTCGCCCGCCACATAGCCGCGTACGGCCGACAGCACATAAAGACTGACCCCGCCCAATAAGGCTTGAAACAGCACTACCGCAATAAAAGGCCAGACAATCCCCAGCAGTCGAGGCGTTCCGAGAGTTGGCGGTTGATTCATGAGTCTCCCTGCATGACAACAACGCGATTATCGTGCGGACTGATTCCTTAGCCTAGGGCGCGTTGCCAATCCCGGCAAGCCAGCAGCGAAAAACGCTTTTCTTGTGCAGCAATAGATATGCACCCCACATAACATCGTGCCGGTTGGTGTAATCGACCTCCAGTCCCTGCAAACGTGCCGGGGATCCGACAAGGTTACGGAAGCCACCATGCAAGAAATCGAAACGGACATTCCCCCCGCCACCACCGCCCCAGATACCGCTCAACTCCATCAGGCGCAGCTTGAGGATTACCAGCAACTGCTGTCGGCTTTGCGCGAGCAGTCTTTCACCCTTGCTCAACTGAAGCAAAAATTGCTACAACCAAAGCCTTTTTCACCTCTGCACCAAGAGCATCAAGTCGGGCTGAGCACATTGAAACGATTGCTCGACGACCCCGACTATCAGGCACTGTGCCGCAGTAAAAACATTGATCCAAACGTTCTGGTAGTCACTCTCAAGGACACCCGCCTTGTTTGCGAAGTTTCAGATATCGAAGGTGGCGGCGATAGTCAGTTAGTGCTGGACAGCATTGCCAAGTGGCAGGAATTACGCGCCGAGATCGAAAAAGCCGTAACTACCCTCGGCGGGCAGCTGCGTCTTGACGGTCAGGTTGCCGCACCGCGAATGGCCACTTTCTATGGGTTGTCGGCATGGGACCCGGCCGAATCGGCACAGCATCAAGCCGCAATCTCGGCTGTTGAGGAGAAGGTTGCAAACTTGCAACTGGGACTGGAAGACGATTTCGACTTGTTCGATCTCATGCCGGCGTTGACGGAGAATGATCGACAGGTTTCGGTTCAAGGCGGAGCGTTCTCGGATGAGTTGCAGAGGCAATTCATCACCGGTGAAATCAAGCGGGTGATTCAGACCTTTTTACCGGGTGGCGTCACCTCGCCCCTGACTCACCTGGCCAACGATATCCTTTCGTCCAATGCGCTTGAAGCGATTCGACCACTTCCGACGGTTTTCCTGCAAAAGATCCTCAACAGTCCGCAGGCACGAGCACTGGGCGACCTGTTACTGACCACCATGAAATGGTACGGCGGCGTCGCAGGAGAGCAATCCTCTGAGCGCGTTCGCATTCAGTTGACGGCACAGGCGCTGCGCATCTGGTACGCCACAAGAATCATCCAGACGCCGGGTATTGCCGGCTATTCGCTGCAATCCAGGGACAATTGGGGGAAAAGTTACCGCGCAATATGGCGAGCGTTTGAAGAGCATTTACGACGCTCGGGAAGAGCCGCATCGGACAAGGAAGCCATCGTCATGGCCAGACTGTTCCTCTGCGAGTTTCCGAGCGATTTTCGCGTCAAGGACATACCGCAGGAGTTGACCTACAAAGGATCCGTGGAATGGATCAATTTTGTCACCGGAGTAAATCTTGTTGGCTTCAGCGATCCGCAGGCGCTCGACAGAAAGTCCTTCCGCACCCTGAAGAATCTGCCTTTTGAAAGCCATGGGCGTACGGAGCAAGAGCAACTGTACGGGGTCAGTCTGGCAATGTTGCAGCCCACCCTGGACTGGGCAATCAGCCAGGCTCTTCTTCCCGAGCAGAGTGCCGACGAATACACCTATGCGCAAATTGAGCAGGCGCTGAGCAAAGTGGATGAGTACAGCAAATCCCTGGGCGAGGCGGTCAAGAAGCTTAACGAAGCGACGCCAACCCGCCTGTCGATTGCACAAGAGATCGTGACCCACGATTTAGCGGCGATCACGCGTCATGCTGCGAACAAGGACACTTTCTGGGACGACCATGAACTGGCGAGCTGGACTCGATACCTCAATTGGGCAAAAAGATACTCACCGGCGGAGGTGGTGGCTGACGATAACTTTGACAAGGCGGCGCCATGGGCCGTTATAGAAAAAAACACCAACAGGATAATGTTTTACATCTGGCTGGACGAGCAACGAAAGTTGCACATCGGCGACACGAACTCTTCGCGCGCATACAACACGGTATGCAACGCCAGGACGCTGTTTGAAACGCACTTCAGCAGGCATATCCGCTCATTGACCGAGGCCTATGAGTTATTGATAAAAAACCTGCTGACATCCCTTTCTTACACTGACCGTGAATCACTGGAATTCGGCAAGCTCACGATCCACTCCCTGCGCAAGGAAACCTACAACATCCAGGCCAAACATGAGACGCCGGAAAAAATACTGCCGCGACGCGCGCGTAACGGGCTGTTGTTAGTGTCTTCGCATAACGCCACAACCCGTACATTTGAATTGCTTCCGCGCGCCGGGATTATTCGGCGCATCGATAACCTCGACCCCGGCCTGTTCGGCGGTCAGCTCAAATCCGCAACCTGGAGTGCCGGCACCCAGCCCTATCAGGTCGAAGTCTTGAGCCACAAGACGCTACCGTTTGACTGGCAAGCCCACGCCACAGGCAGCCAGCCACGCCCGGGCAGCCATTGCGAGGCAATCATCGAGCCGTTGGGCAGTACCTTCCTCGCTCCAGACACGATCGAAACGCTGCAAGATCCGGCACTGACCATCGATTCAAAACGAACCCGGGACATCAGTCATTTCATTGCCAGCGAGCTACTGTTCGTTGATCCAAAAGCGCTGCGCAGCGCCGCGTATGGGGAAACCGCCTTTGACCGCGAAAAGACCTCTCGCGAGCGCGCCCAGAACATCGGCAAGTTATTCGTACCCTTCTGGAAATCCGTGGAAGACGTGCGCTCTGACGATATTGAACGCAACGTCAATGGCGCCTTTGGCATCGGGATGGAGTTGGCAGTCTTCAGCGTCCCTGTCGGCAAAATGGCTGGCGGCATGAGCAACCTGCTCTTCAATAGCAGAAGCCTGGGCACTTCCGCCCGGCTCGCGGCCCTGGCCACCCTGAGCAAAGAGGTGTCGACGCTCACCTTGCAAGCATTGAATCCGCTGGGCGGCATTGGACTGTTGCTCAAATCCCTGGGATCACGTGCGCTCAGGTACATCAAGTCCGGTTTGTTCACGCTGAAAGTCATGCGACGTTCAGCCGGACATTACGATGTGGCGCGAAGCTTGCCACAGGCGCGTGATGCAGGACGCTGGAAACCAGCCACGTCGGGGGATCGTCTGGGTACGGTGAGAGGCATTGAAGACGTCCCGATACGCCAGACCGGCACGGCTGCAATGCCGGCCTTCCATGCCGTCGATCCTCTCTCGGGCAGACCTTTCGGACCGCGACTGCTCAGCTCCGACGTCTCCGTAGGCCGCTCGTTTTATCGACGAATAGACACCACTCATCACGAAGAACTGTATGCGGTGGCCAAAGCCGCTCGCATCAAAAAAGCGCTGCAACAGGACGGAAGAACCGCAGTCTGGATAGACGACGTGGCCTACCGGGTGCAGAACCATGCCTTGCGGCGTGTCGACAGCCTGGATGCAAGTCAGACACTGAAACGCGTGCCATGCCGCACACGCCGGGTTCCCAATCAACCTTGTATAGAAAAATTCGCCAATAACGACTCCCCCGCCGTGCGGCCGGCGATGGGCAGCTTCTCGGAGCACGACAGCTGGGCGCCATGGTTCGGTGACGGTACATTCACGGCTTCTGCGGCCACGCCAACCCGGCCCTACCGACTGCTGAACTACGAAAACACAATCTATCGAGCCAGGGGCAATGAACTCCATCCTTACCGGGGACAGCCTGCCGCGATCGGGCTCAATTCCCTCAGGCCCATTGCCAGAACCACCCTCAACGCCCGCCTGCAGTTTCAGGAAGGAATATTTGCCGGTCTGAAGGTCAATGGCAGTGCCGTCGGCATCGACGATGTGCATGAAGTGGGAGCGCTGATTGTCTACAGCAAGGACGGCAATCATCGCTATGTATTTACCTGCTTGAACATGAATGACTACTACATGGCCAAGCTTGCCGCCACGGACGATCTTCAGCAGACGCTGCAAATGAGCAAGGTGTCCGCCCAGGAATTACTGGCTGATACCGCCGCCCGCGAGCTGCGGCGCATCTATATTGGCTCGTTGAATGCCAACAACATGGTGCGTATTCACGGGCGCGAGCAGGTTCATCGGGCCCTGGACACGATCAACGAGTACGCGGTGACGATTGGCGCGCCATCCAGGCCGTGGGAAGAACTCCATTGGGTACGGGTGACGGCTTACCCAGCCTCATCACTGCTGTTCGATGGTCCGACGCGAGCGACGGTGGTGACGCTGGCAGACGGCGCCAGAACATGGAGCAGAAGCACCGAGACCAGCACCCGGTTGCAACGTGCCATTGGCGACAGGTTCGATGCGTTGTTTGCAAGGTCGAGCCGCGCGTCATCCCGTGCGCAAGCGATAGATCAGGCGATGATCGATCTGCAAAGTCTGACCGGCGACTCACGGCAATCGCTGCGCAACATTGCCTATGCCGACGTGGTGACCGCCACAGGCGCAAAACAGGTCTACGTCAGCGTATCCGGCGCAGGCGACAACACGCGGCATTTACCGCTGTTCAGTTCCGGCCGGCGTAAAGTGGTCAACCAAGGCGACACGTCCTATTTCAACGTCGACGGACTCAGGCAACGCAGCGCCCCTGAAGCACTCAGCCTGGCGAATGATGAGGCGCTGCTGTCGATTCCCCATCCGGTGACTCATCCGGCGCGCACCGATATCCTCGAGCGCGCGACATCTGTCGACAGCGAAAGCAAGCTGGTGGCCTTCATCCGGGAAAAGTTTCCGAACCAGGGCGATCTACGTTCGGCCAATGTGGTCACCACCCTGCCGCCCTGTGACTCGTGCTCGATCATCATCAAAGGCTTCGGGCAGGATCGGCAGATTGCCGACCTGAACGTGATCTGGGGCCAGCGTCCCAGGCAGCCGAGATAACGTTCAGCCAGCGCTTCGCAGAGGCTCAGTGCTGCTGCAGATGTCCGTAGAGTCTGGCGTACAAGCCACCGTCGGCGATCAACTGCTGGTGATCGCCGTCTTCGGCCACTTGCCCGCCGTCGAACACCAGCACGCGATCTGCCTGTTTCACCGCCGACAGACGATGGGCAATGATCAACGTGGTGCGGCCATGGAGGAATTTCGCCATGGCCTGATGCAGGTTGTACTCGGTGGCGGCATCGAGGGCCGAGGTGGCTTCATCGAGGATCACCACTTTCGGCTCGGCGAGAATCATCCGCGCAATCGCCAGCCGCTGGCGCTGACCACCGGACAGGCGCACGCCGGAGCGGCCGACGATGCTGTCGAGGCCATCCGGCAAGGCACGGATGGTCGCCTCCAACTGGGCGATTTCCAGTGCCTGCCAGCAGGCTTCGTCGCTGCGGCTGCGGCCCATGGTCAGGTTGGCGCGCACGGTATCGTTGAACAAGGCCGGATGTTGCAGCACCACCGCGACGTTTTCGCGCACGGTTTCCAGACCGATTTCCTGCTGGGTCGAACCACCAAAGCGGATCGTCCCGGCCACTGGCGTGTACAGCCCCAGGAGCAACTGCACCAAGGTGCTTTTTCCACCGCCGCTGGCACCGACAATCGCGACTTTTTCACCGGGGGCGATCGACAGGTTCATCTGATCCACCACCAGTTCGTCGCCGTAACCAAAGCTCAGCCCCTGCACTTCGATGCCCACGGTTTCGCGGCCCTTGAACGGATCGACGCCACCCGGATACTGCGGCTCGTCAGCGCGGGCCAGCAGTTCGTTGATCCGCGCCAGCGCACCGCCCGCCGCGTAGTAGGCGTATTGCAGATTGAGCAGTTGTTCGACCGGACCGATCATGAACCACAGGTAACTGAACACCGCGAGCATCTGGCCGATCGACAGGTCGGAGAACAGCACCGTGAGCATGGCGGCGGCGCGGAAGATGTCGATGCCGAACTGGAACAGCAGACCGCTGGCGCGGTTCGAGGCATCGGTTTTCCACTGCGAGTTGACCGCGTAGTCGCGCACTTCCTGGGCGCGCTGCCCGAGTCGGCCGAGGAAGAAGCCCTGACGGTTGCCGGCACGCACTTCCTGGATCGCATCGAGGGTTTCACTCAGGGCCTGGGTGAAACGCGAGGTGCTGTCGTTCTCCAGTTTCTTCAGGTGCTTGACCCGCTTGCCCAACTGCACCGTGGCGTAGATCACCAGCGGGTTGAACAGCAGGATCAGCAGCGCCAGTTTCCAGTGCATCCACATCAGGATGCTGGCGGTGCCGACCAGGGTCAGCATCGCCACCAGAAAGCGGCTGAGGGTTTCGCCGACGAACTTGTCGAGGGTGTCCAGATCGGTGACCAGGTGCGTGGTCACCGTGCCGCTGCCAAGGCTTTCGTACTCACCGAGAGAAATACGCTTGAGGCGTTCGATCAGGCGCACGCGAATGCGGTAGACGATGTCTTTCGCCAGCCGCGCAAACAGCCGCGCCTGCAACACGCCAAAACACAGGGCGCTACAACGCAGGGTCAGAGTCACCAGCAGCATCAGGCCAATGTAGCCCGCAGCCTGCTGCCACATCGATGGCAGCACCTGGTTCATGACTTTCAGCGCGGCGTCGCCGTGGCCGAGCAGGACTTCGTCCACCAGCAACGGCAGCAGCAACGGAATCGGCACGCTGCACAGCGTCGCCAGAACGGCCACGCCGTTGGCGATCCACAGGGATTTCTTGTGATGCAGTGCCAGACGCCGGACTTCTGCCCAGCTCAGCCGGTCGACACGCTCTACGGCTGGCGTGTCAGCGGCCCGGTCAGGCACAGGCCAGACGCTCCAGCCAGCGGCCGAGCAATGGCGAAAGCTCACTGAGCGGTTGATAGCCGTTGGTCAGCAACGCCAGTTGGCCATTGCGTTCGGCGAGCAAGGTGGGAAATCCGGCGATGCCCAGATCCTGCACCCAAGTGAAATCGGCCTGCGTAGCCTTGTGTTGATCGGCATGATCGAACAGGCCGGCAAATTCGATGCGCGGCACACCGGCCTGCTCGGCCAGCTCCACCAGCACACTGGCCTGGGTGACGTCGCGCCCTTCAACGTAAAACGCCTTCTGGATCAGCCCCACCAGCGTCCACGCGCAATCCGGTGCCAGGCTGCGCGCGGTGACGATCGCCCGACAGGCCGGTTCGGTGTCGTAGACGAAGCCGTCGGGCAGCGCGCCGTCGAACTTGAAGTGCTGGCCCGTGGCCTCGGTGACCGCCTGCCAGTGCTCAAGAATGTAGCGCCGCGTGGTCGGTTCCAGCGCCGCACCGCTGCCGGTGCGCAAGCCGCCGACCACCAGATGCAGTTCCACCCCGGCTGCCTGCGCCTGCTCGACCAGTGCCTTGGCGACCGGAGCGAAGCCCCAGCACCAGGAACACATCGGATCCATCACATAGAGCAGGCGCGCAGACATGATTAAGCCTCGGTGGATGCTTGTTTATAGTTGTAGCCGATCGGGTGCGGCATGTTGCGTGCCTTGGCCAGTTCGATCTGCTTCTGCCGGTCGATGGCACTGCGGCGGGTCTTCTCGCTCAGCGTATCCCAGCAGTGCGGGCAGCTGATGCCGGCCACGTAATGCTCGGAGGCGCGATCTTCAACGCTGACCGGCGTGCGGCAGGCATGACATTGATCGTAGTCGCCTTCGCTGAGGTCGTGACGCACGGTCACGCGGTTGTCGAACACGAAGCAGTCGCCCTGCCACTTGGTTTGTTCCTGCGGCACCTCTTCGAGGTACTTCAGGATACCGCCCTTGAGGTGGTAAACCTCTTCGAAACCCTCGCCCAGCATGTAGCTCGAGGCTTTCTCGCAGCGAATGCCGCCGGTGCAGAACATCGCGACTTTCTTGTGCACGGCCGGGTCGAAGTGTTCTTTGATGTAGTCGGGGAATTCGCGAAAACTGGTGGTTTTCGGATCGATGGCGCCTTCGAAGGTGCCGATCGACACTTCATAATCATTGCGGGTGTCGATCAGCAGCACTTCCGGGTCGCTGATCAGCGCATTCCAGTCGCGCGGCTCGACATAGGTGCCGACCTTTTTATTCGGGTCCACGCCTTCCACGCCGAGGGTGACGATTTCTTTCTTCAGTTTGACCTTGGTGCGGTAGAACGGCTGCTCGTCGCAGTACGACTCTTTGTGGTCGATGTCGACCATGCGCGGATCGTTCTTCAGCCAGGCGAGCAGGCCATCGATGCCTTCGCGAGTGCCGGACACGGTGCCGTTGATGCCTTCTTCAGCGATCAGCAGGGTACCTTTGATACCGTTGTCGACCATCGCTTGCAGCAGCGGCTCGCGCAGGTTGACGTAATTTTCGAGGGTGACGAACTTATACAGTGCCGCCACGACAATCGGTTGTGTCATGGGTATTTCTCCAGGTGGCTACCCTCGCAAAGGGTGAACCGGATTCAAAAAAAACGCGCCGGCTAAGCGGCGCGTTGCGGATTCTAGCAAAAAAGCAGCTGCAAGCTCCAAGCTTCAAGCGGCAAGCAGTACGTCGCTGCTTTTGATTCTGCTTGCAGCTTGCCGCTTGAAGCTTATCGCTGCTTTCCTCCTGCACAAGTCGGCGACGCCGGAGCGGCGCCCACTTCTGCCCATTCCTGCGGGGTGTAGGTGTGCAGCGCCAACGCATGAAACTCGCCCATCAGCTCGCCGAGCGTGCCGTAGACTTTCTGGTGGCGCTTGACCCGGTTCAGGCCTTCGAACTGCGCGCTGACCACCACGGCCTTGAAGTGGGTCTGTAACCCGCGACTGTGCATGTGGCTTTCGTCCAGCACCTGCAGATGCTCAGGCTGAAGCAGGCCCAGCGTCGATTCGATGCGTTGTTGCATGGTCATCACGAACTCCGCTTACTTCTTCTTGGCCGGTGCAGCGCCTTTCGGTGCCAGCTCGTTGGTCATATCGTCGAGCAGCTTGTTGACCACAGGCACCGCGCTTTCCAGTTTGGCCTGAGTCATCTGGGCCGATTGCTGAGTCAGCTGCGGCATTTTTTCCAGGACTTTCTTGCCCAGTGGCGACTGGTAGAACGCGACCAGGTCTTTCAGCTCGGATTCGCTGAAGTTGCTGGTGTAGAGCTTGACCATGTCAGGCTTGAGCTTGTTCCAGCCGATGGCCTGATCCAGCGCGGCGTTGGCCTTGGCCTGGTAGGTTTCCAGTACGGCTTTCTTGGATTCCGGCGCTTTGGTTTGCTCAAAACGCTGCGCGAACATTTGCTGCACTTGCATGTACACCGGAGTGCCCAGCTTGTCAGCGTGCGCCAGGGTCAGGAATGCTTCGGCACTGGCGTTGTGGCTGGCGGTATCGGCAAGCACCTGGCCGCTGGCGCAAACCAGTGCAACCGCGGTGCAGATGGCACGAAGACGAGTCATCGAGTTTCCTTTTCAGCTAGGCGAGGTAAAACCCCAAGGGCGACCATTCTGCGCCTAAAAAACCCCGTGGCTCAACCCCCGGCCCTTGCCGTGCTTGCCTGGCCGGGTTTTACCGGTCAACAATCAGCTCGACGGAACCACCCGGGCCTGACCGGGCCTAAACAGCGCAAACAGACCAACAGGAGTGTGCACGATGAGCCGTATCGAAACCGACAGCCTGGGCCAGATCGAGGTCCCGGAAGACGCTTACTGGGGTGCTCAGACGCAACGCTCGCTGATCAACTTCGCCATCGGTCAGGAACGCATGCCGCTACCGGTATTGCACGCCCTGGCCCTGATCAAGAAAGCCGCCGCGCGGGTCAATGACCGCAACGGCGACCTGCCCGCCGACATCGCCCGCCTGATCGAACAGGCTGCCGACGAAGTCCTCGACGGCCAGCACGACGATCAGTTCCCGCTGGTGGTCTGGCAGACCGGCAGCGGCACCCAGAGCAACATGAACGTCAACGAAGTGATTGCCGGCCGCGCCAACGAACTGGCCGGCAACCCGCGCGGCGGCAAGACGCCGGTGCATCCGAACGATCACGTCAACCGCTCGCAAAGCTCCAACGACTGCTTCCCCACCGCCATGAGCATCGCCACCGCCAAAGCCGTGCAGGAGCAATTGCTGCCGGCCATCGCCGAGCTGTCCGGCGGTCTGGCCGAACTGGCCGCGCGTCACATGAAACTGGTGAAGACCGGCCGCACGCACATGATGGACGCGACGCCGATCACCTTCGGTCAGGAACTGTCGGGGTTCATCGCGCAACTGGATTACGCCGAACGGGCGATCCGCGCGGCGCTGCCGGCGGTGTGTGAACTGGCGCAGGGCGGCACCGCGGTCGGTACCGGCCTGAATTCGCCGCACGGTTTTGGCGAAGCGATTGCCGCCGAACTTGCCGCGCTGTCCGGCCTGCCGTTTGTCACCGCACCGAACAAGTTTGCCGCACTGGCCGGGCATGAACCGCTGGCCAGTCTGTCCGGCGCGCTGAAGACCCTCGCCGTGGCGCTGATGAAAATCGCCAACGACCTGCGCCTGCTCGGCTCCGGCCCGCGCGCGGGCTTTGCCGAGGTCAAGCTGCCGGCCAACGAACCGGGCAGTTCGATCATGCCCGGCAAGGTCAACCCGACCCAGTGCGAAGCGTTGTCGATGCTCGCCTGCCAGGTGCTGGGCAACGACGTGACCATCGGCATCGCCGCCAGTCAGGGGCACCTGCAGCTGAACGTGTACAAACCGGTGATCATCCACAACCTGCTGCAATCGATCCGTCTGCTCGCCGACGGCTGCAGCAACTTCCAGCAGCACTGCATCGCCGGTCTCGAGCCGGACGCCGGAGTAATGGCCAGCCACCTGGAACGCGGGCTGATGCTGGTGACCGCGCTGAACCCGCACATCGGCTACGACAAGTCGGCGGAAATCGCCAAGAAGGCCTACAGCGAAGGCCTGACCTTGCGTGAGGCGGCGTTGCAGCTGGGCTATCTGACGGATGAAGAGTTCGATGCCTGGGTGCGGCCGGAGAACATGATCGAGGCTGGCGCCAAGGGTTAACAGCCAAAAGATCGCAGCCTGCGGCAGCTCCTACAGTTTGGAATGCGTTCCTCTGTAGGAGCTGCCGCAGGCTGCGATCTTTTGCTTTTCAGGCCATCCGCATCCGCCGCGCCTTCAACCCGGCCAGCAACGACGGCCCCAACGCCACCAGCGCCGACCCCAGCACCACCAGCACCGCCCCGCCATAACCCAGACCATTGATCTGCTCGGCATGCACGTAGTCCGGCCAGATCCACGCCGCCATCGCCACCGCACCGAAGGTCACCAACGGCGTGATCGCCAAGGTCGCACTGACCCGCGACGCCTCCCAATGCGCCAGCGCCTCGGCAAATGCGCCGTAGGCGATCAGCGTATTCATGCAGCAGGCCAGCAACAGCCAGCCCTGCAACGGGCTCAATTCCAGAGCCTTGAGCGGATGCACCCACGGCGTCAGCAACAAGGCGCAGAACAGGTAGATCACCATCATCACCTGCAACGAATTCCACACCGTGAGCAATTGCTTCTGCCCCAGAGCGTAGAACGTCCAGACCGTCGAGGCCAGCAACACCAGCAACACGCCGGCGGTGTAGTCCGACAGTGAGGTGAGCAATTCCGCCAGACGCTGATTGAAGAACAGCACAAAGCCGATCAGCAGCACCGCCAGGCCAATGCCCTGACCGATGCTGAAGCGCTCCTTGAACACAAACAGACTGGCAATCAGCAACATGATCGGCCCCATCTGCACCACCAGTTGTGCGGTGCCGGGGCTGAGCAGGTTGAGCCCCATCAGGTACAGCACGTAGTTGCCCACCAGCCCCAGCACCGCCATCAGCACCAGCCAGCCGCCTCTGGGACCGAGCGCCTTGCGACTCGGCAAGCGCCGGACCGACGCCAGATAAATGAACAGGCAGCCGCCGGACACCAGCAGGCGAAACCAGGTCACGGTGATCGGGTCCATCACCTGCAACACCTGTTTGAGCTTGATCGGCAGAATGCCCCAGAGCAACGCCGTCAGCAGCGCCAGGAACAGCCCGTAAACCCAGCGACCGGATGAAATGTGCATGCGAACCCCAATGCCTGCTGACAAGAGCGGTCATTCTAGGCCCGCCCGCCGGCGCAACACAGTGACAGTTCGGGCCAGGCCGCGAATGAAACTGTGCGGGTCGCAACGGTAATTTGACGGCTCACCGTTGATCAGCTCGACGGGCGCGGCAAGTGCTTCAGGCATAAGCTCAGGCAACGTCTTTCAACGCATTACTCAAGGAGGCCGATCATGTACGGAATGCGCGCTCAGGACAGCGCCCCCGCCACGCACTTTCGCAGCGACCGGCTGTGTCGGGTCAATGGCGAACTGTATTTCAGCACGCGGGAGAACACCCTTGAGGGGCCGTTCGATAGCCCGGAGAAAGCCGAGCGGGAAATACACGCGTATATCGCGCGGATGCAGCTTAAGGATTCCAACCGGGTAGCCGGTTGATGCCATCGCTGGCAAGCCAGCTCCCACAGGGTTCGAGGGTGTTCACAAAATACAGGCAACACCTCACAACCTGTGGGAGCTGGCTTGCCAGCGATGGCGGCTTTGAAGGCGATAACTATCTCCGGGCTTAACGCACCGCCTCAAACAACCCCGTCGCCCCCATCCCGCCACCCACGCACATGGTCACGATGCCGTAACGCAGATTGCGCCGCTGCAACTCGCGCACCAGATGCCCGACCTGCCGTGACCCGGTCATGCCGAACGGGTGGCCGATGGAAATCGAACCGCCGTTGACGTTGTATTTGTCGTTATCGATCTCCAGCCGATTACGCGCGTACAGGCACTGCGACGCAAACGCCTCGTTGAGTTCCCACAGATCGATATCCGCCACCTGCAGGCCTTTGGCCTTGAGCAGTTTCGGCACCGAGAACACCGGGCCGATGCCCATCTCGTCCGGCTCGCAGCCGGCGACGGTGAAACCACGAAAAAACGCCTTGGGCTTGAGTCCCAGTTGCAGGGCCTTTTCCAGGCTCATCACCAGTGTCATCGAGGCGCCGTCAGACAGCTGCGACGAGTTGCCGGCCGTCACCGAACCGTCGTCGGCAAATACCGGTTTCAAGCCAGCGAGGCTCTCGTAGGTGGTGTCCGGGCGGTTGCAGTCGTCGTGATCGACGACGCCATCGAGAATCTGTACCTCACCGCTGTTTTTATCCTCGACCCGGTACTTGACCGCCATCGGCACGATCTCGTCATTGAACACCCCGGCGGCCTGCGCCTGGGCGGTGCGCAACTGGCTTTGCAGCGCATAACGATCCTGCGCCTCGCGGCTGACTGCATACCGGCGCGCGACCACTTCGGCGGTCTGGCCCATCGTGTAATAGATGCCCGGCACCTGTTGCTTGAGCAACGGGTTGATCAGGTGATCGGTGTTGACGCTTTTCAGGGTCAGGCTGATCGATTCGACGCCGCCGGCGACGATGATGTCGCTGCACCCGGAGGCAATCTGGTTGGCGGCAATCGCGATCGCCTGCAGACCCGAGGAGCAGAACCGATTGAGGGTCATGCCAGCCACCTGGGTGCCCAGCCGCGACAGCACCGCGACGTTGCGGCCGATGTTGTAACCCTGCGCGCCTTCGTTGGAACCGGCGCCGACGATGCAGTCCTCGACGCTGGCCGGATCGATGTCGTTGCGCGACAGCAGCGCGTTGACGCAATGGGCCGCCATGTCGTCGGGACGGGTCTGGTTGAACTTGCCGCGGAAGGACTTGGCCAGGCCGGTCCGCACGCTGTCGACGATCACCACTTCACGCATGGCATACCTCAATTGTTGTTGTCGGAGAGAGTGGACCGAGAATAAGTCCACCCCACTGCCGACCGCGACAATCATTCACCCGGCGTATGCGTGCCCATCGGCTCAGTCCTTGTGCTTTTTCGCATGTTTGTCGGACTTCTCGAACGCCTCTTCGAGCGCGCGGTTGAGCGTGCGCAGCACCTTGACCCGGGCCCAGCGCTTGTCATTGGCCTCGACCAGCGTCCACGGGGCAATCTCGGTGCTGGTGCGGTCGACCATATCGCCCACTGCCGCGCGATAGTCGTCCCACTTGTCGCGGTTGCGCCAGTCGTCTTCGGTGATCTTGAAGCGCTTGAAGGGTATGTCTTCACGCTCCTTGAAACGCTCCATCTGCGTGTCCTTGTCGATCGCCAGCCAGAATTTGACCACGATGACTCCGGCATCGGTCAGTTGCTCTTCGAAGTCATTGATCTCGCTGTAGGCGCGCAGCCAGTCGGCCGTGCTGCAAAAGCCTTCGACCCGCTCCACCAGCACCCGGCCATACCAGGAGCGATCGAACACGGTGAACTTGCCGCGCGCCGGCAGGTGCCGCCAGAAACGCCACAGGTACGGTTGCGCGCGCTCTTCTTCAGTCGGCGCGGCAATCGGCACGATGTTGTACTGACGCGGATCGAGCGCTGCCGCCACCCGACGGATCGCCCCGCCCTTGCCTGCCGCGTCGTTGCCTTCGAACACCGCCACCAAGGCGTGGCGACGCATGCGCTTGTCACGCATCAGCCCGGACAGTCGCGCCTGCTCGGTGATCAGTTGTTCCTCGTAGTCTTTCTTGTCCAGCTGCTGAGTGAGGTCGAGGCTGTCGAGCAGGTTCAGTTGATCGACTGCCGTGCCCAGCGGTGCCGCACTGACCTGCTCGGGGTGCACCTGTGGCCGTTTGAGCGCGTTTTGCAAACCTTCGAGGAGGATCTTGCCGACCGCCAGACTGCGGTAATTGGCGTCCATGCCTTCGATGATGTGCCATGGCGCGTAGTCGCGGCTGGTGCGGCGCAACACACGCTCGCCGTATTTGACGAACTTGTCGTAGGTCTGCGATTGCTGCCAGTCCAGCGGGCTTATGCGCCAGCTGTGCAGCGGGTCGTCGGCCAGAGCCTTGAGCCGCGCCTTCATCTGTTTCTTGGACAGGTGGAACCAGAACTTGAAGATCAGCGCGCCTTCATCGCAGAGCATCTTTTCCAGACGCTCGGCCCCGGCAATCGCCTGATCCAGACGCGGATCCTTGAACAGCCCATGGACCCGACCCTGGAGCATCTGGCTGTACCAGTTGCCGAAGAAAATCCCCATCCGCCCTTTCGCCGGAAGCATCCGCCAATAGCGCCAGGCCGGTGGCCGCGCCAGTTCTTCATCGGTCTGCTGATCGAAGGTGCGCACCTCGATCAGGCGCGGATCCATCCACTCGTTGAGCAACTTGACGGTCTCGCCCTTGCCCGCGCCTTCAATACCGTTAATCAGAATGATCACCGGGAAACGCTTCTGCTGCTGCAACTCGAACTGCGCTTCCAGCAGTGCTTCACGCAGCGCAGGCACCGCCGCGTCGTAGGTTTCTTTGTCGATGGCGTGACCGATTTCAGCGGATTCAAACATGGGGACGGCTCCTTCCAGGATTGAGCAAGACTAGCGGATTGGGCATGGGCGCGGCAGAGAAATTCCGCTCCTTTTGGCTTCAAGAAAAACTCTGTGGTGAGGGGATTCATCCCCGATCGGCTGCGCAGCAGTCGCAATCCTGCATCTGAAAGGTGAATGGTTTTGGGGCCGCTTCGCAGCCCATCGGGGATCAATCCCCTCACCACAGGGGTTCTGTGTCAGTGCTTAAATTGTCGATTGTCTTCTAGACTGCCGCCGCCCGCCTTGCCACGGATCAAGCACCCTCCCCCCAATCGGCTAGAATGGCCGCCTTGTCGTTGCCGAGCCTGCCATGAAACCTGTATTGCCCCACGCCCAACTCGACTGGGATGACCAGGGACGCCCGCGTTCGCGGGTGTTCGATGATGTGTATTTTTCCGACCAGTCGGGGCTGGAGGAAACCCGCTACGTGTTCCTCGAACAGAACCGGCTGGCCGAACGTTTCGCTGCTTTGCCGGCGCACGGGCGACTGGTGATCGGCGAAACCGGGTTCGGCACCGGGCTGAATTTTCTCTGCGCCTGGCAGTTGTTCGAGCAACACGCGTTGGCCGGTGCGCGGCTGCATTTTGTCAGCGTCGAAAAGTACCCGTTGAGTCCGGCCGATCTGCAACGGGCCCTGGCCCTGTGGCCGCAACTCAAACCTTTGGCCGATCAGTTGCTGAAGCATTACGTGGCGATCCATCAGGGTTTTCAACGGATCGTTCTGGACCATGGCCGGGTGACGCTGACGCTGCTGATCGGCGATGCGCTGGAGCAACTGCCGCAACTCGATGCGCAGATCGACGCGTGGTTTCTCGACGGTTTCGCCCCGGCAAAAAACCCCGAGATGTGGACCGCCGAACTGTTCAGCGAACTCGCGCGCCTGGCCGCGCCGGGCTCGACCATCAGCACCTTCACCAGCACCGGCTGGGTGCGGCGCCTGCTGAATGCCGCCGGGTTCAAGATGAAGCGCACGCCAGGCATTGGCCACAAGTGGGAAATCCTCCGTGGCGAGTTCCTCGGCTGGCCACAGGACGTCGCGCCACCGCTGCCGGACAAACCGTGGTTCGCCCGCCCTGCCCCGCTGAACGCTGAGCGCCGGGCGCTGGTGATCGGCGCCGGACTGGCCGGTTGTGCCAGTGCTGCCAGTCTCGCCGCACGTGGTTGGCACGTGAGTTTGCTCGAGCGGCACGACGCCGTGGCGCAGGAAGCCTCGGGCAATCCGCAGGGCGTGCTCTACCTGAAATTGTCGGCCCACGGCACGGCGTTATCGCAACTGATCGTCAGCGGCTTCGGCTACACCCGCCGCCTGCTGGAAACCCTGCAACGCGGCACGGATTGGGACGCTTGCGGCGTGCTGCAAATGGCGTTCAATGCCAAGGAAGCCGAGCGTCACGCGCAACTGGCTGCGGCATTCCCCGAAGACCTGCTGCACTGGCTGGATCAGCCGCAAGCCGAAACCCGGGCCGGCATCGGTCTGGCCCATGGCGGCCTGTACTACCCCGAAGGTGGCTGGGTGCATCCGCCGGCGCTGTGTCGGGCACAAGCCGCGCAACCGAACATCGAACTGCTCAAACATCATGAAGCGCTGGAACTGCGTAAGGTCGACGGGCAGTGGCAAGCGCTCGACGGCGATCATCTGCTCGCCAGCGCGCCGGTGGTGGTGCTGGCCGGCGCCGCAGAGATCAAACGTTTTGCACAGAGTGCCAAGCTGCCGCTCAAGCGCATTCGCGGGCAGATCACCCGCCTGCCGCAAACCGCCGAGAGTCAGGCGCTGCGCACCGTGGTCTGCGCCGAAGGTTATGTCGCGCCCGCACGTCTTGGCGAACACACCCTCGGCGCCAGCTTCGACTTCAGTAGCGATGACCTGACCCCGACCACCGCCGAACACCTGGGCAATCTGGCGATGCTTGAGGAGATTTCCAGCGACCTGGTGCAGCGTCTGCACATGGCCGAACAGCCTGCAGAAACCCTCGAGGGCCGCGCCGCGTTCCGCTGCACCAGCCCCGATTACCTGCCGATCGTCGGTCCCCTTGCCGACCGCGAAGCCTTTGACCGCACCTATGCCGTCCTGGGAAAAGACGCACGGCAGGTACCGGATATCGCCTGCCCTTGGCTGGACGGTCTATACGTAAACAGCGGCCACGGTTCTCGAGGACTGATTACCGCGCCACTGTCCGGCGAATTGCTCGCAGGGTGGCTGAATGATGAACCGCTGCCCCTGCCCAGAAGCGTTGCAGAGGCGTGTCATCCGAATCGGTTTGCCTTGCGGCGACTGATCCGGGGCAAATGACCCGGTACCCCCGGATCGGGATCAACCACCGGGCAATAGACAGATATTGCCCTCAACCAGCCGTATCACTTGCTCGGTCAACCGTTCGAGCAAGGCACTTTCGGTCTGCTCCAGTCGGCTGGCGCACAGGTTCATTTCGCTCAGATAGTCTGCAGAGTTGAGCTCCTCAGCCTTCTCGAACAATGCCAGGGCCTCCTCGTGATGTGGTGCGCGAGCGTCTTCAAACTGCTGTGCGAAGCTGCTTTTCGCGTAATCGCTCCAAAAGGGCTGACGAACCAGAAACTTCAACCACTGTGAAGAAAGCTCGGCGGTCTGGACTCTGTTGATGGCTTCTACCAGATCGGCCCCTGTCACCTCGGCAATCGCCGCATATCGCATGTGCGAGGGCTGCCCGGGCAACTCGAGTGACTCCGCCAGCCCGGAGCGGTAAGCCAGAGCCACCTCCAGAGGATCGGGTGAGTTGTGTTTTACCGAGTACTCTGTGGCTATCCGATCGAGCTGCTCAAGCCGGAACAATCCCCTTGCCAACTTCATCAGCGACGCCGCCGAAGGCGGCCGACCACGGGAAGCCCGGGTCACATGGTGGACTTGCACGGCGACCTCCAGATGACTGAAATTCAGCGCCGCGTTATCCGTGCAATTGATCGGATTGGCTGCCAGATCGAAAATCTGCTGGCGCAATTCGACATCGGTCTGTGTTGCTTCCAGGACGTTCCAGACCCGACGCGACATGTCTTCGCGTACGTGTTCCGACTCGGCTGAGTTGCCCAGCTCTGCCAGCAACTGAAACAGACCTTCAGCGACCGGATCATCCTTGATTGCAGTCCAGGTCTGCAGATGCCGGGAGCCCACCGCCCCTCCGGTCTCGGTCAACCAGATTGAACGCGCCAGGTTTTCATCAAGTCGTGGGATGTCGTTTTCCAGGTATCCCATGCCGACACCCACTGTTTCGCGGTAGGTATCAAGTTGGATCCTGCTGGCGCCGGAAATCGGATTATTGCGCAGATTGATCGTTTCGCTGAAACGCCTGGAGGTTTCAAAGAGCCAGGCAGGCAGATCACGGATATCGTTGTCACGCAGATCCACCCGTTTCAGATTAGGCAGAAGCTGCAACCCCTTGGGCAGCTCAGTGGCACGGGTGTTACGCAGGTAAAGATGATTCAGCTCGAACAAACCGCCAACATCTACCGTGGCTCCAAGGCGGTTTCCGCTCAAATTCAGGCTTTCCAATCCACGCAATCGGGACAGCTTCACCAGTGTATGTTCTGTCAGTTGAATCCGGTTGTTTTCCAGACTCAAATGCTTGAGGTTCGGCATGTGCGAAATGACCTCAGGCAGCAGAGTCAGCTGGTTGCTGTCCAGCCCGAGGGACTCGACCTGCCTGAAGGCCTTGAGAAAGTAGGCGACATCGTTGTCCAGCTTCATGTTTTGCAGTGACAGATGCCTGACATGGTCGAAGGTCAAACCGACCGGCAGGGTCGGTAGCTTGCCGCAGCGCATGCCATCCAGGCTCAGGCCATAGACCGGGCGCTGAAATCCATCGCGCTGGAAAACCAGCCGACAAAAACTATATTGGATCTCATGAGCCACAATCTTTCGGCAATCGCGCAACTCACCCAGATCACCACCCAGTGCCTTCATGGATGCAACGTCTTCCATCCAGACATCCGTCACCTCACGCAGTCTTCGGAGTTCGTCCTGCAACGCCCTGACCCGAATGGCCCGAGTCAGATGATCATTGCCCAACTGATCAAGAAACTCGCCGGCCTGCTGATCGGTAAACGAGGGATACAGTTTTTTCACTTTGCGTATCAATCGACGCGAATGTGTTGCCGGCTCGACGGGCGAGTCGGCGAGCGTACATACAGGTTCGGAGATCTCCGCTTGCAACTGCCCTCCCGCCAGTAACCGGGACGAACCTTCACGCTCATCCGAGGCACAATCCAGAAGTTTTCGGCGCAGACGCCCACCATCGTCAGCCCTCGACTCCGCAAATCCGATGGCCTTGCGCTGGCGCAACGAAAGCCCCTTGAGAATCGCCAGATAGAGACTTTCCGACCCGTGAGCCACGCGCCCCAGCGATTTCCCGTCACTGCCAAACACTTCGTAACCATTGTCGAGTCTCACTAATGTGCATGAACTCGACGTGACCAGCGGTTTATCGCCTGATGCATCCAGCAACTCACCGCTCAGCTTTTGCGCTCGCAATTCCAGATAGAACTCAGGATCCCATCCATTGAGCTTCGGCAAAAACCGGACAGCCAGTTTGTCAGTGTCGGTGCTGGCGATATCGGCCAGGTAAAACCCCGTCAACGCTCGATCAACACGCACATCGCTCGTGGCCTGACGAGCTCTCTGTGCCAGCCCCATGGGGATCCGCCCGGTGCTGCGCAAGTGCATCCGTTCGACGCTCGGCGTGTGCCTGAGCAACTCCTTCGCGTATCGCACCGGCAGATCGGGACAGGCATCGCGCAATTTGAGCAACTCACCGGCGGCCGCTCGATCGTAGCGTCGATAGAGATGATCGAACGTCAATCTGCGATCAGCCTTGACCGCGGCCCCGATCACTTTCGCCAACTGTGCGCAGGCATCGTCCGGGGCAACGCTCGTGCCAATCAGCGCCTGCACTTCCCGGGGGTACAAGCCGTCGATGACCGTCTGCAACAACTCGCCCTTTTCCAGTTGTGCGTGACTCACAACGACGCTCACGGTGTCATCGTCAATCGAACCAGGAGGAAAGGTCGCGGTGACGTTGGCATTTTCATCAACGACCTTGATGTAGCGATCGGCAGGCCAGTTGGCGAGACGGGGCAGAGCCTGCAACTGCTCCTCGGAGTAGCGGGCGTCGCTCGTTTCGCCGGCTTCCATCGAGGTCACGAAATCACGCAGTCGGCGTTCGAGCCTGAAACGCTCGAGCGTGTCACGCAGACGTGCAGGTAACGGCAGTTTGCTGTCGAACAGACGCTGCAGATCGCTAAGATCGGTGTCCGTCAACTGTAGGATCATCTCAAGGCGACTGTCGTCGATGGCCGCCAGTCCCGAATCGATGCGTTTGAGCATGTAGGCACCACTCCAGCGTTCGGTCTCCTCGAAAGTGTGGCGCCAGCCTCCATGGTTGCTGTACTCCAGTGCCGGAGCGTAGGCATCGGGACGCCCGGGATGCCGGATGCGCCAGGTGTTGGTAGCGGGTTCCTGGACTACTTCGTAGAAAGGGTGATCGATGCGAACGAAGGTCTGGTCGTCGATCCGGTACCGTCCCTGCGCATCGGGCTCGACCGTCGCCGCTGTCGGCAACGACTGTTCATAACTGCGCAGGTCCGGCTTCCATAACCGAGCCTGGGCCTGGCGGTTGAGTATCGCGGTGAACGGCTGAAAAAAATCCGGATGTTTGCGAACCGTCGTGATCATCAGGGATTTCACGCCCTTGATCCCGGCGCCCACGGCAGTCATCAGCAAAATGTTTTCAGCGACACTGAGCAAATGGGTAAACGCTTCCTGGCGGTCACCTCGACTCCAATCCTCGACGCCTTCGTACACCTCCGCGAGCATTTGACCTATAGCGACCCCCATCATCAACTGCCCAAGTACCGGCACGAAGAGCCCCGCCACATTGGCGACAGTCATGCCAAGCTCCAGGTAATGGAGCAAGCGCTTCTTGCGCTCCTCCTCATCAATGTCGGCAGTCGGCACGACGAGCGAACGGGCATCGAGTTGCAGCTTGCCGACATGGCTCTTGAGCATGAAGTCAAACAGCGAGTCGGTTATTTCCAGCTGTTTGACGTGACCCAGACTACCGGTACTTGCAAGGGTGCTGAAAAAGTCAGCCTTGTCGACTTCACCGATACAGTGCGAAAAGTAGCTTTTGAAGCTGCCCACTCCCAGTCTGAATTCCAGATACGCGATGAATGCAGTGAAACTGGAGTACTCGTAGAGTGGGTGATCGGGATTGCCGGGCATGTAGACCAGGCACCATTGATCCGGCTCCAGCTCGACCGAACGCTCGGAAAACACCACGACGCCCCAGATGCAGCTGTCGAGCAGTTCGATCCCCTGCATGATCAACGGTCTGCCTCGGTACTGAAGGTTTTGCGCACTCGCCACACCTGCGGCATTCATCAGTTGCTGAATCGTCTGAAAACCGTCCCGGGACACGTGTTCCTTCATAAGTGCCAGATGCAGATCCACTTGCAGCAACTGCTTTTTCATCAAGGTGATGTTGCGAACCACAGTGCCGGTGGCGCCCCAAATGCCGTTGATCTCCCTGCCCCCGAAAACCTCCTGAAAATGCGCCTGGTATTGTTTTCCGAGATCAAGGTTTCGGCAGAATTCGGCGAACGCCCCCGGTGTCAGGCCGCTAATACCTCCGGGCACACTGGCAATGCGCACTACGCTGCCCTCGGGGAAATAATCGGCTCCGGCCTCATCTTCAGTAAAGTTCTGCATCGCGGCGTCCAGCAACGTCGGGGTGGCTGGCGGGATGACTGCCGCGCCACCTCCTGGCGGCGTCACGGGTTCGCAGCCGCAATAGCTTCCCGGCAACTCCAGATAGTCTTTCTCGACATCGAACGCTGCTGACCAGCGAGCGCTCAGGGCACGGTTCAACCGGTCAATGCAGAATCTCTTCAGCGGCTGAAGCCGGCTCATGTCCGTATCGACTTGCGTCTGGGTCGTGTGCAGGTTGCGCGCGGCCCTGTCCAGTGCCGCCAATGTGTCGGCACTGACTTTGAGCAGTGCGGGGGGCAGGTTTTTCTGCAATACGCGAGCGGACTCCAGGTCGCCCGTGGCATCGAGCAAAAAGCTCAGCTTTTGTTTGTCCGTAAGGGTGACCGGCTCTGGTGTGGTGCGCATGGGCAATATTCCTTTATTGCTGTTGGGTCCCTTTACCCTATCGATCCCGGCACTGAATAAAAAACACGGAAAACTGCCCGGTGGAGCGGGCAAACAAGCAGCAATCCACATGTTTTGAATATTTATCTACCGCCTACGGCCTCAGACAGAATGATATTGGCCCATTGGTCAGGCCGGCTTGCTTATAACCGATCGTTCTAAAACTCCCACCTCCACACCGGGTCAGTTTCTGGGTACCGACCATTTCGGCGCGGTTCAGCGACACCTTCCCCAACGGAAAAACCGGTAAGGACCTTATGTGCGGATTAGCTGGCGAGTTACGTTTTGATCATCAACCTGCAGACCTTGCAGCGGTAGAGCGCATCACCCATCACCTGGCCCCTCGCGGCCCTGACGCGTGGGGCTTCCATGCCCAAGGGCCGATTGCCCTGGGCCATCGTCGCCTGAAAATCATGGACCTGTCGGACGGCTCGGCGCAGCCGATGATCGACAGCCAACTGGGCCTGTCCCTGGCCTTCAACGGCGCGATCTACAACTTCCCGGAACTGCGTGCCGAACTCGAAGCGCTCGGTTACGCCTTCTATTCCGGTGGCGACACCGAAGTGTTGCTCAAGGGTTACCACGCCTGGGGCGAAGCGCTGCTGCCAAAACTCAACGGCATGTTTGCCTTTGCCATCTGGGAACGCGACGCCCAGCGTCTGTTCATCGCTCGCGACCGTCTCGGCGTGAAGCCTTTGTACCTGTCGCGTACCGGCCAGCGCTTGCGTTTCGCCTCGGCGCTGCCGGCGCTGCTCAAGGGTGGCGACATCAACCCGATCCTCGATCCGGTGGCGCTCAATCATTACCTGAACTTCCACGCCGTGGTGCCGGCGCCACGCACCCTGTTGGCGGGCATCGAAAAGCTGCCGCCAGCGACCTGGATGCGAGTTGAAGCCGATGGCCGCACCGAGCAGAAAACCTGGTGGACTCTGCCCTACGGCCCACACGACGACGAGAAAAATCTGACCCTCGAAGACTGGCGTGATCGCGTGCTCGACAGCACTCGCGAAGCGGTAGCGATCCGACAGCGGGCGGCGGTGGATGTCGGGGTGCTGCTTTCCGGCGGTGTCGATTCAAGCATGCTGGTCGGTCTGTTGCGGGAAGTCGGCGTGGAGAATCTGTCGACCTTCTCCATCGGTTTCCAGGATGCGGGCGGCGAGCGCGGTGACGAGTTTCAGTATTCGGACCTGATCGCCAAGCATTACGGCACCCAGCACCATCAATTGCGCATCGACGAAAAAGAGATCATCGAGCAACTGCCCGCCGCGTTCCGCGCAATGAGCGAGCCGATGGTCAGCCACGACTGCATCGCGTTTTATCTGTTGTCCCGCGAAGTGGCCAAGCACTGCAAAGTGGTGCAAAGCGGCCAAGGCGCTGACGAACTGTTCGCCGGTTACCACTGGTACCCGCAAGTCGATGGCGCGGCCGATCCGTACGCGGCCTATCGCGCGGCATTTTTCGACCGCAGCTACGACGACTACGCGGCCACCGTGCAGCCGAAGTGGCTGACCGCGAATGACGCAGCCGGCGACTTCGTCAAAGAACATTTCGCTCTGCCCGGCGCGGATGCCGCGGTAGACAAAGCCCTGCGTCTGGACAGCACGGTGATGCTGGTGGACGACCCGGTCAAACGCGTCGACAACATGACCATGGCCTGGGGCCTGGAAGCGCGTACGCCGTTTCTCGATTACCGTCTGGTGGAACTCTCGGCGCGGATTCCCGGCCAGTTCAAGCTGCCGGACGGTGGCAAGCAAGTGCTGAAAGAAGCCGCGCGCCTGGTGATTCCAAGCGAAGTGATCGACCGCAAGAAAGGCTATTTCCCGGTACCGGGTCTCAAGCATTTGCAGGGCGACACCTTGAACTGGGTGCGTGAGCTGCTGCTGGATCCGAGCCAGGATCGTGGCCTGTTCAACCCGGCCATGCTCGACCAACTGTTGACGGATCCGCAAGGCCAACTGACGCCGTTGCGCGGTTCGAAACTGTGGCAACTGGCGGCCCTGAACCTGTGGCTCAGTGAACAAGGAATCTGATTGATGAAACCTCACGCCACGGCTATCAACCAACGCCTGCTGCGCGGTCAGACACCGTCGTATGAACGTCTGCAGGCGCGTCTGGCCGAAGACGGCAGCGCAGTCGGCCCCGAGCCCATCGCCGTGCATTGCGGTTGGGGCCGGCTGCTGATCGGCCACACCTTTCCCGACCCGGCGACACTGGCGCAGGAACTGCTCAACGAGCAGCCGGGCGAGCGCGATATCGCCCTGTACGTCGCCGCGCCGCAACAGATCTTGGGGCTAGAGCCGACGCAACTGTTCCTCGATCCTTCCGACACCCTGCGCCTGTGGTTCAGCGATTATCGCCAGGCCACTCGAGTGTTTCGCGGCTTCCGCATTCGCCGCGCACAAAGCGAGGCGGACTGGCAAGCGATCAACCTGCTGTACCAGGCGCGCGGCATGCTGCCGATCGAAGCTTCGCGCCTGACCCCGCATCACCAGGGCGGCCCGGTGTACTGGTTGGCGGAAGATGAAGACAGCGGCGCAGTGATCGGCAGCGTCATGGGTTTGAATCATCAAAAAGCCTTCAACGATCCGGAACATGGCAGCAGCCTGTGGTGCCTGGCGGTCGATCCGCAGTGTTCACGCCCCGGTGTCGGCGAAGTGCTGGTGCGGCATTTGGTCGAACACTTCATGAGTCGCGGGCTGAGCTACCTCGACCTGTCGGTGCTGCACGACAACCGGCAAGCCAAGAATCTTTACGCCAAGCTCGGTTTTCGCAACCTCTCGACCTTCGCCATCAAGCGCAAGAACGGCATCAACCAGACGCTGTTCCTTGGTCCCGGACCGGAAGCCAACTTCAATCCGTATGCACGGATCATTGTCGAAGAAGCCCACCGGCGCGGCATCGATGTGCAGGTGGATGACGCCGAAGCCGGGCTGTTCACCCTCAGCCACGGCGGGCGCCGCGTGCGTTGTCGCGAATCGCTGAGCGACCTGACCAGCGCCATCAGCATGAGCCTGTGCCAGGACAAAAGCCTGACTCACAAAGTGCTGAAAGCCGCCGGCCTGAAGCTGCCCGCGCAACAATTGGCGGGCAATGCCGACGACAATCTGGCGTTCCTCGACGAGCATCAGCGGGTGGTGGTCAAGCCGCTCGACGGTGAACAGGGTCAGGGCGTAGCGGTGGATTTGCAGAGCATCGAAGAGGTGCAGAAAGCCATCGAATCCGCCAAGCGGTTTGACAGCCGCGTGCTGCTGGAAAGTTTCCATGAAGGGCTGGACCTGCGGATTCTGGTGATCGGCTTTGAAGTGGTCGCGGCGGCGATTCGTCGTCCGGCGGAAGTGGTTGGTGACGGCCACCACTCGATTGGTGCGCTGATCGAAGCCCAAAGCCGACGCCGACAAGCCGCGACCAGTGGCGAGAGCAAGATTCCACTGGATCACGAAACCCAACGCACCCTGCACGCAGCCGGTTATGACTACAGCAGCATCCTGCCGGCCGGCGAGCATCTGTTCGTGCGCCGCACGGCCAATCTGCACACCGGCGGCACGCTGGAGGATGTCACGGCGATTCTGCATCCGACCCTGGTCGATGCCGCCGTGCGTGCGGCGCGGGCGTTGGATATTCCAATGGTCGGCCTCGACCTGATGGTGCCGGCAGCGGATCAGCCGGAGTACGTGTTCATCGAAGCCAACGAACGCGCGGGACTGGCCAACCACGAACCGCAACCGACGGCGGAACGCTTTGTCGATTTGCTGTTTCCGCACAGTCAGCCGGCGGTTTCCTGATCATGTAGTGACTGACCTGGCCCCATCGCTGGCAAGCCAGCTCCCACAGGTTCGGCGGTGTACTCAATCACTGTGGGAGCTGGCTTGCCAGCGATGAGGCCCTGACAGGCAACACATATCCCCCTCATCGAAACCATCGATCCGCCTCAACTCATCAGGAGTTTCCATGACGACACAAATCCCTGAACCGGATCTGAACTACCTGCAAAAAGTCCTGCTGGAGATGCTCGCCATTCCCAGCCCCACCGGGTTCACCGACACCATCGTGCGCTACGTCGCCGAGCGTCTGGAAGAACTCGGCATCCCCTTCGAGATGACCCGCCGCGGCACGATTCGCGCGACCCTCAAGGGCAAAAAGAACAGTCCTGACCGCGCCGTCTCCGCACACCTCGACACCATTGGCGCTGCGGTACGTGCGGTGAAGGACAACGGGCGCCTGAGCCTCGCCCCGGTCGGCTGCTGGTCAAGCCGCTTTGCCGAGGGCAGCCGCGTCAGCCTGTTCACCGACAACGGCGTGATTCGCGGCAGCGTGCTGCCGTTGATGGCGTCCGGGCACGCGTTCAACACCGCAGTGGACGAGATGCCGATCAGCTGGGATCACGTCGAACTGCGCCTGGACGCCTACTGCGCCACCAAGGCCGATTGCGACTCGCTGGGCATCAGCGTCGGCGACGTGGTGGCCTTCGATCCGCTGCCGGAGTTCACCGAAAGCGGCCACATCAGCGCCCGTCACCTCGACGACAAGGCCGGGGTCGCAGCGTTGCTCGCGGCGCTCAAAGCCATCGTCGAGAGCGGTCAGGAACTGATGATCGACTGTCACCCGCTGTTCACCATCACCGAAGAAACCGGCAGTGGCGCGGCGGCGGCGTTGCCGTGGGACGTCAGCGAATTTGTCGGCATCGACATCGCGCCGGTCGCACCCGGCCAGCATTCCAGCGAGCACGCGGTGAGCGTGGCGATGCAGGATTCCGGTGGTCCTTACGACTATCACCTGTCCCGGCATTTGCTGCGCCTGGCCGGTGAAAACGAGCTGCCGGTGCGCCGCGACCTGTTCCGTTATTACTTCAGCGACGCGCATTCGGCGGTCACCGCCGGCCACGACATCCGCACCGCCCTGCTGGCCTTCGGCTGCGATGCCACCCACGGTTACGAACGCACGCACATCGACAGCCTGGCTGCGCTGAGTCGTCTGCTCGGCGCTTACATCCTCAGCCCACCGGTATTTGCCAGTGATGCGGCACCGGCCAATGCCTCGCTGGATCGCTTCAGTCATCAGATCGAACATGAGACGCAGATGGAGAGCGATACTCGGGTGCCGCCGGTGGACAGTCTGGTGGGGCAGCGTTCCGACAGTTGATTGTTGGCTGTCTGGATTATGGCTATCGCGAGCAGGCTCACTCCTACAGGGGTATGCATTCCCAACTGTAGGAGTGAGCCTGCTCGCGATGAGGCCGTCACTGCCCACACAAAACTGGCAGGCAACCCGCAATCGCCGTAGCATCGCGCCATTGATTTAGCCGAGGTGCCCATGCTGATTCCTTACGACGCTCTTGAAGTCGACACCCTCACCCGCCTGATCGAGGATTTCGTCACCCGCGACGGCACCGACAACGGTGACGACACACCGCTGGAAACCCGCGTACTGCGCGTGCGTCAGGCGCTGACCAAAGGCCAGGCGCTGATCGTGTTCGACCCGGAAAGCGAGCAGTGCCAACTGATGCTCAAGCACGACGTGCCCAAGCATCTGTTCGACTAGCGGACCTTTTGCGTGGTCTGTTTGCGCTGGATCCGTTCGTAGACTTCGGCGCGGTGCACATTGACCTTCTGCGGCGCCTCGACACCGAAGCGCACATTGCTTCCGTTGACGGACAAGACGCGCACGGAAATGTCATCACCGATGGAAATCAATTCGCCCACAACACGGCTGAGTACAAGCATGGAATTCGTCCTTCAGGGTTAACCAGCCCTGAAGATGCGCGGTGCGCGGGCGCTCGACAATGCGCGGCGAGCAATTCAGTCTTGCCCTACGCCCCTCAGCGCCGCGCCTGTCAGACCTTTCCTGCAAATCGTTAAACGGACTCGCCTCAAGCGGCGGAAAAGCGTGGGCCGAACAGAATCACGCTGGCCCCGATCACACACAACGCCACGCCGATCCAGTCCGAACCCAACGGGCGCACGCGCTCCACCACTGCCAGCCAGGCGATCGAGGTCACGATGTAGATGCCGCCATATGCGGCATAGGCGCGACCGGCATACGCTGCTTCGACCCGGGTCAATAACAGCGCGAACAGGGTCAGACTGAACAGCGCCGGAATCACCCACAGGGCACTTTTGCCCTGACGCAGCCACATGAAAAAAGCGAAACAGCCAGCGATTTCAAACAGCGCCGCGAGAAAGAACCACAGGTAATTGAGCATTGATGCGTCTCGACAGGGTGACCAATGCGGCCACCCTAACCACGCGAGATTCAGGGGGCAAGTTCAGCCGTTGGTTTGTCTGGCCTTGGCGCGCATTTTATCGGCCATGCTGGTCATTTCGTTGTAGAGCAATTGCGGATTCTTCTGCTTGAGCGCCCAGGCCATGCGGCCCTGTTCGTGCGGCAGGATCATGAACTCGCCGGCCGCTACGTGCTGATAGATGTAGTCGGCGATGTCCGCAGCGCTGATCGGCGAACTTTCCAGCAACTTACCCACCTGCGCTTTCATCGCCGGGGTCGGGCCACGGAACGAATCGAGCAAGTTGGTCTGGAAGAACGACGGGCAAACCACATGCACACCGACTTCCTGCTGCGCCAGTTCCACCAGCAGGCTCTCGGACAACGCCACTACCCCGGCCTTGGCCACGTTGTAGTTGCTCATGGCCGGGCCCTGCATCAATGCCGCCATCGAGGCAATGTTAATGATCTTGCCTTTGCTCTGTTCGAGCAGCGGCAGGAACGCCTTGCAGCCCTTGACCACGCCCATCAGGTTGATCGCGATCTGCCAGTCCCAGTCTTCCAGCGACAGTTCGCTGAAGAAGCCACCGGATGCCACTCCCGCATTGTTGACGATCACATCGATGCCACCGAACTTGACTTCGCAAGCCTGGGCCAAAGCGGTGAGCTGGCTGTAATCGCGCACATCGCAGCGTTGAGTGAACCCGTCGCCACCGGCTTCACGCACCAGTTTCAGGGTTTCCTGCAGGCCGGGCTCGCTGACATCGGACAACGCCAGTTGCCAGCCTTCACGCGCCCAGCGCAGCGCGATTTCCCGCCCCAAACCCGAACCCGCGCCAGTGATCATCATGCGATTTTGCATAGCCGACAGCCTTGTTGTTCCGTAGGAGATGCGCGGAGTGTAGCGAAGGATCTTTCGCGCCCCACGCTCCATCAGGGTGCTGAATACAGGGTCAAAAGATCGCAGCCTTCGGCAGCTCCTACAGGGAGCAGATGTAGGAGCTGCCGAAGGCTGCGATCTTTCGCTCCTGCGTTTTAAAGGAAATAAACCTGCGGACTAAAAAACATTGAATTTTCTTTCACGCGCACCGGTCGGTATTGGTAAGCCGGCTGGAATTAATCAAGTGCCAGTCGCCCGTTGAACATCAAGACTTCTCGAACACTATCAACAAGGAAATCGACATGGGCACAATTCTTATCATTATCCTGATCCTGTTGCTGATCGGTGGTCTGCCGGTCTTCCCGCACTCCAGAAGTTGGGGTTACGGCCCGTCGGGTATTATCGGCGTGGTATTGGTGGTGCTGTTGGTCTTGCTGTTGCTTGGCAGGATATAAAACCCCAGAACAAAAAAAGAGGCCCTCATGGGCCTCTTTTTTTATCCAGCGCTTGATAAGTCCGGCTTGCCGTTGATCACACCGGCGGTGTTGTCTATCAGACTCTTGGTCGCGGTTTGCAGGAACGCTTCCAGCTTGAGTTTCAGTTCAGCGGTACGCGGTGCGTCCGGAATGATCTCGGCCGAAGGGTTCGCGCCCAGTTGGTACTGATAGATCTTCGGCGCCATTTCCTTCTCTTTCGGCAGTACCAGGATCTGGTCGGCGGTGACGATCGCGGTCGTCTGCTCGCTACCCGACGGCTTGATCACGCCGAAACCGGTGTCGCCGGCCGGCAGGTTGAGCAAGTCACGGCCCCAGCACTGATGACGCACTTCGCCACCCAGACGGCCCATGATGGTCGGCACGATGTCGATCTGCGTGCCCACGGTGTGGTCACGGGTACCGAATTTCTCCTGGATGCCCGGGGCAATCATCAGCATCGGCACGTTGAAGCGACCCAGGTCCATTTCGGTGATCTGACGCTCGTTGCCGAAACCGTGGTCGCCGACGATCACGAACAGGGTTTCCTTGAAGTACGGCTCTTTGCGCGCTTTTTCGAAGAACTGACCGAGTGCCCAGTCGGCGTAACGCATGGCTGTCAGGTGTTCGTTGAGCGAACCACGATCCGTCACGCGCTCCACCGGCAACGGTGTCGGCAAGGCGTAAGGCGTGTGGTTGGACAGGGTTTGCAGCAGCGCGTAGAACGGCTTGCCGTTTTCCCGGGCCTTCAGCTCCTGCAGACCACGGTCGAACATGTCCTGGTCGGACACGCCCCAGGTCGGGTCGGAGAACACCGGGTTGACGAAGTCGTTACGGCCAACGAAGTTGGTCATGCCCTGGTTGCTGAAGAAGCCCGACTGGTTGTCCCAGGCGAAGTCACCGTTGTACACGTAGACGTCGTCATACTTGCGCGCGCTGAGCAGCTGCGGCAGGCCCGAGAGCTTGTGGCTGCCTTCCGGGGTCTGCATCAGGTATTCGAAACCCGGCAGGTTCGGGAAGCACGCCATGGTCGCAAACATGCCCTGGTGGGTGTGCGTGCCGTTGGAGAAGAAGCGGTCGAACAGCAGGCCTTCCTTCGACAGTTTGTCGAGGTACGGCGTGATGTTGCCCGGCGCGCCCAGGGCGCCTACCGAGTGACCGGCCATGCTTTCCATCAGGATCACGACCACGTTCTTGATTGGCAGGGTCTTGTCGGCCGGCGGCGTGTAGTCACGACGTACGGCAGCGATGTCGGCGTCGACCAGTTTGTCGTCCGGCATCACCAGCATCTCGCGCACCACTTTCTGCGCCTGGTCCTGCGGCAGAGTGGCTTTCCAGATGTTGTTGCGATCTTCACCCATGCGGTCCTTGGCGGCCGCGATCAGCGACAACGTACCGTTGAGGCCGAGCTGGTTGGCGAAGTTCGATTCGGTGGTGTACACGTCACCCCAACGCAGCGGCGGGCCCTGACGCAGGGTGCCACGGGCCGCGACCACGCAGATCAGCAGGCAGACCACGAACACCGCCAGACGGGTGTACCACGGCGCCACCTGACGGGTGCCGACGTTCCCGCCGCTGAACGGGCCGCGCGGACGGGTCGCACGGTCGGCGCCTTTGAACGCCAGGGTCAGGATTACCGTGCCGATGGCCCACGCCAACAGATAGCGCACCACCGGGAAACCGTACCAGAGCATGCTCATCACGGTTTTCGGGTCTTCCTTCACGTACTGGAACACCAGGCCGTTGAGACGCTGGTGGAACTCACGGTAGAAGTCCATCTCCATCAGGCCGAGGAACAGCGCGATGCTGGAAACCACGGTCAGCCACAAGCGGAAGAAGCCACGCGCCGCCATTGCCCGTGCACTGAACAGTGCCAGCAGCAGCGGAACGCAGACGTAGACCACCAGGCGCAGGTCGAAACGCAGGCCGTTGGCGAAGGCTTCGAGGAAGGTCGAAGCCGGGGTATCGAGGATCATCTCGCGGTTGTAGACCAGCAGCGCGAGGCGCAGCACGGAAAACATCACCATCATGACCAGGGCACACAACAGGGTGTAGGCCAGATGCGATTTGACGGTCGGTTGCAGCAGGCGAGTGGAAGATCGCTGCTGATTCAGGGCGTCCGGGTTTGCCATGTCGTTTTAGGACCCATTGGAAGTTGAAGTTGCAAAATACAGCGGCGCCATGCCCTCTATTGGCCATTCCAGACCCCGGGGCGTGCGCGGTGCGCAAATGTTGCACGATCAACGGCAGCAATGCCATTGATTACTGCCCCGCTACCGACTCTTTCATACAGGCAGCCGCAGAGGGACGCAGTAAAGTGCGCGGACGAATTGTCTGGAACACTTTGTGAAAATTTCGTGCAACGCATATCCGGAAACACAATATAAAGACCAAACAAAAACGCCCCGAATCAATCGGGGCGTTTTGCTGTAAGCGCGCAGATTACTTCTCTGCGCGTTCTTTCAGGGCTTTAAGGGTATTGAACGGTGCGTCGACGACAAACTTGTTGGCCACCATGGCCGGTACGCTGCCGCCTGGCTCGGTGTGCACCTGATAGGTCACTTCGACCTGATCGCCTTTGGGTACGAACTTCCAGAAGCCTTTGACTTGAGTCACGCGGACAAAGCCCTTTTCCTCAGGAATGTACTTTGGCACGCCTTCGAGGTTGCGGGTCAGGCTGCCATCAGCGCCTTCAACGGTGGTGATATGCAGCACCGAATCACGCGAAGTGACTGGCCATGGCGTGTTGAATTGGGAGTAGGTCCAGCTCTGATCGCCCTCGTGCTTGAGCAGCTTCTGCGCCTTGCACTCGTAGATCCAGGCGCAGGCACCGGAGACGTCTTCCTGCAAAGCACGCAGTTTGGCAACGGTGGTCTTCATCAGGGCAACGCCCTGATAGGACTTGTAATCGGAACCCGGCACTTCGGCCAGCGAGACCTTGATCCCGTCCTGCTCCTTGGCGACTTTCCAGTCCTCGGCCTGAGCAAGCGAAGTAGCCAGCACGGCCGTCAAACCACACAACACAGCGATACGATGCAGCGAACCCATAATTTTATTCCTTATTGTTGAAGTTCCGTTCGTTAGACACATCACGCCGCCGTCATCTGCTCCCACCAGCCGATCAATCTGATCGCTTCTTCCGAGCTGCTGCCACAGACTTCGACATCGGCAGCAAATCCCGAACAGACTGCTGGACGTTCCGGCTGACCGAAAATCTTGCACAGGTTTTCGACCGACAGCTGCACGCAACGTTCGCCGGCAGGTTTGCCCTCGGGCATGCCCGGAATGGCAGAACTGATGGAAGGGGCAATGCAGCAAGCGCCACAGCCTTCACGGCATTTCATGACGAGCGAGTCCTCGCGACGGGCAATGTGTTAAAGAGACACGGACAGAGTAACCGCTAAAACGGTTGTTTCAAATTCCCTGAACCGGGGTTTTTACCGATAACCGCATGTGACTGACCAGTCTCCGACAAAGCGTCTGGTCTGCGGGTTACGGATCGATCGATTTACTGCTTGAACTCGAAATCCAGCGCCGCGCCTTCAACTTCTCGACGTTCTTCGTTGCGCAGCTGCAACTGCATTTCGTTGCTGAGCAGACGACCATTGAGTTGAAAGCCGCTGTTCTTCTCGCCGAACATCTGCGGGAGGATCGCGTCGTGTTTGGGCATCGGCACGGTGCCGGCGGGCTTGAGTTGCTGGACCATGTCCTTGGGCAGACTCAGGTCCAGTTTGGCCGGCGGCAGCCTGGTTTTCACCACTTCACTGGCCGGTTTCGACTTGGAAGCAATCGGTGGGCGTTTCTTCACCGGGGCGGCTTTCTTTTGCGGGGCTTTTTTAGCCTGCGCCTTTTTATCGGCAGCGGCTTTTTTGCTGGCGCTCGCGGTGCTTGTCGAGGCGGACGCTGGCGGTTTTTCCTGAACGGCGGCGGCCATGACACCGGGCGCGAGGCCCATCGTCAACACACCCAGCAAAATCCATGTGGCAGGAAAAATCGCTTTCATGAACCCGACAACACTAACGGCAGAGAGCCATATGCTCGCTTGTTGAGCGTCACAAGACAAGCACGGCGCGCCGTCCGTTCAGAATCCGCCAGCGGTTTCCTGACACAGTTGCGTCGCCAGCAAACCGAGGGTCATCAGCGCCCTCTCCGCTTCGCGATTCCACGGCGTGCCGCAATTCAGGCGGATACAGTGGTTGAACTGCTCGGTATTACTGAAGATCAGCCCCGGGGCAATGCTGATGCCCTGCTGCAATGCGCGCACGTGCAAATCCTGGGTATTGACCCTGCCCGGCAGACTCACCCACAGGATGAAACCGCCCGTGGGCCGGGTCATTTGCGTGCCTTCGGGGAAGTGCTGCTGCACCGCCAGCTGGAACGCGCTGAGGTTTTTCCGGTATTCCTGGCGGATGTACCGTAAATGCCGGTCATAACCGCCATTTTCCAGATAAGCGGCAATCGCCATTTGCGTCACGCTGCACGCCGAATGCGTAGTGAACGTCTGCAGACGCTGGATTTCCTGCTGATATTTGCCGGCAATCATCCAGCCGACGCGCACGCCCGGCGACAAGGTCTTGGAGAAACTCGAGCAGTAGATCACCCGATCCAGCCGGTCGTAAGCCTTCAGGGCTTTGGTGCGGCCCTGCTCGAACATCAACTCGCCGTAGATGTCGTCCTCGACGATCTGGATATCGAAGTCCGAAGCCAGACGCAGCAATTGTTTCTGCCGCTCTTCGGGCATGGTGCCGCCCAGTGGATTGCTCAGGCGCGTGGTCAGGACCAAGGCCTTAATTGACCATTGATTGGCCGCCAGTTGCAGGGCTTCGAGGCTCATGCCAGTGGCCGGATCGCTGGGGATCTCGATGACTTTCAGGCCCAGCAGGTCGGCCAGTTGCAGCAGGCCGTAATAGGTCGGTGATTCGGCGGCGATCAGATCGCCCGGACGGGTGAGGACGCGCAGCGACATCTGCAAGGCATCGACGCAACCGTGGGTGATCACCACTTCGGAAGGATCGACCACCACCCCGGCGTCGCGCATGCGGATCGCCACTTGCCGGCGTAATGGCTCGAAACCCGGGCTGAACATGTAGCTGAACGCCCGTGGGCTGTGGAATCGAGTGACCTTGGCCAACTGCTGATGCAGGGCGCGCACCGGCAAATACTCGACGCTCGGCACCGCCGCGCCCAAGGGAAACACCCCTTCGCGACGGGATTCGACCAATACTTGCTGAATGATGCTGGCGCGGGTGACCAGGCCCGGCCGTTCGACCCGGGCGATATCCGGCGTCGGCGCGGTCAACGCCGGGGTCTGGTGCACGTAGTAACCGGACTGCGGCCGCGCGCGGATCAGGCCCTGATCTTCGAGATTGGCGTACGCCTGCAACACCGTCGCATGGCTGACATTGAGCTGCGAACTCATCTTGCGCACCGACGGCACGCGTTCCCCGGGCTGATAGACGCCACGGCGGATGTCTTCTGCCAATTGCTGAGCAATACGCTGGTAGAGCAAGAGATTGGTCATGACGCAGTACTCGATTTCACGGGCGTTTTATTCTTGTGTGAAACAATACCGGAACAGTTTAGAAGTGTACTGGGACAGTTGCCACTTTAGTCAACCATACAGTGCTGTGTCAGCTACAACTGTATGGATTTGCGCGCCAGTCGACAGACGTAAAAAGCCCGGCGCTGCATGGCAGCCCGGGCTTTTGTAGGAGCTGTCGAAGGCTCGGGCCGCGATCGGACGATCTTTTGATCTTAAAAGCAACATCAAAAGATCGTAGCCTTCGGCAGCTCCTACAGGGTTCGGGACATTAGCGGGCGGCGCCGAGCTGGCCTTTTTCGTCGGAGAACACAATTTCCACCCGACGGTTCTGTGCCCGCCCGCGCTCGGAAGCGTTGGCATCCACCGGGTACTCGTCGCCGTAACCTTCGACCTGAATCCGTTTGTCGTCGATGCCCAGATCCATCAGCACATCGGCCACCGCTTGGGCGCGATCGCGCGACAGCTTGAGGTTTTCCTGTTTGCCGCCGGTGCTGTCGGTGTAGCCCTCGATGCGCACCACACGTTTCGGGTTGAGCTGGAGGAACTGCACGATCTTTAGCACCACGCGGTTGGCCGAGTTTTTCAGCTCCGCCTCGCCGGTGTCGAACAGCACGTCGCCGAGGGTCATGACCAGACCGCGATCGGTCTGAGTCGTGGCCAATGCAACGATCTGTTCTTCCAGCCATTTGCCCTGCTGCTGCACGCTTAGCAGTTTGGACTCGCGCAGGGCCAGTTGCAGGCGTTGGCGTTCCAGTTCGAGCTTGGCCGCGCGCTCTTCGTTGAGCACCAGATTGGTGTGCTCACGGGCAATTTCGCTGTAGCGCTGACTCAGGTAGGCGTAATGCGCCACGTCCGAGCCGCTGCCCCAATAGGTCGACAGACGATCGGCACGGGCCAGCGATTCACCGGCGCGAATCACATCTTTCGGCGCGATACGCAGCACGTTGGAGTCTTCCTTGACCTTCTGAAAATCGCTGCTGGCTAGCGTCAGAGCGGCTTCGCTGTGTTGACCGGCGCAACCGTAGAGGCTCGCGCAACCGGCCAGAATCAAACCGCCAAGGGCTTTTGATTTAAGGCTCATTGGGCATCTCCCAGTTGCTTGCGCAAGCGGATGATGCGGGTGTTCAGCACATTCAATTGCTCTTCGCTCTTTTGCGTCAGCACTTTGGCTTCGGCCAGCCGCGCATCCAGTTCGGCCTGCTCGGAACGCATGCGCGCGTTCTTGTACGACTGGTCGGCCATGTTGCCCTTGGCGCGATTGAACTTGTCTTCAGCCAGTTTCATTTCCGGCATTTCATCGGCGGTGGCACCCACGGCCTTGGCCTGAGCGATGGCCTGCTCGGTCAGACGCATTTGTTCGTTGGGTGCCGGATCGTTGGCGCAGCCGGCCAGAGCCAGAACGGCCATGGCCGCGAAAAGAGGTCGAATACTCACTAAGAATCCCTACTGTTTTGGGGCACTGACCGTTGGCTGCGGTTGTTGCTGCTGCGCCTTCCAGCGCTCGATGTTGCGTTGCAGCGCGGCTTCGGTCAGTCCGGACGCGGGCAATTCTGTCATCTTTTTAGCGAGCTGTCCGCGCAACCACGGATCGTTGCAGGCCGAGTTGTGGGAAACCGCGAGGAACAGCCCCGGCCGGTCGATCGGTTGCTCGAACGCCAGCAGATCATTGGCCATGCCCAACGCCTGCGCGGCCGCCATGCCCGAATAGCGTCCGGCAAGTACATATTCCACTTCACCAAGAAGCAGTTTCTGAAAGGCCTGGGTAAGGTTTGCCGTGCGTGTCAGGGTCAGGTTCTGCTCGGCGAAAGTGCCGAATGCCTGGGTCATTCGAGACTTTTCCGACAGCCCGCCGCTGTGCCCGTGCAAATCCTTGGCCTCGCTGTAGAGCAGCGTCGAGCCTTTACGCGTCCACACCAGGTAGTCGTTTTCCAGCAATGGCGGATAGATGTAGTCGAGGTTTTCCAGTTCGTTGAACATCAGCGGCGTGTCGGCCAGCATGTCCATGCGCCCGCTGCGCACCTCATCCAGCGCCTGAGCGCGTTTGCCGGCGTACAGCAACTCGACCTTGATGCCGAGATCCTTGGCCACTTGTTGCAACAGATCGGCACTGGCGCCGATCAGCTGTTTGGGATTTTGCGGGTCCTGCCACAGGTACGGCGGCGCGTCCGGGCTGCCGGTGACGACCAGGCGCTCGCACTTGCCGGCGGCCGCGGCCAGTCCCGGCAAGAGGATCAATCCCAATAACAACCTGCGGCGCAGCTCCATGGCAACACACTCCCACTCAAATCCGAGACAAAAAAAAGCCCGACCAGAAGGCCGGGCTCTTTATAAGTGAAGCCGCCGGATTAGACCAGCTTCTCCAGCTCAGGGACTGCTTCGAACAGGTCCGCCACCAGACCGTAATCGGCCACCTGGAAGATCGGCGCTTCTTCGTCCTTGTTGATCGCAACGATCACTTTGGAGTCTTTCATGCCGGCCAGGTGCTGGATCGCGCCGGAGATACCGACGGCGATGTACAGCTGTGGCGCAACGATCTTGCCGGTCTGACCGACCTGCATGTCGTTCGGTACGAAACCGGCGTCGACTGCGGCGCGCGAAGCACCGACGGCGGCGCCCAGCTTGTCGGCCAGCGCGTACAGGTGTTTGAAGTTGTCGCCGTTCTGCATGCCGCGACCGCCGGAAACGACGATCTTGGCAGCGGTCAGTTCCGGACGATCGGACTTGGCCAGTTCTTCGCTGACGAAGCTGGACGTGCCGGCGTCGTGCGCAGCGGCAACCGCTTCAACAGCCGCCGAACCGCCTTCAGCGGCAACCGGATCGAAACCGGTGGCACGCACGGTGATCACTTTGATTGCGGCGGTCGATTGCACGGTAGCGATGGCGTTACCGGCATAGATCGGACGCTTGAAGGTGTCAGCGCTTTCCACCGAGATGATCTCGGAGATCTGGTCAACGTCCAGTGCAGCGGCAACGCGCGGCAGGATGTTTTTGCCGTTGGAGGTCGCGGCGGCCAGGATGTGGCTGTAGCCCTTGCCCAGCTCTGCGACCAGTGGCGCAATGTTTTCCGGCAGCTGATGCGCGTAAGCGGCGTTGTCAGCATTCAGGACTTTGCTCACGCCAGCGATTTTCGCAGCGGCTTCAGCCACGGCGCCAGCGCCTTGACCGGCCACCAGCACGTGGATGTCGCCGCCGATTTTGGCAGCAGCAGCCACGGTGTTCAGTGTGGCCGGGGCCAGCACTTTGTTGTCGTGTTCAGCAATAACCAAGATAGTCATTTAGATTACCTTCGCTTCGTTTTTCAGTTTCTCGACCAGTTCAGCCACCGACTTGACCTTGATGCCAGCGCTGCGTGCAGCCGGCGCTTCGACTTTCAGGGTCTTGTTGGTGGAGGCGGTGGAAACGCCCAAAGCGTCCGGAGTCAGCACTTCGAGAGGCTTCTTCTTGGCTTTCATGATGTTTGGCAGGGACGCGTAGCGCGGCTCGTTCAAACGCAGGTCGGTGGTGACGATGGCCGGCAGTTTCAGGGAAACGGTCTGCGCGCCGCCGTCGATTTCGCGGGTCACGGCAACGCTGTCGCCGGAGACTTCGACTTTCGAGGCGAAAGTACCCTGACCGTAGCCGCTCAGTGCAGCGAGCATCTGGCCGGTCTGGTTGTTGTCGCTGTCGATCGCCTGTTTACCGAGGATCACCAGCTGAGGCTGTTCCTTGTCGACCACAGCCTTGAGCAGCTTGGCCACGGCCAGCGAAGTCAGGTCTTCAGCGGATTCGACGAGGATGGCGCGGTCGGCACCCAGAGCCAGTGCGGTACGCAGCTGTTCCTGAGCGGTGGACGGGCCGATGGAGACGACGACGATTTCAGTCGCAACGCCTTTCTCTTTCAGGCGTACGGCTTCTTCCACTGCGATTTCGCAGAACGGGTTCATCGACATCTTGACGTTGGCGAGGTCGACGCCGGAATTGTCCGCCTTGACGCGGACCTTGACGTTGTAATCCACAACGCGTTTGACAGCTACAAGAACCTTCATGGATTCCTCGTTACTCTCCGGTGAAAAGAAAGTCGCCTAGGCGAACCTGGCGGTTGATGCTCATCGGGCACAAGGGCACCTCTAAAAACGCCGGCGAGGACGATGACCGTTCGTCAGTGGTGACCGAGAAGTCATGTGCAGTGGTGGTGTGTAAACTGCGCGCCGGACCTGCGCTGCGCATCACCTTCAACTGCCTGTGCCCTGTCTTTAGAGGTGCTCTTGAAACCGCCAGTCTGCCTACGACGAGCGCAAAACCGCCCGTATCTTGACCGGAACGCCTATTCCGGTCAATACAGCAAAATGGCCGTTCATAAGCCGCACTTCTTTGATTTCTGTGGTCTGGAGCCGATTCAAACAAACGTTTGTATTGGACGCTCAGAGTGGTGTAGATATAATGCGCCGCCTTAGAGAGAAAGGTGGTTTGTCCATTATTACCCTTGACGTTAACGTAAAGGCAATAACAGATACGACACCGAACCTCCAAATTAGAAAAAAAACTGTTGAGCCTTGAGTAGGAGATAGCCTGTGGAACGCGAATACATGGAATTCGACGTGGTCATCGTCGGTGCCGGCCCCGCTGGCCTGTCCGCCGCCTGCCGTCTGAAGCAGAAGGCCGCCGAAGCCGGTAAGGAAATCAGCGTCTGCGTGGTCGAAAAAGGCTCCGAAGTCGGCGCACACATCCTTTCCGGTGCCGTGTTCGAACCACGCGCTCTGAACGAACTGTTCCCGGACTGGAAAGATCTCGGCGCCCCGCTGAATACCCCGGTCACCCGCGACGATATCTTCGTCCTGAAAAACGCCGACAGTGCGCAGAAAATTCCTGACTTCTTTGTGCCCAAGACCATGCACAACGAAGGCAACTACATCATCTCCCTGGGCAACCTGTGCCGCTGGCTGGCACAGCAGGCGGAAAACCTCGGCGTGGAAATCTACCCGGGCTTCGCCGCTCAGGAAGCCTTGATCGACGAAAGCGGCATCGTGCGCGGGATCATCACCGGTGATCTGGGCGTCGACCGTGAAGGCAAGCCGAAAGAGGGCCTGTACACCCCGGGCATGGAACTGCGTGGCAAGTACACGCTGTTCGCCGAGGGCTGCCGTGGCCACATCGGCAAGCAACTGATCAAACGCTACAACCTCGACAGCGATGCCGACGCCCAGCACTACGGCATCGGTTTGAAAGAAATCTGGGAAATCGACCCGGCCAAGCATCAGCCAGGCCTGGTAGTACACACTGCCGGTTGGCCGCTGGACATCATGGGCACCGAGAACACCGGCGGCTCGTTCCTCTATCACCTGGAAAACAACCAGGTGGTGGTCGGTCTGATCGTTGATCTGTCCTACAGCAACACTTACCTGTCGCCGTTCGACGAGTTCCAGCGCCTCAAGCATCACCCAGTGCTGGCTCAGTACCTGGAAGGCGGCAAGCGCGTCAGCTACGGCGCCCGGGCGATCTGCAAAGGTGGCCTGAACTCGTTGCCGAAAATGGTGTTCAAGGGCGGCGCACTGATCGGTTGCGACCTCGGCACCCTGAACTTCGCCAAGATCAAGGGCAGCCACACCGCGATGAAATCCGGCATGCTCGCCGCTGAATCAGTGGCCGACGCACTGTTCGCCGAGAAGGATGGCACTGAAGAACTGACCACTTACGTGGACGCGTTCAAGAAGAGCTGGCTCTACGACGAACTGTTCGCCAGCCGCAACTTCGGCCCGGCGATCCACAAGTTCGGCGCCATCGTCGGCGGTGGTTTCAACTGGCTCGACCAGAACATCTTCGGCGGCAAACTGCCGTTCACCTTGCACGACACCAAGCCGGACTACGCTTGCCTGAAGCTGGCGGCCGACTGCAAGAAGATCGACTATCCGAAGCCGGACGGCAAACTCAGCTTCGACAAACTGAGTTCGGTGTTCATCTCCGGTACCAACCACGAAGAAGAGCAGCCGTGCCACCTGAAGCTGACCGACCCGAGCATCCCGATCAGCAAGAACCTGCCGCTGTACGACGAACCGGCGCAGCGCTACTGCCCGGCCGGCGTCTACGAAGTGATCACCAAGGAAGACGGCGAGAAGCGCTTCCAGATCAACGCCCAGAACTGCGTGCACTGCAAGACCTGTGACATCAAGGACCCTTCGCAGAACATCACCTGGGTCACGCCGGAAGGCGCTGGCGGCCCGACTTACCCGAACATGTAAGTCGTATCGCTGAACAACAAGGCTCCCGAATCGGGGGCCTTTTTGTTGCCCCATTACT
>NZ_JBTJEN010000009.1:0-311624 GCF_054456575.1 Pseudomonas sp. Eth.TT006 | reverse complement strand
CTGCGATCTTTTGACTTTGTTTTTTAAAAGATCAAAAGATCGCAGCCTTCGGCAGCTCCTACAGAAGCGCACCATTTCCATACAATCTTCATGGCATACTGCCGCGCATGACTTTCGACTCCCCCCTAAGCGCCTGGCAACACGCGATCGAGCACAAGGGTTTCATCCAGGATGAGGCTCAGGAGCACGCGGTGTGGGCGCTGCAAAAATGCCATGAAGCCTTGCACAGCGGCGCCCGCTCAGTCACCGGCGTGTATCTGTGGGGCCCGGTCGGGCGCGGCAAGACCTGGTTGATGGATCAGTTCTATCAGAGCCTGCGGGTGCCGGCGCGCCGTCAGCACTTTCATCATTTCATGGGCTGGGTGCATCAGCGCTCGTTCCAGCTGACCGGGATCGCTGATCCGTTGCGGGCGCTGGCCAAGGAGCTGGCCGCCGAAGTGCGGGTGCTGTGTTTTGATGAGCTGTTCGTCAACGACATCGGCGACGCGATCATTCTCGGCCGCCTGTTTCAGGTGATGTTCGATGAAGGCGTAGTGGTGGTCTGCACCTCCAACCTGCCGCCGGATGAGCTGTACGCCGATGGTTTCAACCGTGATCGTTTTGTCCCGGCGATTGCCGCGATCAAGGCGCACATGCAAGTGGTGGCGGTGAACGGCGCCGAGGATCACCGCCTGCATCCGGGCGCGGGGCTGCAGCGGTATTTTGTCGCCGCGCCGGGCCAGCAAAGTGCGCTGGAGCCGGTATTCCAGACGCTGAATGCCGGGCAGCCTGCCAGCGCTGAGCCAGTGCCGGTCGGCCATCGGACATTGAACGTGGTGCAGGCCAGCGACACGGTGCTCTGGTGCCGTTACGCCGATCTCTGCGAGCAACCGTTCGCCGCCATGGACTTCATCGCATTGTGCGACCGCTATCGGTCTATTCTGTTGAGCGAGGTGCCGAACCTCAGCGCGCAGAAACGCGAGGGGCGCATCGCCCGCGGTACCGAAGACGCCTCGGCGCAGGTGGTCGCAGGTGACCGCGAGCTGCCGCAATTGTCGGTCCACGACGACGGTGTGCGCCGCTTCATTGCCTTGGTTGACGAGTGTTACGACCGCAAAGTCCCGCTGTACATCGAGGCGCAGGTGCCGATGCCGGCGCTGTACACCGAGGGCTATCTGGAATTCCCGTTCCGGCGCACCCTCAGCCGTTTGCAGGAGATGCAGCTGCAGCGTTTTGCCGAATCCTGAGCGAAGAGGGCGCGAGCATGAGCCAACCGTTGTCGCATCATTTACTGACCATGGCCTACCAGAACGCGTGGGCCAATCATCGTCTCGGCAAAGCCTGGAGCCAGCTCGACGCTGAAGCTCTGGCGGCGCCACGAGTGAGTTTTTTCCCGAGCATCCGCCTCACCCTCAATCACATTCTGACCTGCGACTGGTTCTACGTTGATGCGCTGGAACGCGAGTTGCGCGGTGACGAACCGCACCCGGATTGCTATGTGTTTTTCAACCGTGATGAGCCGTTTACCGAGGCCGCGGCGCTGCGCGATGAGCAGGCTCACGTGGACCGGCGATTGATCGCTTATTGTGAACAACTGCGCGATGCCGATCTGGGGCGACTCGTCACCATCGCCCGGGACACGCCGCAGCACGACAGTCGCTTGCGCATGCTTTCGCATTTGTTCGAGCACCAGATTCATCATCGGGGACAGGTGCACGGAATGCTCAGCGCAACCTCGGTGAAACCGCCGCAGCTGGATGAGTTTTTCTGTGTCGGCGAAAGTGGATTGCGTGCGCAGGACTTTGCCGAACTGGGCTGGACTGAAGAGCTGATCTGGGGCCATTGATGCCGGAAAATCAAAAAAACCCGGTTGTGGCTGCAGCAGCCTCGCGTTAAGGTCAAGCAGCCTTTCAGGTGTGCACCTTGCGCACCGGGGCCATGATCGGGGATGGAAATGGATTCCGCAGAAATTCTTGTGTTGCAAGCCAGCTATACCAATCCAGTGCACGCCGAAGCCATCGGCATCGTGCTCAATCACTACGCAGAAGATCCCATGGGTGCCGGCGAGTCGCTGGACCCGGAACTGCTACGGCGCGTGCCTGAAGAACTGGCGCGCCGGCCGCATGCCTTCAGTGTGCTGGCGTTTGTCGGTGGTGAACCGGCAGGGCTGGTGAACTGCTTTGAAGGGTTCTCGACGTTTGCCTGCAAGCCGCTGGTCAATGTGCATGACGTGGCGGTGGTGGCGAAATTTCGCGGTCTCGGCCTGAGTCAGAAAATGCTGCGCAAGGTAGAGGACATCTCCCGTCAGCGCGGGTGCTGCAAGATCACCCTCGAAGTGCTGGAAGGCAACGAGGTCGCACAGAACTCCTACCGCAAATTCGGTTTCGCCCCCGGAATGTTCAACCCGGAGCATGGCCGCATGCTGTTCTGGATCAAGGATCTGCAGGCATAAAAAAAGGCGCCCCACACAGGGCGCCCAACTGTCGTCTCCGAGGCCAGAGCGGGGCCATCGGAGGTCCATCGGTTGCTCGGTGAATCAGTGACGTCCGGACTCGGTGACTTGCGCGGTCTGATCGTCTGGAACCTTCAATTCCGTGGACTTGGCATCGGTCTGCGGTGCACTCCGCGCGCTGTGCACCGGGAAGTTGTCGTAGTAATGCCGCATGCGTTCGGCGCCGCCCTCGGCAAAGGCGCTGGCGGATCCGAGGGCGAGTAGCCCGGCGAGAATAAGGGTGGTGCGTTTCATGGTGTCTCCAACTGAAAAACGTGGGAGCCGGCAGGTACAAGACAACACTCAGTCTTGGATAGCTCTTCATTTCAGATTTACCTCAATCCCCTGTGGGAGCGGGCTTGCTCGCGAAGACGGTATGTCATCCAACATTTTTGTCGCCTGACCGGACGCTTTCGCGAGCAAGCTCGCTCCCACAGGGGGATCGGGTTTCCAGTTTGACTAACAGAGTCCTGAAGATTGAGCCGTTCGTCCATGAAGCAGAACTCGGGGCACAGTGTCCCGGCGAGGAATTAACTCGGGGTTAACAACATTACTCACCACAGGAAGGCATGAATCGGATCGGTCAGAGCTTCCAGTCCAGGCTCAGCGTCACCGTGCGCGGATCACCCCAATACACGCCGTTATAGAAGCCGACGTTGTCGTAGTACTTCTTGTCGAACAGGTTGTCGACGTTCAGCGACGCCGAGAGATGCTGGTCGAACTCGTAGCGCGACATCAGCTTGACCACGGTGTAGGCCTCCTGATTGATCCGCGCGCGTTCGGTGATGATCCGCCCATTGGCGCCACGGCCGACCGGACGATTGGACGCGCCATACACATCGCTCTGCCAATTCACCGCGCCACCGACGGTCAGCGCGTGCCAGTTGCCAGGCAGGCGATAGGCGCTGGACAGGCGGAACAGGTTCAGCGGCTGATTGGTGTTGGTGCGCTGTTGGTCACCGTTGACCGAGTGGGTGTAGGTGTAGCCAGCGGTCATGTTCCAGCCGTCGAGCACTTCGCCGGACACTTCCGCTTCGAAGCCATTGACCTTGTTGCCTTTGCCGCCGGATTTGAAGAACTGCTCGCCAGTGACCGGGTCCGGTGCCACCGAGTCGTCGAGTTCGGCGACGTTGTCCTGCTTGCTCCAGAACAGCGCCGTGGAAACGTTCAGGCGTTCCTCCAGCAGACTGCCCTTGAGTCCTACCTCATAGTTGCTGCCGACCACCGGCTCCAGGTATCGGCGACTGGCATCGCGCTGCGTTTGCGGTTTGAAAATGTCGGTGTAGCTGACGTACACCGTGTATTGCGGCGTCAGGTCGTAGAGCAGGCCGGCGTAGGGCGTCCACATGTCGTTGTGTTGCTGGCGGGTTTTATCGACGCCGCTCAATTGCAGATTGTCATCGTAGGTGCTGGTGCTGCTCGCGGTTTTCCAGCTGCCGTAGCGGCTGCCGAGTACCGCGTGCAGGTCATCGCTCAGGCTCAAGCGTGTCGCCAGGTAGCCGGCCTTTTGCCGGGTGTAATCCTTGGAGCCGCTGAGGCCGGTCACGGTGTCGGGGAATTTGCCGATGTCGCCCATGTACTTCCAGTCGCGGATGTTTTCGTAGCCGGCGGGCAATGCGCCGGCAATCGTGTACGGATCATCCGAGCGACGTTCGGCTTCGCCGTAGCCGAACATCATTTCGTGCTCGCGCCCGAGCAGCGAGTAGGGGCCGGAGACATTCAAGTCGTAAGCCTGCATGCTTTGATCACCGGCCATATGACCGGTGTAGGCGGACATGCCGCTGCGGTCGGCTTCGGGGAAGCCACCACCGCCGTAGTAGATCTTGCCGTCAGTGTCGCTTTTGCGATGGGTGTAGGCGGCTTTCAGCTGCCAGCCGCCTGCCAGTTGCTGATCGAGGGTGGCGAACGCGGTTTTGTCGCGCAGTGGCCAGGAGCTCCAGGAGGTGGCCATGTTGGTCGAACGCCCGAGTCCGGCTTTGCCGCCGTCGGCATTCCAGTACGGCACGGTGCCCCAGGACGTGCCTTGAACCTGTTTGTCCTGATAGTCATAACCGACGGCGAGAACGGTGGAGTCCGTCAGGTCGGCTTCGAGGATGCCGTAGCCGACCTCACGTTGCAGCGCGTACTTGTCGCGCAACGACTGGCTGTCGCGATAGGCCAGCACCGTGCGCCCGCGTAAACGGCCATCGAACGCCAGCGGCCCACCGACATCGACGTAACTGTAGTAGTCGTCATAACTGCCGCCGCTGACCCCCGCCAGCGCCTGCAACTGTGCGGTCGGGCGTTTGCGCACCATGTTGATCGTCGCCGAGGGATCGCCCGCGCCGGTGGTCAGCCCGGTCGCGCCGCGCACCACTTCGATCCGGTCGTAGATGATGGTGTCGGCGTCGGACTTCATGTAGCTGAAGGTGTTCAGCATTCCGTCGATCTGGAAGTTGTTGATCGGGTAGCCGCGCGCCGAATAGCTGACCCGGTCCGAATCGTTGTGCTGCACGACGATGCCGGTGGTCTGGCTCATGGCCTCTGACAATGTGCCGAGTTTGAAATCGTCCATTTGCTGACGCGTCACCACCGACACCGATTGCGGGGTTTCCTTGATCGACAGGTTCAGCCGCGTCGCCGTGCTCATCGCGCCGGTGGTGTAGGCCGCGGTGTTTTCGGTGTTCAGTCCCAAGCCTTCGGCGCTGACGCTGGTGGCGGCCAGTTCCAGCGCCGGAGCGGCGGATGGCGGGTCTTTTTCAGGGACGTTTTCTGCCAGCAGCTCGGGGCTCAGCGCGGCACTGCACAGGCCGAATGTGAGGGTCATGGAACGGGTGATGGGCGCAAACATCGCTGCCGACTCCTTGTCTTCGATGGGAAAAATCCGTTGGTTCAAAGACGAGGGGCAGCACGGCGATTTAGGGTTAAACGAGAAATATTGTTATTTGAAGATGTGTCGCGCAGGCTGAAAAGCTGCGCACAGCGCTTGCCCAATGGCACGCGGCGGGTATGCTGATGGCCTGCCGAGGAGAGAGCAATGGCCTACGATTTTGACCTTTATGTGATTGGTGCCGGTTCCGGCGGTGTTCGTGCGGCGCGCTTTGCCGCCGGATTCGGCGCGAAAGTGGCGGTGGCCGAAAGCCGTTACCTGGGCGGTACCTGCGTCAACGTCGGCTGCGTGCCGAAGAAACTGCTGGTGTACGGCGCGCATTTCGCCGAAGACTTCGAACAGGCGTCCGGTTTTGGCTGGAATCTGGGGGAAGCGAACTTCGACTGGGCGACCCTGATCGCCAACAAGGATCGCGAGATCAATCGCCTCAACGGCATTTATCGCAACCTGCTGGTCAACAGCGGCGTGACCCTGCACGAGGCGCACGCGAAGATCGTCGGCCCGCATGAGGTCGAGGTCAACGGTGAGCGTTTCACCGCGAAAAATATCCTGATCGCCACCGGTGGCTGGCCGCAGATTCCGGAGATTCCGGGGCACGAGCATGCGATCAGTTCCAATCAGGCGTTCTTCCTCAAGGAACTGCCGAAACGGGTACTGGTGGTGGGTGGCGGTTACATTGCGGTTGAGTTCGCCGGGATCTTCCATGGTCTGGGCGCGAACACCACGCTGCTGTATCGCGGCGATCTGTTCTTGCGCGGTTTCGATGGCTCGGTGCGCAAGCATCTGCAGGAAGAGCTCAGCAAGCGCGGCATGGACCTGCAATTCAATGCCGACATCGCGCGCATCGACAAACAGCCTGACGGCAGCCTGAAAGCGACCCTCAAGGATGGTCGCGTGCTCGAATCCGACTGCGTGTTCTACGCGACTGGGCGCCGTCCGATGCTGGACAACCTGGGCCTGGAAAACACCGATGTGCAGCTCACCGACAAAGGCTTCATCAAGGTCGACGAGCAATACCAGACCAGCGAGCCGTCGATTCTGGCGCTCGGCGACGTGATCGGTCGGGTGCAACTGACGCCGGTGGCGCTGGCCGAAGGCATGGCGGTGGCGCGGCGTCTATTCAAGCCTGAGCAATACCGGCCGGTGGACTACAAGATGATCCCGACGGCGGTGTTCAGCCTGCCGAACATCGGCACGGTCGGCCTGACCGAAGAAGAAGCGCGGCAAGCGGGGCACGAGGTGGTGATTTTCGAGAGCCGCTTCCGCCCGATGAAGCTGACGCTGACCGAGTGTCAGGAGAAAACCCTGATGAAGCTGGTGGTCGACGCCAATACCGACAAAGTCCTCGGCTGCCACATGGTCGGCCCGGATGCCGGCGAGATCGTTCAGGGTCTGGCGATTGCGCTGAAGGCTGGCGCTACCAAGCGTGACTTCGACGACACGATCGGGGTTCACCCGACGGCCGCCGAAGAGTTCGTCACCCTGCGTACACCGGTCGGCGCCTAAGCGCCCTTCGACTTGGCTGCGTCTGGCGCTGCCGCAACGGTAGCGGCCAGACGCAAGCTGTCTTCGAGGCTCGCCTGAGTCTTGGTCAGTTCCTTTTCAAGGGTCTGATTGAGTTGCCGCTGTTCATCGGCATCCTGCTTCAGAGTCTGACTTTCCAGCAGCGCCACGCGCAGGCGTTCCTGGAGGAGGGTGCGCTCGCTGTCGACGCGATTGGCCTGTTCCAGCAATTGATCCTGACGCTGGTTGCTGTGCTTGAGCTGATCCTGTAGCAGGCTCAGTTCGCGCTGGGTGCCGCGGTTTTCGGTAAGCAGGCGTTCGTTGTCGCGGTGCAGCTGAGTGATTTCGTCCTGCCGCACCAGCGCACTTTGTTGCGCCTGCCGTAGCTCCATCTGCAATTGCTGCAGTTGGCCTTCGTGGCGCGCCTGTTCCTGCTCGCGCTGCTCTTTGCTGGCGTTGCGGTAGTGCTCCAGCGCATCGCGGGCGTGCAGGTGCTTTTCTTCCAGCGAGCGGATCTGCTCGTCCTTGTCCTGCAAGCGCAATTCGAAGTCGGCCAGTGCCTGGTTCAGTCCGGCGTTGCGCGTCTGTTCGGTCTGCAGCATCGAACGGGTTTCGTTCAGCGCTTCGGATTCCTTGGCCAGCGCCGCGCCTTGAATGTCGTGCTGTTGCTCCAGTTGTTCGAGTGCCTGGCGCACCTGCTTCAATTCTGCTTCCAGCGCTTCACGCTGTTCGGCGAACTGCTCGCGGGCCTGTTCGATCGGCTCTTGCGCCTGTTCTTTCAGGCGCTGGGCGAGGCGCGAGACCAGCGCCGTCAGCTCGTCGTTGATCGGTTCTGCGGACGCTTCGACCGGTTGGCTGCCGTCATCCAGCTCTTTCAGATAACGATGGATCGTGGTTTTTGAGCCGGTATTGCCCAGTTCAATGCGTACTGCATCGATGCTCGGGTGTTCGCCTCGAGCCAGAATCGCTGTGCGCGCTATCTGAACCACTGCTTTGTTTACGCCGCCACGGGCCATGTCAACTCCTACCATTACGTACTGTGGTACATGCCACCAAAGTACGCAGTGTACCATGCTGAAAATAATCTGAAATATTTGATTAAACACAGGCGGGATATACTGGTATTACCCAATGTCAGCTGCTTAAATGCTGCTTTGAAGCCCCCGAACCCGTACGCCAGCGAGAAACCTGTCCATGAGCGATATCGATCGCTATCTGCAAGCCGCCACCCGCGACAACACCCGCCGCAGCTATCGCTCGGCGATTGAACACTTTGAAGTGAAATGGGGCGGTTTCCTGCCGGCGACCGCTGACAGCGTTGCGCGTTATCTGGTCGAGCATGCCGGGGCGCTATCGATCAACACGCTGAAGCTGCGTCTCTCGGCGTTGGCGCAATGGCACAACAGTCAGGGTTTTGCCGACCCGACCAAGGCGCCGGTGGTGCGCAAGGTGTTCAAAGGCATACGCGCGCTGCACCCGGCGCAGGAGAAACAGGCCGAACCGCTGCAGCTGCATGATCTGCAACAAGTGGTCGACTGGCTGGAGCAGGAAATCAGCAGCGCCCGTCAGCAACAGGATCGCCCGCGGTTGCTCAAGGCCTGTCGCGACCGGGCGCTGATCCTGCTGGGCTTCTGGCGCGGCTTTCGCAGTGACGAGTTGTGCCGTCTGCAGATCGAGCATGTGCAGGCGCACGCCGGGCGCGGCATCACCCTGTACCTGCCGCGCAGCAAGGGCGACCGCGAAAACCTCGGGCAGACTTACCAGGCGCCGGCGCTGCTCAAGCTGTGTCCGGTGCAGGCCTACGTTGACTGGATCACCGAAGCGGCGCTGGTGCGCGGCCCGGTGTTTCGCGGCATCGACCGCTGGGGGCATCTGAGCGAGGAGGGCTTGCACGCGAACAGCATCATTCCGTTATTGCGCCAGGTGCTGGAGCGCGCCGGGATCGCTGCCGAGCGCTACACCAGCCATTCCCTGCGTCGCGGCTTTGCCACGTGGGCGCATCAGAGCGGCTGGGACCTGAAGTCGCTGATGAGTTACGTCGGCTGGAAGGATATGAAGTCAGCCATGCGCTATGTTGAAGCCAGCCCCTTTCACGGGATGGCGCGGATCGCGGACCAGCCGCTGACGTCGTAGATACGGTTTTCTTCTATTAATACAGTCGGCTAATAGCGAAAACAAATCACCAGCATCAGGTTTGCCAATGAGCCATCCGTCCAGTGAGTGGGTAGGATTCACCCATCGAATTCACAACCCTGACGGAGAGTCATCAATGCCTATCATCAACAGCCAAGTAAAACCGTTCAAAGCTACCGCATTCAAAAACGGCAACTTCGTGGAAGTCTCGGACGCTGACCTGAAAGGCAAATGGTCCGTAGTGTTCTTCTACCCAGCCGATTTCACCTTCGTATGCCCGACCGAGCTGGAAGACCTGGCAGACAACTACGCCGAATTCCAGAAGCTGGGCGTGGAAATCTACAGCGTTTCGACCGACACCCACTTTGCTCACGCTGCCTGGCACAACACTTCGCCAGCCATCGGCAAAATCCAGTACACCATGATCGGCGACGCGACCCACGCCATCTCCCGCAACTTCGACGTACTGATCGAAGAAGCGGGTCTGGCTGACCGTGGCACCTTCGTGATCAACCCAGAAGGCCAGATCAAAATCGTTGAACTGAACGATGGCGGCGTTGGCCGTGACGCTACCGAGCTGCTGCGCAAGATCAAGGCTGCCCAGTACGTTGCTGCTCACCCAGGCGAAGTTTGCCCGGCCAAGTGGAAAGAAGGCGAGGCCACTCTGGCACCGTCGCTGGACTTGGTCGGCAAGATCTGAGTCTGTGAGACACGCTACCCAGGGCGGAACTCCGCACCTGCTTCAGTAAGCTGCACCGCCCTTTGAAAAAGCCCGGGCGAGATTCGCTCGGGCTTTTTTTCGCCTCGAATAAAGACACAGGAGATCGCCCGTATGTTGGACGCCAATCTTAAAGCCCAGTTGAAATCGTACCTGGAACGGGTCACCCAGCCGATCGAGATCGTTGCTTCCCTCGACGACGGTGCGAAATCCCGGGAAATGCTTGACCTGCTGAAAGACGTTGCCAGTCTTTCCAGCCACATTACTCTGATCGACAGCGGCGATGATGCCCGCAAACCGTCGTTCTCGATCAATCGCCCCGGTGCCGACATCAGCCTGCGTTTCGCCGGCATCCCGATGGGCCACGAATTCACTTCTCTGGTGCTGGCGCTGCTGCAAGTCGGCGGCCACCCATCGAAGGCCAGTGTCGAAGTGATTGAACAGATCCGTTCGCTCAAGGGCGAGTTCAGCTTCGAAACCTACTTCTCGCTGTCGTGCCAGAACTGCCCGGACGTGGTCCAGGCGCTGAACCTGATGGCGGTGCTGAACCCGAACATCCGTCACGTCGCCATCGACGGCGCGTTGTTCCAGGACGAAGTCAACGATCGCAAGATCATGGCCGTGCCGAGCATCTACCTCAACGGTGAAAACTTCGGTCAGGGCCGCATGGGCCTGGAAGAAATCCTCGCCAAACTCGACACCGGTGCCATCGAGCGTCAGGCCGAGAAAATCAGCGCCAAAGAAGCCTTTGATGTGCTGGTAGTCGGCGGCGGTCCGGCCGGCGCTTCGGCCGCCATCTATGCAGCGCGTAAAGGCATTCGCACCGGTGTCGCAGCCGAGCGTTTCGGCGGCCAGGTGCTCGACACCATGGCCATCGAGAACTTCATTTCCGTACAGGAAACCGAAGGCCCGAAACTGGCGACTGCGCTGGAAGAACACGTCAAGCAATACGACGTCGACATCATGAACCTGCAACGTGCCGACAAGCTGATCCCGAGCATCAACGGTGGCCTGCACGAAGTGCACTTCGCCAGTGGTGCGACCCTTAAAGCCAAGAGCGTGATTCTGGCGACCGGTGCGCGCTGGCGTGAAATGAACGTGCCGGGCGAGCAGGAATACCGCAACAAAGGCGTGGCGTACTGCCCGCACTGCGATGGTCCGCTGTTCAAAGGCAAGCGCGTGGCGGTAATCGGTGGCGGTAACTCCGGCGTTGAAGCGGCCATCGACCTGGCCGGTATCGTGGCGCACGTGACCTTGCTGGAGTTCGATGTGCAACTGCGCGCCGACGCCGTGCTGCAACGCAAGCTGCACAGCCTGCCGAACGTGACCGTGATCACCAGTGCGCAAACCACTGAAGTCACCGGTAACGGCGAGAAGGTCAACGGCCTGCGCTACAAGGATCGCAACAGTGACGAGCTGCGCACGGTCGAGCTGGAAGGGATCTTCGTACAGATCGGTCTGCTGCCCAACACCGACTGGCTCAAAGGCACCATCGAGCTGTCGCCGCGCGGTGAAATCATCGTTGATAACCGTGGCGAGACGTCGATTCCGGGCATCTTCGCTGCCGGTGACGTGACCACCGTGCCGTACAAGCAGATCGTGATCGCGGTGGGCGAGGGCGCCAAGGCTTCGCTGAGCGCGTTCGATCACTTGATCCGCACTTCGGCTCCGGCGTAATCGGTAGCCGCTGAAACGAAAAACCCGTGAGCGATCACGGGTTTTTTATGTCTGGCGCCTATTCAATTGTAGGAGTGAGCCTGCTCGCGATAGCGGTTTTACATTCAACATTTCATTGGCTGGTACACCGCTATCGCGAGCAGGCTCGCTCCTACAGGGGTTTATGCAGTCAGTTACAGCGGTGCAGGCTGAATGATTTCAACCCAGTAGCCATCCGGGTCCTTGATGAACGCCAGGCTCTTCATGCGGCCGTCAGTCAGACGCTTCTGGAAGTCACAGCCCAGCTCTTCGAAACGCGCGCACGCGGCAACGATGTCCGGTACCGAGATGCAGATGTGGCCAAAGCCACGCGGATCGGTGTTGCCGTTGTGGTAGGCGAAGTCGGCATCGTTTTCGGTGCCGTGGTTATGAGTCAGTTCCAGAATGCCGGGAATCGACTTCATCCACTCGGTGCGGGCGGCGGCGTCGGCCGGGATCTGCGCCTTGTCAACCAGGGCGAGGAAGTACAGGCTGAATTCGGCTTCCGGGAAGTCGCGCTTCTCGACCAGCGAGAACCCCAGGACGCGGGTGTAGAAATCCAGCGACTTGGTAATGTCCTTCACACGCAGCATGGTGTGGTTGAAAACGAAGTTGCGGGTTGCGCTATCCGGGGTGGCAGTGACGCCGGGGAAAGTGTTCAGTTCGTGTAGGCTCATGGGCCCTCCGTAACAATGGGGCGAGTGAATGGCGCAATGATACGCATGCCGGCCGGCAGCGCCAAACCGAATGCGCGGCTTGCTCTGTAGCCGGGTGGGCCTCAGACTTCAGCGCTCAATCTGCGAGTGCTTCCGGTAATGATCCGACCGTTCAAAACGCTGTTCGTTTGTGTTTTTTTGTCGCTGCTCGCCGGTTCGGCATGGGCCGATCCGCCGAGCATCACCTGGCCTGCGGGCTGGGAGGTCGAGGCATTGCCTGACACGCCGCCGCAGGTGTCCCGTCAGCGCGCGGTTAAAACCGATGCTGACGGCAATCAGGTGATGGTGATGGAGTTGACCATGACTCAGGTCGAGGCTGGCCATCAGGTCAATGTTCCGGGGGTTCTGCTGGAGATGCGCAAGTCGATTCAGAAGGACTTCTTCCAGGGCGGTTATCAAAGCGTTTGCAATAAGGTGCACGCGGCGAAACTCGGCACTCTGGATGCACTGGAAACCACCTGCACGATCACTGAAAACGGCCGGCATGTGTTGTCGCAAACACTGGTCGCGGCGGTCGATGCACAAAAGGCCTATGTACTTTCTTACGCGGGGCAGGCTGAGGTTTATAAGGCGAGCGCCGACGAAATCGTCGCGGCGAGAAACAGCCTGAAACTTTAAGCTTCTGTTTGCTGCCCGCCGGGTATTAGATGCGCGAAGGAATTAAGCACAAAGTTTAGTACAGGTTGCCGTGGCAACATCCCGGTGCAAAATGTTTAGCTGAGTGTCGCGGGTGTTACAGCAGCATCACAACTAGTTTCAAGGAAATCGTTGCTTTTGTTAGATATTGTCGAAAAAAAAGCCCTGCATAAAGCAGGGCTTGTTTGTTGGCGCAAGATCAACCGCGCAACCAGGAATCGACGGTAGCTGCACCGTACTGTTCTTTCCAGGCTTTCAGGCCGCGGTGATTGCCGCCCTTGGTTTCGATCAGTTCGCCAGTGTGCGGGTTCTGATAAACCTTGACCACGCGAGCACGGCGGGTTTTCGGCGCAGCAGGCACTTGCAGACCAGCTTTGCCCGGGTTCGGATCGAGAATGGCGATGATGTCTTTCAGGCCCTTGCCGTAGGTTTTCATCAGCCCCTGGAGCTTTTCTTCGAATTCGATTTCTTTCTTGAGCCCGGCATCGTTCTTCAGCGATTCCAGCTGCTTGAGCTGTTCCTGAAGGGCCTTTTCAGCTGCACGAAATTCAGCGAGTCTGGACAATATCTTTACTCCAATAGTGTGTTTGGCTGATACCAACCGCAAACAAAGCTGTAAGCCAAGAGCCTTGAAGCGACTCGGTGATAATGGCTCACCTGTCAATCTTGCACAGGCTGAAAAAATTGTAGTAGTTAATGCGCCAAGAGTAAATCCTGTTGTTGTCCTCATGTAACAACAGTGGTGTTTTGTATCAAATTGGTGCGTCTGTTGGCAGTGGGCAGGTTAAATCATTTTTAGTTAATGATGACTTAATGCGGCGATGAAGTCGGCAGCGGGCATGGGTTTTGCGAAAAGATAGCCCTGCAGGAAGTTGACCTGATGCGCGGTCAAATAGTCAGCCTGCGCCTGGGTCTCTACACCTTCAGCAACAATACCCAGATCGAGTTTGGCGCACAGTTCGATAATCGTGTCGAGAATATGCCGCGACAGCGCATCAATCCCGATCATTGCCACGAAACTTTGATCGATCTTGAGAAAATCGACGTTGAAGGCTCGCAGGTAGCCCAGGCTCGAATGCCCGGTTCCGAAGTCGTCGATGGCGATCATTACGCCCAGCGCATGCAACTGCTCGAAGAGCTGATGAGTGATGTCGGTCGGCTCGACCAGTTCGCGCTCGGTCAACTCCAGCACCAGGTTGACGCTGCCGGGGACGAACGCGCCAAGAAACGCGCGGCAGTCGTCGACCAGCTCCAGGTCCAGGCAATGGCTGGCGGTGATATTAATGCCGATATGGAAAGGTTTGTCGAAGTCTGCAGACAACGGGCCGAGCAGGGCGGCAGTCTGCTGCATCAGGGCGCGGGTCATGGGCACGATCAGGCCTGAATGTTCGGCGAACGGGATGAACAGGTCCGGGCGCACCAGTCCTTCCTTGGGATGTTTCCAGCGCATCAGCACTTCAGCACCGGACCACTTTTTGCTGTCGCCATGCACCACCGGCTGAAAGTACGGGATGAACTCGCCAGCCTCCAACGCCCGCTGCATTTCATGACTGGGCGAAGTGGAGCGTCGTTGCACGATATGGCCGATGGCGCCCGAGATTACCCCGAAAAACATCAGCAGGCTGAACAACGGCGGGTATTCGTCGGCCATGTAGCGCCAGGTTTCACCTTGGGCAAAACCGGCACGGACACTGAAGGCGTAGCGCGAAGAGGCGAGCAGGCTTTGCGCGACCGGCAGTGCGGGCAATGCACCCTGTTGCACCTTGCCATCCGCGGACAGCCAGTTGTCGCCGACCTGCAGCAATAACAGCGTATCCCGGCCGATCAGGCGCAGCATGTTGCTCAGATGATAACCATCGAGCGTGGTCAACGCGCCGCCGCGCCCCTCGCTGAGCCGATACACCAGCAGTGCAGTGTTGGGCGTGACGGGATTGCCGTTCATCAACCACAACTTGCCCTCGGTGTAGTCGCCCGGATTGACGGCTTCCTTGAACTCACCGAACAGCGAGCTGCAATAGAGGTTGTTGTCCCACACCAGATTGGTCGAGCGCACGAAAGGCCGGCGGGTCACCTGTTCGCGCAGCGCCAGTTCCACGTTGGCGCAGGGCTGGCCGGCCAGTGGCAGTAAAGTGCTGGCGGCCTGCGCGGTGTTGTCGAGCATCAGTTCGAACTGGCGCAACGCCTCATCGGCGGTCTGGCGTGTGCTTTGCCGCAAGGCCCGTTCTGCCTGCATATACAGAATTCCGATGCCCAACAGCACGGGCAGCAGACCGCAGAGCAGGGTCACACAATTGCGCACGCTACGTTGGCGGCGGGGTCTGGCGGTCAAGGGCATGGGCACATCCTTGTTGCGGAGGGAGAAACGCTCGAACGCAGGCCTGGCAACGGCGCGCCGCTGAAAAACAGCTGAGCCACCAGGCATGATAGATGGCCGCTGATGCTTGTGCTGTACAAGCTTGTCAGATCCATGTCGCTGTTCGATAAAGCCAGCACAACGTGACCCGACTCGCGCCGCCGGCAACAAACCCCTTGCACCGGCGCGATAAAGGCGGATTTTATAGGCAGGGCAGACAAGCGTATTTACGCTGTGTAGAATCGGTTTACGCATACAATAATAATCGTCTTCTGGCAGCAGAAGCCTCGCCCGCAAGAGCCTTGGGTCGACAATGAAGATATTCGGGTTTCAACTGATCTATGGTGACTTCCTCGCCCGCAGTGTGCGCGGAATCTCCTGCGCCCCTCCCGCCGGCCTCAGCATTACTGACAAATAGCCCTGGTTAATTTGATAAGAATGATGAGGCGTCACCATGACCGATTTATACGAAAACCCAATGGGCCTGATGGGCTTTGAATTCATCGAGTTCGCATCGCCGACTCCCGGCACCCTGGAGCCGATCTTCGAGATCATGGGCTTCACCAAGGTCGCGACCCACCGCTCGAAGAACGTGCACCTGTACCGTCAGGGCGCGATCAACCTGATCCTCAACAACGAACCGAACAGCGTGGCCTCGTACTTTGCCGCCGAGCATGGCCCGTCGGTGTGCGGCATGGCGTTCCGCGTCAAGGATTCGCAGAAAGCCTACAAGCGTGCCCTGGAACTCGGCGCTCAGCCGATCCATATCGAAACCGGCCCGATGGAGCTCAATCTGCCGGCGATCAAGGGCATTGGCGGCGCGCCGCTGTACCTGATCGACCGTTTCGGCGAAGGCAGCTCGATCTATGACATCGACTTCGTGTTCATCGAAGGCGTTGACCGCAACCCGGTCGGTGCCGGCCTGAAGATCATCGACCACCTGACCCACAACGTGTATCGCGGACGCATGGCCTACTGGGCCAACTTCTACGAGAAGCTGTTCAACTTCCGCGAGATCCGCTACTTCGACATCAAGGGCGAATACACCGGCCTGACCTCGAAAGCGATGACCGCGCCGGACGGCATGATCCGCATCCCGCTCAACGAAGAGTCGTCCAAGGGCGCCGGGCAGATCGAAGAGTTCCTGATGCAGTTCAACGGCGAGGGCATCCAGCACGTGGCGTTCCTCACCGACGATCTGGTCAAGACCTGGGATCAGTTGAAGAAGATTGGCATGCGCTTCATGACCGCACCGCCGGACACTTACTACGAAATGCTCGAAGGTCGTCTGCCGAACCACGGCGAGCCGGTGGACCAACTGCAGTCGCGCGGGATCCTGCTCGACGGTGCGTCGGATAAAGAAGACAAGCGCCTGCTGCTGCAGATCTTCTCGGAAACCCTGATGGGCCCGGTATTCTTCGAGTTCATTCAGCGCAAAGGCGATGATGGTTTCGGCGAGGGTAACTTCAAGGCCCTGTTCGAATCCATCGAGCGGGATCAGGTGCGTCGTGGTGTGCTTGCTACCGAGTAATCCGTAAAAAAGCCTGGCGTGTGCCAGGCTTTTCCAAATCAAGAGATCGCAGCCTGCGGCAGCTCCTACAGTGGAATGCGTTTCCTGTAGGAGCTGCCGCAGGCTGCGATCTTTTGCTTTCAGGGTCTGCGTTGCCGCATCAGATGCTTGAAGCCTTCAAACACCAGCACCACCACCGCCAGCCAGATCGGAATGTAGGTCAGCCATTCACCGGCCTTGATACTTTCGCCGAGCAACAACGCCACGCCAAGCAGCAACACCGGTTCGACATAACTGAGCAGACCGAACAGGCTGAACGGCAGCAAGCGGCTGGCAATGATGTACACCACCAGCGCCGACGCACTGATCAGGCCGAGCAGCGGAATCAGCCACAGCAGCCCCGGGTACTGATCGAACACGCCAAAGCCTTGCTCGCCGCCGCGCACGAACCCGTACGCCACCGGCAGCATCAGCGTCATGTCGACCCACAAGCCGCCGAGGTGATCGCTCTTCAGGCGTTTGCGCAGCACGAAGTACAACGGGTAGCCGACCACGACCAGCAGGGTCGCCCAGGAAAATCCGCCGACCCGATACAGCTCGTTGGCCACACCCACGGTGGCAAAAAACACTGCGACTTTCTGTAGATACGACAGGCTGTCGCCGTAAGCAATGCGCCCGGTCAGGACCATCGCCAATGGCAGCAGGAAATAGCCCAGCGACACATCGAGGCTATAGCCGTTGAGCGGCGCCCACATGAACAACCACAACTGCGCGCCGAGCAACGCCGAGGAAACGATCAGGCCAGCGATCAGCTTCGGATTCGCCGCCACCCGCCGCAGCAATTCCAGCACCCGCCGCCATTCGCCGGACACCAGCATGAACACGGTCATGCACGGCACCGTCAGCAGCATGCGCCAACCAAAGATTTCCACGCCGCTCAACGGAGTGAGCAGCGAGGTGTAGTAATACATGACGGCAAACAGCACCGAGGCTGAAACCGATAAAGCGATACCTTTAGACAAACTGTCCTCGCGGGGGGGGGTGATCAAACGAGGCGCGCAGGATACGTGGTTTTTGTGCTGAATATTGGCCGCGTGATCAATATTTCCCACACAACCTCAAAAGCCCCTCACCCTAAGCCTCTCCCAGAGGGAGAGGGGACTGATTCGGGATGGCTTACGACAATCAGCGACATGAACGACCGAGGCGATTATGGATTCACCACGAATGTCTCAGGCAAATGCCTGGCCTCAATATCCCCCAATCGGTTCCTTCTCCCTCCGGGAGAGGGCTAGGGTGAGGGTAGCAATCTCACGCCGAGCGCGAATTGCGGCCCGGCACAAAATGGCTCACATCATTAAACCCCGGTGTCGACGCATGCCCCGGTGTCACCAGCGAATCGATAAACGCTTCATCCTGCGCCGTGATCTGCACCGCCTGCGCCTTGGTGTACGCGTCCCACTGCTGTTCGGTACGCGGGCCGACAATCGCCGAGGTCACCGCGCTGTTGTTCAGCACCCAGGCAATCGCGAACTCGACCATGCCGACCCCTCGGCCCTGGGTGTATTGCTGGATCTGCTGGGCGATGCGCAGCGATTCCACGCGCCATTCGGTTTCCAGAATGCGTCTGTCCTGACGCCCGGCGCGGCTGTTGGCGTCCGGGGTCACGTCCGGTGCGTATTTGCCGCTGAGCACGCCCCGGGCCAGCGGGCTGTAAGGCACCACGCCCAGACCATAAGTTTGCGCGGCGGTGATCTGCTCGGTCTCGGCCTGGCGGTTGACGATGTTGTACAGCGGCTGGCTGATCACCGGACGATCGACACCGAGCTGGTCGGCCAGACGAATCACCTCGGCAATCCGCCAGCCACGATAGTTCGACAGGCCCCAGTAACGGATCTTGCCTTGGCGGATCAGGTCGCCAATTGCCGAAACCGTCACTTCCAGCGGCGTGTTGTGATCTTCGCGGTGCAGGTAATAGATGTCGACATAATCGGTGCCGAGGCGCGTCAGGCTCGCCTCCAGTGCGTTGAAAATGTGTTTGCGGCTCAGACCGCTGCGGTTCGGCACGCCATCCACCGGGCCGAAACCGACCTTGGTCGCCAGCACCCATTCATGTCGGTGACGGGCAATCGCTTCGCCGACGATCTCCTCCGAGCGACCTTGGGTATAAACGTCGGCGGTGTCGATGAAATTGATGCCCTGATCCCAGGCCTTGTCGATGATGCGCAGCGAATCTTCAGCGCTGGTCTGCTCGCCAAACATCATCGTGCCGAGGGTGAGGGTAGATACCTGCAACCCCGAGTGCCCCAGTGTGCGATAGCTCATGCCGAAATCCTTTTATCGGTGGGAAAACACCCATCAAATACCAGAAGCGTGCGACGCGGCAAAGTGAATTATCGGCTGAGTAACGCGCAGCGGGCCTGCAAGAATGCCTGCAACACCCGCACCCGCTCGGACACCTGCAGTCGATGCGGACAGAGCAGATTGAACGGCACGCTTTCGCCGTGCCAGTCATCGAACAGTGTCACCAGCCGCCCGGCGCGCACATCTTCGGCGACGTCCAGCCAGGCCTTGCAGGCGATGCCGTGCCCGCAAAGCGCCCAACGGCGGGCGACTTCACCGTCGTCGCTCAAATAGTCGCCCTGCACCTCGATTTCCAGCGTTTCATCCCCGCGACTGAAGCACCAGGTGTTGTAAGGCCGGCCATGGCGCAGATAGAGCAGGGCGCTGTGCTCGCGCAATTGCGCGGGATGTTGCGGTGTGCCGTGTCGGGCCAGATAGCCGGGACTGGCACAGGCGACGCGTCGATGCGCTGGCAGTATCGGCAACGCCACCAGTGTCGAATCGCTCGGCACGCCAAAGCGCAACGCGACATCCACGGTTTCGCGGAAGAGATCGGCGTGACGATCGTTGAGCAGCAATTGCAGCTGAATATTCGGGTGTTCGCGCTTGAAATCGTCGAGCCACGGCAGCAACACATTGCGCCCGAAGTCCGAGGGCGCGGCCAGTTGCAGCACGCCGCTGAGGCCTGCGCCGTGCTGCTTGAGCGCCTGCTCGCCTTCGGCCAGTGCACCGAGGGCGATACGCACGCTGTCCAGATAACGCCGTCCTTCCTCGGTGAGGCGCATGCTGCGGGTGGAGCGAGCGAACAGGCGGCTGCCGAGGCGGGTTTCCAGGCGTTTCAGCGCAATGCTGGCAGCGGCGGGTGTCAACTCCAGAGTGCGGGCAGCCGCCGAGATACTGCCGGCATCGGCGACGCGGACGAAGATCTCCAGATCGAGAATCGAGCTCATTGGTAAAAATCCTTTAAAGATCATCGCGGTTTTGCGGGATTTTTCCAGGATTGGCAAGTTCGAAAAAGCAAAAGATCGCAGCGTTCCGCAGCTCCTACAGGGTTACATCATCCCGTGTAGGAGCTGCGGAACGCTGCGATCTTTTGCGCTTAAAAAAGCCTGATCAAGCGCGCAACGTGCGGGTCATGCGCAACGCCAGCAGACTCCCGCCGACAATCACCGCCGCCAGCAAATACAACGCCGCATCGGTCGAGCCGGTGCTGTCCTTGACCCAACCGACCAGGTACGGGCTGAGGAAACCGGCCATCTGCCCCATCGAGTTGATCAACGCCAGGCCACCGGCCGCCGCGCCCGCGCTCAGCATGGCGGTTGGCACCGGCCAGAACATCGGCAGGCCGGTGAGCGCGCCCATGGTGGCGATGGTCAGACCGAGAATCGCAATCGGCGGATTGGCGGCGAAGTTCACCGCAATCAGCAGACCGATGGCGCCCATCAGCATCGGTACAACAAGATGCCAGCGGCGTTCTTTGCGCAAGTCTGCCGAGCGCCCGACCAGCAACATGAACACTGCCGCCAGCAGGTACGGAATCGCGCTCAACCAGCCGATCACCAGGTTATCGCTGAAACCGAGGTTCTTGATGATCGACGGCAGCCAGAAGTTGATCGCGTACACGCCGCTCTGGATGCAGAAGTAGATCAGGCCAAACGCCCAGATCGCCGGGTTCTTGAACACCGCCAGCAGCGAATCGGAGGTTGTTTGCGGTTTGTTTGCCAGGTCTTCGGCCTGATCGGCTTCGAGCACCGCACGCTCATGGGCGCTCAGCCATTTGGCGTTGGCGAAGTTGTCGCTGAGGAGGAAGTAGGCGAGGGCGCCGAGGATCACCGTTGGAATGCCTTGTAGCAGGAACATCCACTGCCAGCCGGCCAGTCCGCCTTGCCCGGCAGCGAAGTGATTGAGGATCCAGCCGGAGAACGGGCTGCCGAGCAGGCCCGAGACCGGGATCGCCGACATGAACAGCGCCATGATCCGCCCCCGGCGGAAGGTCGGGAACCACTGCGAAAGATACAACACCACACCCGGGAAGAACCCGGCTTCGGCCGCACCGGTGAACAGGCGCAAGGTGTAGAACTGGGTCGGGGTGGTGACGAACAACAGGCAGGTCGACAACGTGCCCCAGGTGATCATCATCAGCGCAATCCAGCGCCGTGGACCAAATTTAGTCAGGGCGAGGTTGCTCGGAACGCCGCACAGCACGTAGCCGATGAAGAAAATCCCGGCACCGAGGCCGTACACGGTTTCGCTGAACTTCAGTGCATCGAGCATCTGCAGCTTGGCAAAGCCGACGTTGACCCGGTCGAGGTAGTTGAACAGGTAGCAGACGAAGATGAAGGGGATCAAACGCAGGGTAATGCGTTTGTAGACGGCGTTTTTACCGTCGTCAGTGGTCGGGGTGGCAGCGGCGCTCTGCGACATGGCGGCTCTCTCTTTATTATGATTTTTTGCGATGCACAGGTTAACGTTGATCGCCCCGAGAGTCTCGGCCACCTGTGGCCGGATTGTCTTTGTGCCTGAGCACAGGGTTTGGCGCCAGACCCTGTGCGGGTGAACAACCGTCCGCCGCCGTTGCTTAAGGATTTGCCGATCATGTTCGAACTCGATCACGACCTCGCTCAGGATATCGTCGACCGGGCCATGGCCATTTTGCCCTACAACGTCAACGTCATGGACAGCCAGGGGTTGATCCTCGGCAGTGGCGAGCCGGAGCGCATCAACACCCGTCACGAAGGCGCGCAACTGGTGCTGGCCAACGGGCGCGTGGTGGAGATCGATGCGCAAACCGCAGTGCATCTGAAAGGGGTGCAGCCGGGGATCAACCTGCCGCTGCTGCTCGACCAGCGTCTGATCGGCGTGCTCGGCATCACCGGCGAACCGGAGCAACTGCGCACCTACGCCGAACTGGTGCGCATGACCGCGGAAATGCTCGTAGGCCAGCGCAATCAGCAGGCCGAACAGCAATGGCGGCGCCAGCGTTGCGATGATCTGTTGGCGTTGCTGCTCAGTGAAGCCGGGGACTCGCCGCGTCTGGTCGATGAAGCGCAGCAACTTGGCCTCAAACCGCAATTGACCCGGGTGCCGTATTTGTTCGAGCTGGGTCTGGAACACGGTCCGGGGCAAACCGTCGAGGCCTTGAGCGCGTGGCTGACCTCGCGCTACCCGGACAGTTGGTGCGTGAGTTCGGCCAAGTCGTCGCTGCTGTGGTGCCGCCCGGCGAGTCAGACGGTTGAGCATGATCGTCTGCTGGAAAAGCTCGACAGCCTCGGCTGGAATATTTTGCGCATCGCTGTCGGTGGGCAAGCGGACGGACTGGCCGGGTTGCGTCGTTGCTATCGGCGGGTCGGCGATCTGCTCGCCTATGGCCGCGACGTGCTGCCCAGCTCGCGTTTGCTGACGCTCAATCGCTACCGCTTGCCGGTGATGCTCTGGCGCCATCGCAACGATGATGCGCTGGACGAACTGCTCAAACCGTTGCGTAAAGTCATCGCCAGGGACAGCAACGGCCAATTGCTCGCGACCCTGCGCAGTTGGTGCGAACACGACGGCCAGAGCCAGGCCTGCGCCGATGCGCTGGGCATTCATCGCAACAGCCTGCGTTACCGCATGGAACGGATTGCCGAACTGAGCGGGGTAGATCCGTTGCGGCTGGACGGGATGCTGGCGTTGTATCTGGGGGTGCAGTTGTTGCCGCAGACTGATCCAGCGATCTGAGGTGTTCTTGGTGACGCCATCGCTGGCAAGCCAGCTCCCACAAGGATCTCCAGTGACCACACATTGTGTGATCAACCCGAAACCTGTGGGAGCTGGCTTGCCAGCGATAGGGTCGTAACATTCAGCCTCAATCTCCGGGCTTTGTAGAAATGAACAATAAACCCCCACCGCGCTTGTGCAGCCGACCGGCGTCAATGTGCGGGCCGACTGGCAGCATGAGGTGCATTGGAACTGGAGAATTCGCATGAAGATCGTCATCGCCCCCGATTCGTTCAAGGACAGCCTGAGTGCCCAAGGCGTTGCCGACGCAATTGCTCTGGGACTGGCGCAAGTCTGGCCGCAGGCGACGCTGGTCAAATGCCCGATGGCCGATGGCGGCGAGGGCACGGTGGAGTCTATTCTGGCCGCCTGCGCAGGCGAATTGCGTCGCACCCGGGTGCGCGGACCGCTGGGCACGGCGGTCGAGGCGGCGTGGGGCTGGCTGCCGCATAACCACACCGCGATCATCGAGATGGCCGAGGCCAGTGGCTTGCAACTCGTCCCGACGGGGCAGCGCGACGCCTGCATCACCAGCACCTTCGGCACCGGCGAACTGATTCGCGCCGCGCTGGATGCCGGCGCGCAGCGGGTGATTCTGGCGATTGGCGGCAGCGCCACCAACGACGGCGGCGCCGGGGCCATGCAGGCACTCGGGGTCAAACTGCTGGATGCGCAAGATCAGGCGCTGGTGCCCGGCGGTCTGGCCTTGGCGCAACTGGCGCGTGTGGATCTGAGCGAGCTGGATCCGCGTCTGGCTCAGGTGCGCTTCGACATCGCCGCCGACGTCAACAATCCCCTGTGCGGCCCGCACGGCGCCTCGGCGATTTTCGGCCCGCAAAAAGGTGCATCGCCGACGCAGGTGCAACAACTGGATCAGGCGCTGGGGCACTTCGCCGACCTTTGTGCACAGGCGTTGGCCAAGGACGTGCGCGATGAGCCGGGCAGCGGTGCGGCAGGTGGTCTGGGTTTTGCCGCCAAGGCGTTTCTCGGCGCGCAATTTCAGGCCGGCGTGGAGGTGGTGGCGGAACTGGTCGGTCTGGCGTCAGCGGTCAACGGTGCGGATCTGGTGATCACGGGGGAGGGCCGCTTCGATGCGCAGACCCTGCGTGGCAAAACCCCGTTCGGCGTGGCGCGGATCGCCAGGCAACAGAATGTCCCGGTGATCGTCATCGCCGGCACGTTGGGGGAGGGTTATCAGGCACTCTACGAACACGGCATCGATGCCGCCTTCGCCGTGACCAGCGGCCCGATGAGCCTCGAACAGGCCTGCGCCGAAGCACCGCGCCTGTTGCGCGAACGGGCAACGGACATCGCCCGCGTCTGGCACATCGCCGCCAGACACTGATCCCCGTGTAGGAGCTGCCGAAGGCTGCGATCTTTTGATCTTGATCTTGATCTTGATCTTGATCTACAAAAGCAGAATCAAAAGATCGTCCGATCGCGGCTCGAGCCTTCGGCAGCTCATGAAGACTGGTTCTTGCCGAGAATGCAGGGACCGCTTCGCGCCCCATCGGGGATAAATCCCCTCGCTACAGGGGCCGATAACAAGAGCGATTCGCTGTTGCAATATATTGAAAAATATTGCCGATTCGCCCGAAACCTTCCTCAAGCCTTGCCGATACAAAGATCAGGCGCACACAGATTCCCTCGAACCGTGACGCCGCACCGGCCCACCCCCAAGGCCGGTGATGACAGCATGGATGCTCGCAGTTACTTCTATCCGAGAGTCCTATCATGTCCCTGCGTAACCTGAAAATCGCGCCCCGTGCCTTCCTCGGTTTTGCCTTTATCGCCTTGCTGGTGATCGTCCTCGGCGTGTTTGCCGTCAATCGCATGTCGACCATTCGCCAGGCCTCCCTCGACATGGAAACCAATCAGCTGCCCAGCGTCACCTACCTGGGTGTGGTGACGGAAAACGTGTTGCGCATGCGCATTCTGTCCTTTCGGATTCTGGTCAACCGCGACCCGGCCGGGCTGCAAGAAGCGCAAACCCGCATCGGCGTGCTGGTAGACAAGGTGCGCAGTGCTCAGGCCCGCTACGCCGCGTTATCGGCAGGAGCGGATGAGCGTGCCTTGTACCAGACCTTCGCAGCGACGCTCGAGAACTACCTGCAAGCGCAAAACCAGATGATGGAGCTGTCGCGTCAGGACAAGGTCGATGAGATGCGCACGCTGATCAACACGCGAATCAAGGAAGGCACCGACCAGATGGGCGAGCAGCTCAACAAGCTGATCGCGATCAACGCGGCGGGGGCGAAAGCCGCCTCTGATCAGGCCGGCGAGCATTACGACAGCGCCATCACCGGCATCGTCATTGTCGCGGTGGTCGCGGCGCTCGCCACGATCCTGCTGGCGTTGTTGCTGACCCGCAGCATTGTTACTCCGCTCAATCGCGCGGTGACGGCGGCGCAAACCATTGCCGGTGGCAACCTGACCCAGGCCATCGAAGTCGATGGCAAGGACGAAGCCACGCAACTGCTGCAGGCATTGGCGACGATGCAGACCAACCTGCGCAAAACCATCGAACAGATCGCCGGTTCTGCCACGCAATTGGGCGCCGCTGCTGAAGAACTCAGCGCAGTCACCGAAGAGGCCTCGCGAGGCTTGCAGCAGCAGAATAACGAAATCGAACAGGCCGCCACCGCCGTCAACGAAATGACCGCCGCCGTGGAAGAAGTGGCGCGCAACGCTGTATCGACATCCGAAGCCTCGAACCAGTCGACCCAGGCCGCCCGCGAAGGTCGCGACCAGGTGGTGAAAACCGTCGATGCGATCCAGACCATGACCCACGACGTGCAGAGCACCGCACAGATGATCGAAGGTCTGGCCGCACAGGGCCGCGACATCGGCAAGGTGCTCGACGTGATCCGGGCGATTGCCGAGCAGACCAACCTGCTGGCGCTCAACGCGGCCATCGAAGCGGCGCGTGCCGGTGAAGCCGGGCGCGGTTTTGCGGTGGTGGCAGACGAAGTGCGTGCCTTGGCTCACCGAACCGCGCAATCGACCCAGGAAATCGAAAAAATGGTCGCCGGCATCCAGAATGGTACTGGCGAAGCCGTTTCTTCGATGCAGCAAAGCAATCAGCGCACCCAGACCACCCTGGAAATGGCCCGCGCCGCCGGTATCGCGCTGGAGCAGATCACCCAGTCGATCCATCAGATCAACGAACGCAACCTGGTGATCGCCAGCGCCTCGGAAGAACAGGCGCAGGTCTCGCGCGAAGTCGACCGCAACCTGGTCAATATCCGCGATCTGGCCACGCAATCGGCTGCCGGGGCCAACCAGACCAGTGCCGCCACTCACGAACTGTCGCGCCTGGCGGTGGATTTGAATGCGATGGTGGCGCGTTTTGTGATTTGAGATAGGGTGAAGGCTGGAGACCGCGCAATCAGGAGACGTGCATGCGCTATTCAGCCTTGACCCAACGCATCGCCGGGGAGGGCGCTGCCGCCTGGCAGATTCATGACCGGGCGCTGGCGTTGCGTGCCGAGGGGGTCGATGTTCTGCTGCTCAGCGTGGGCGATCCGGATTTCGACACGCCGCTGCCGATTGTGCATGGCGCCATCGACAGCCTGCTGGCCGGCGATACGCATTATTCCGAAGTGCGTGGCCGGCTGGCGCTGCGCAAGCTGATCGCCGCGCGCCACCAGCGGCGCAGCGGTCAGGTGGTGGATGCCGAGCATGTGATCGTGCTGCCCGGCGCGCAATGTGCGGTGTATTCGGTGGCGCAATGCCTGCTGGATCCGGGCGATGAAGTGATCGTCGCCGAGCCGATGTACGTGACCTATGAAGGCGTGTTCGGTGCCTGCGGCGCGACGGTGGTGCCGGTGCCGGTGAGACCGGAGAACGGCTTTCGCGTGGACCCGGCCGACGTCGCCGCACGCATCACCCCGAACACCCGCGCGCTGTTGCTCAACAGCCCCAACAATCCTTCAGGTGCGAGCCTTTCGCTGTTGATCTGGCAAGAGCTGGCGGCGCTTTGCCTGCGTCACGATTTATGGCTGATCAGCGATGAGGTCTACAGCGATCTGCTGTACGAGGGCGAGCATGTCAGCCCGGCGAGCCTGCCGGGCATGGCCGAACGCACCGCGACCATCAACAGCCTGTCGAAATCCCATGCCATGACCGGCTGGCGCATCGGCTGGTCGATTGGTCCGAAAGCGCTGGCCGAGCATCTGGTGAACCTGTCGCTGAGCATGCTGTTTGGCTTGCCGGACTTTGTGCAGAAAGCGGCGCAAGTGGCGCTGGAAAGCGATCTCCCGGAAGTCACGCAGATGCGCGAGGAATACCGCTTGCGTCGTGACCTGGTGTGCGAGCGCTTGCGCGGTTGTCCGGGGTTACAGCCGATCCGTCCGGATGGCGGGATGTTCGTGATGGTCGATGTGCGCCAGACCGGCTACGGCGCGCAGGCGTTTGCCGAGCGCTTGCTCGAAGGTTATGGGGTGTCGGTGCTGGCCGGCGAGGCGTTCGGGCCAAGTGCGGCGGGGCATATTCGCATCGGGCTGGTGCTGGACCGGGTGAAGCTGGCGGATGCCTGCGGGCGGATTGCGTTGTGTGCGGTGCAGCTATTACAGGCGCGGAGTGCCTGAGGGTTTTGTGTCGTTTGAGCTGGCCCCTTCGCGAGCAAGCCCGCTCCCACAGTGGATTGGGTTGTACCAGAATTTTCTGTATACACCGGACCCTGTGGGAGCGGGCTTGCTCGCGAAGACGGACTGTCAGTCGATGATTTTTTTCAGCCCTGCCAAGCCGCCGGATTCACCAGATTCACCGGCTTCTCCCCAGCCAACGCCGCCAGCAGATTATCCACCGCACAGCGCGCCATCGCCTCACGGGTCTCATGCGTCGCAGAGCCCATGTGCGGGGTCGCCACCACATTGCTGAGCTGCAACAACGGCGAGTCATGATTCAGCGGCTCGCGCTCGAACACATCCAGCCCCGCCGCACGAATTCGCTGATGGCGCAGCGCGTCGATCAGCGCCGCTTCATCCACCACCTTGCCCCGCGAGATATTGATGAAGATGCTTTCCGGGCGCATCAGCGCGAACTGCTCGGCGCCGATCAGGCCTTCGGTCTGCGCAGTCAGTGGCAAGGTCAGGCAGATGAAATCGGCCTCTTGCAGCAGCGCGTCAAGACTGCGGTACTGCGCATCGAAACGCGCCTCGACCGCCGGTTTGCGCGACTGACTGTGATAAAGCACTGGCATGCCGAAACCGAAATGCCCGCGCTGGGCCAACGCCTCACCAATCCGTCCCATGCCGATGATGCCCAGGGTCTTGCCGTGCACGTCGGTGCCGAAATGCGCCGGGCCAATGTTGCGGTGCCACTGGCCGCTGCGCACCATGTTCGCCAGTTCCACCACACGTCGGGCGGTGGCGAGGATCAACGCGAAACCGGTGTCGGCGGTGGTTTCGGTGAGCACGTCCGGGGTGTTGCTGAGCAGGATCCGGCGCTGGGTCAGATAGTCGATGTCGTAGTTGTCGACGCCCACCGAGACGCTGGCAATCGCTTGCAACTGCGGCGCGAGGTCGAGCAACGCGGCGTCGAGTTTCAGGCTGGCGCCGAGCAGACCGTGGGCGCCGGGCAGGGCGTCGCGCAGTTTCATCAGGCCGTCGGCATCGAGGCTTTCGATCAGCGTCACGTCACAGTGTTGCTGCAGGCGCGTCATCAGCGCCGGCGAGAGTTTCTTGTACAGCACGACTTGCTTTTTCATGGGCAGCCTCTCTTCAGGAATGCGCCGGCACGGGACGCGTGGCAGCGGCTTTGGCCACGACGCGGTCACTGGCGCCGGGCTTGAGAAAAATCGTCAGCACCACCGAGAGCATCAGTGCGCCGCTCATCAGCAGGTACGAGGCTCCGGGCGAACCGGTGGAACTGTTCAGGTAACCGACCAGGTACGAGCCGCCGAACGAGCCCAGCGCGCCCATGCTGTTGATCAGCGCCATGGCGCCACCGGCAACGTTGGCCGGGAGGATCTCCGGAACGATGGCGAAGAACGGCCCGTAAGGCGCGTACATGCAGGCGCCGGCGATCACCAGCAACGTGTACGACCACCAGAAATGCTCGGCGCCCAAAGCGTAGGAGCCGTAGAACGCGATGGAGGCGATCAGCAGCGGCGGCCAGACGAAGCGTTTGCGTTTCTGCAGTTTGTCCGAGCCCCACGAGACCGCGAGCATGCCGATCACCGCCGCCAGATACGGCAGCGCCGAGAGCCAGCCGGCTTCGATCATGTCCATTTGCGCGCCGGCCTTGAGGATCGATGGCAGCCACAGCACAAAGCCGTAAACGCCGATGCTCCAGCAGAAAAACTGCAGGGCCAGAATGATCACCTTCGGCGAACGGAACGCCTCGGCGTAGTTCTTCACCGCTTTGATCCCGACCTGTTCGGCGGCGAGCGCACTTTCCAGATCGTGCTTTTCCTGTTCGCTCAGCCACTTGGCCTGGGCCGGACGATCATCGGCCAGTTTCCACCAGATAAAGGCCCAGAGCACCGCCGGCAAGCCTTCGATGATGAACATCCAGCGCCAGCTGAAGTGCTGCACCAGATAGCCCGAGACCACCGACATCCACAGCATGGTCACCGGGTTGCCGAGAATCAGAAAGGTGTTGGCCCGCGAGCGTTCGGCACGGGTGAACCAGTGGCACAGATAGACCAGCATCGCCGGCATCACGGCCGCTTCGACCACGCCGAGCATGAAGCGAATCACGATCAGCCAGTAGGCGTTGGAGACCACGCCGGTCAACGTGGCGAGCCCGCCCCAGAGGATCAGACTAAAGAAAATCAGCTTCTTCACGCTGTGTTTCTGCGCGTAGATCGCTCCGGGCACCTGGAAGAAAAAGTAGCCGAGGAAGAACAGGGCGCCGAGCAGCGATGACAGGCCCGGCGTGATCATCAGGTCGGCGGCCATGCCAGACGCGGCAGCGAAGCCGTAATTGGCGCGATCCAGATACGCCAGGCTGTAGGTGATGAACACGATGGGCATGATGTACCACCAGCGGCGGGCGGCGAGGGTTGCAGTTTTCATGGTCTTGCTCCTGAGCTTGTTGTTTTTGTCGCAGCAGGTTCAATTAATGGGTTGTCTGGGTGGGCCTCATCGCTGGCAAGCCAGCTCCCACAGGTATCTCTGACAGTTCGAAGTTTGTGTTTCCACCGCTAGACCCTGTGGGAGCTGGCTTGCCAGCGATGGCGGTTTCAAATTCAGCGATCAGTTCGGAGCGGCTCGGCAACCCCTCCATATCCCCGCGACTCTGCACCGCCCGACTGCCAATCCAGTTCGCGCGTTGCACCGCCTCGGCAAAGCTTTGCTGTTCGAGCAGGGCGCTGATCATGCCGACGGCAAAGCCGTCACCGGCGCCGACGGTATCGACCACGTTGGCCACCGGCACGCCGGCAACAAACCCCTGGTCCAGATGGGTGCGGTAATACGCGCCTTGCGGCCCGAGCTTGATTGCCACAGCTTCGGCGCCCTGATCGAGATAAAACCCGGCAATGTCCGCCGGGTCGTCAAACCCGGTGAGCAAGCGGCCTTCGCTCAACCCCGGCAACACCCAATGGGCGAGGGCGGCGAGGCGGTTGATTTCGCGGATCATCTCCTGCTCGCTGGCCCACAGGCTCGGGCGCAGGTTGGGGTCGAACGACACGCTGCGCCCGGCCTGGCGCATGCGGGTCATCAGTTCGAAGGACAACTCGCGCGCGGTGGCCGACAGCGCCGGTGGAATCCCGGTGGCGTGCAGGTGACGGGCGCTCAGCAGGTTGGCACTGATCGACTGTGGCGACAGATGACTGGCCGCCGAACCGCGGCGGAAATACTCGACCTGCGGGTCGCTGCCATCGTCGTTACGGGATTTGAACTGGAAACCGGTCGGGTGCTGGGTATCGACCGCGACATGGCTGCAATCCAGACCTTCCTTGATCAGGCTCTCGACCACAAAACGCCCAAGCGAATCGTTACCGACCCGGCTCAGCCACGCCACATTGAAACCCAGGCGCGACAGGCCGATCGCCACGTTGCTGTCGGCGCCGGCAATGCGCTTGTGAAAGTGTTCGACCGCGGCCAGATCACCGGTTTGCTCGGCAACCAGCATCGCCATGGTTTCGCCAAATGACAGAATATCGATCTCAGACATGGGCAGGCTCCAGGCGCGATTGGCCGAGGCGGGCGAGGGCGGCGACATGTTCGGTGGTCAGCGCCACCAGATCCTCGCCCTGCAATGGATATTCGGCGGCGCGCATAACGCCTTGGGCCATGTGCCGCAGCAGTTGTTCCCACACATGCAGGTCGCTCAGCGCCGGCGGCACGGCAACCAGTTTGCCGTCGGCACGCCGCGCCACGGCTTTGCAATGCACATAACCGACATGCCGCCCGAGCGCACGAGCGGCGCTGGCGGCGGACTGGTCCTGCCACTGCCAGTTGCCGATGTCAAAGGTCATTTTGATCGGCAGGTTATGCTGCTCGACGGCAGCGAAAAACCGCTGAAACGGCTCGATGCGCCCGCCGTGCAGGGTCTGATCATTCTCCACCAGCAAATGCACCGGGCTGTGCTTCAGGCGTTGTTGCAGCGATTGCAGATCGCAGTTGTCGGTGAAGTAACCAAGGGACACCTTCAGCCATTTCGAACCGAAGGCTTCGGCCTGTTGCAGGGCGGTGATCAGCTCCGGGTTGGGCTGCGCCTGCCCGGCCAGCCACAGTTCGGTGGGCGATGAGTAAATGCTTTGCAGGCCCTGCGCCTGAGTCGCGGCCTGCAGTTGTTCAGGCACCTCGCGGGTCAGCAATTCCTCACGCCATTCGATGCGATCGGCGCCGGCGGCAGCCAGCACATCGATGAAGAAGTCCTGTCCGCGCTGACGTACCAGGTCGGCACCGTAGCTGGACAGGCTGATGGAAACGGCGGGTTTATTCATTGTTATCTACCTCTGAAACCGGTTTCATTTTTGAGCAAAAAAATATCAAGTGATTCTGTGTTCTGTTTCAGGGCCTCTTCGCTGGCAAGCCAGCTCCCACAGGGGCCTGGGGGTGTTTGCCAGATTGCCTGTACAGCGCAAAACCCTGTGGGAGCGGGCTTGCCCGCGAAGGCGTCAGATCAGACACCGCCAAACCCACGGGTAGACCCCCGCTCGACCAGCACCGGCGCAAAATCCAGCCTGCGCACCGCCTCGCCCTCCCCACGCAAACGCTTGAGCAGACACTCGAACGCTCGCGCGCCGATCTCGGCCGTCGGCTGGGCGAGGGCGGTAATCCCGTTGCCTACCAGCGGATACCAGTCCAGGTCATCCAGGGCAATCAGCCCGACATCCTCGAACAAGCGGCAGCCGATTTCGCGCAAGGCGAGGGTGCACGCCAGTGCGGCCACGCCGTTGGCGCAGAACAGCGCTTTCGGCCCGTTCGCCGGTTGTTTTAAAAAGTTCTGGAGTTGAGTTGCCAGTTCAGCGCCGGTTTCCAGCACCGCCCCGGTGATACCGGAACGCCGGGCAATCTGCGTCTGAAAACTGCGCACGCGCTCGATACGCGAACTGGTGCCGTCATAGGGTTCGGTCACCAGCAACACATCGCGATAGCCACGCTGTTCAAGGTGAGCCAGCGCCATCTCGACCGCCTGCGGGTTGTTCAACCCGACCATGTCGCTGTCGAGGCCATCGACCTTGCGATCCACCAGCACCAACGGCATTTCCCGGTGCAGTTCGTGCAACTCGTCGCGGTGATGGCCCAGGGTGTTCACGATCAGCCCTTCGATGTTGTACGAGCGCAACAGCGCCAGGTGCTGGCGTTCCTGCTCATCGTCGCGGTCGGTATTGCATACCACCAGGCTGTAACCGTGCGCACGGCAAGCGGTTTCCACTCCGTGCATCACGGCAATTGAATAAGGGTTGCGGATATCGGCCACCAGCATGCCGATCAGGCGCGTGCGACCACGTTTCAGACCACGGGCCATTTGGTTGGGACGGTAGCCAAGCTCGGCGATGGCTTGCTCGATGCGCTGCGCAATGGCATCGGAAAGCAGGGCGCGGTCATCGCCGATAAAGCGCGAAACGCTGGCCTTGGACACGCCAGCATGTTCGGCGACGTCAAGCATGGTCACGCGGCTGCGCTGGGCGGCGGAGAAATCGTTCACGGTTGAATAGCCTTTTTATTGGATTTATTCGGATCAGCGCGGCAAGGCTGAAACCGGTTTCAGATAACATCATTATCCGGTATGACGTCAACCCCGCAAGCCCCTTGAATGTGACCAACTGACCTCGCTCTTCCGACCAACGGTCGCTTCCCCTGTCAGATCTGACAGTAGGCGGATCGGTAAATACTGCGTTTAATTTCTCTCGAGACAAGACGACTTACGGGCACGGGAGAGCAGGGTGTGAGTACCAACAAAAGCATCGGAATATTTGCTCTGCCGCTGACCATAGACTGGGTCGGTGCCGATGGGGTCCTCCCGGCGGATGCCTACCTCAATGGTGTGACATTGCGTATTCCGCCCTGGCCGGCCCCTTCAGTGATCCGGGGTAACAGCGACTTGCTGGAGATCTGGATACGCGAACCGGGGGCAACTTCCGAGACGCTTTTTTATATCAGATCCTTTCCTGTGCCCGTGGCGTTTCCGACCTCGATCCACCTTCCTGCGCAGTACTTGCAGCAGGTAGGCAGCCTCACATTGAGGTACCGGGTAACCATGGGAGACAACGGCAATCACGACGATTCGATACCACAGTCGTTCATCCTTCAACGGCAGGTTCCGGTGGATCTGAAGGAGGTGGTTTTCCCCAATGCGACATTTTGGGGGTACCTCATCTGCAGTACAAAACCTGCGATCTGGGAGGTCGTGGTCGTGCGGGTGCCGGCTCAGCCTGGGAGGTTCCTCGTCGGTGACGAGTGCGAGCTGAAGTGGGAAGGATTCGAGTCGCTCAACGGCGTGGGAGTTATTGAGGGGACAGCATTGCTTTTGCGCAAAAACCTGACGGAACAAGATGTTACATCTACCGTGGGGTTTGACTTCAAGCTCGAAAGCCCTCTGTACGCTCAACACATCAAACCTATCGAATATGGGTCTTCGAGTTGCATTTATACCCTTTTTCGCAAGGGGGTAGTGCAGGCCAAGTCTCACATGGAAATCGTAAAGATCGACAGGCGCAGACCGGGGACATCGCCCTGTGGGCCTTGAGTCAAATAGTTCATGCAAACCGTAAAAAGCAAGAAAGCAACAAAACGTTGGCAAAACGTCGATCCCGGGAACAGGCAGCCTGCAGTCGCGAAATTCTTCATTGGGAAACAACGTTGATGGTTCAACAACACACACATCGATGGAGTTCACGAACATGAATATGCAGGTTAAAACGGGTGGTGGTGCTCTGGCGTTGCCGCCAACGATTGTGGACCAATTGCCAGATGGTCGACTGACGTATCAACAACTGAAAGTTGATCGCAAGGTGACCTTTCAGTTGGCCGACGTTGATGACAAAACGCCTAGTGGGGCCCACAGGATCCAGTTACTGGTATATCCAGAAGGGTACACGCCGATAGAGTTTGACCCTACATATGTGGTCATGGAATTGTTGAAAGCGGATCAGCCAGGCGGCGACTGGACCTTTCCAGTGAATTTTGACCTGATCGGCGCAGCTATCGCTTTACTGGTAGACAAATTCCATGCTGCGGGTGCCTACAATAAGTACGGCGCTGCGTTCATTATCTATGACGAATTTGATAACGCCGACACCTCCCAGTCGGCTCTGGATTTCTTGGTCGATCTGACCGCTCCATGTCAGCGACAACCCGGCACCGGCAATGGCACCGGCAATCGGCCGCCGCTGATCAACCTGACAGGTTTGCCAATCGTCATCGATGACGCCTGGTTGAACGACCCTGCCAACGCTGGCGGCTATAACTTCACTCTTCCAACGGGCTGGGCAAATTTCGAACCAGGCCTTGATCGGTTCAACTTCTACGCCTCCCTGCTCACGACATTCACTGGCATGCAAGGGGAGGGCGCTGTTATTGCAGATGCCCCGGTACCGGCTGATGGCGTTTTCAATATTCCACTGACCGTACTGCGAGCGTTGAAGGATGGCCCGTATTTTTACTCCTACAACCTGAAGGATGCCCCAGGCAATATCAGCAATAACTCGGCCATCACGCTGCTGTTCAATCGCGTCAGCGCACCGGCGCCGGTGCTGGGTGTTCCAAGGATTCCGGTTACCGGTACCAACGGTCAGACGCCCATTACGTTCGCGTCATTCAGACCTGATCCAAATGCAGTCGTAATGGAGATCGATTTCCCGCTCCATTCGCTGGAGAAAGATCGGATCTTGCCGCATATCATGGATTCGAACGGCAATGTCTATGATTTGCCGGAACAGGAAATTCCAGCGCCAGGCACTCCGGGGCCGCTGAAATTTGTGATTGATTACGCCTTTTGGGCGGTGGTCTTCGGCGATCCTAACCGGGATACCGAAGAGCAGTTCGAGTACTGGTACGAATTGATTCGCCCGACAATTCCCGTGAATCCGGTTTCCACGCCGCAAAAATTTGGCACAGTCGACTTTTCATACGCCGGGCCGGAGCAGCCGAACCTTCCTGATCCGGAAAACATCAATATCGCCGCGGTGGCTGTTCAGGGTGGCGGTACACCTGTACCTGCGCCAAATACGCTTGGCCCGGCGCAGGCCGGTCTTGATGCAACCATGATCTGGAACTTGTGGACGGAGGCCGACCGGCCGATTACCGGTCGAGAGATCGTCACGTTCTTCTATCAGGGCAAACAAGTGGGTACGCCTGTGGGCGTGCCGGTTGGCGCGACCACGGTCACCACGACACTTCCCTGGGCCACGATTCTGGCAGAAGGGAACGGCACCGGCGCTACCGCCCGCGAGGCCTACATCGTTGTCTCCTACCCCGGCAGTGCAAACCCGATGACGCAGACACCTGTCACGCGGGTCAACGTGACAGCGGTTGTGATCAATCTGCCGGCACCGAAGATTGTCGTTTCGGCGTTCAGAACCGCCACCGGGACCGTGGTTCCAGAGCGTCTGGCGACGTCCATCAACTGCCCGAGTCTGGATCACCCGGCTGTCGCGAACGGACCAATGCCGCCGTATGAGGCTACACGCAGACTGCGAATCAGGGTCGAGCGGGATGTCAACATCCCGACAGCCGCAACGGTTGCGTTCAAATTTGAGGGACGGGTAACCAACGGAGCTGGCGGGGCGGTGATACCCGGCACGCCATTCACAGATTCCAGACCGATGCCTGCAACGGGCCCTCTGGAGTTTAGCGTACCGTACGCCAATGTCCGTCCGATCCAGTTACCAAGCCCCGGCCCTGGTCTGCGCCCGGCGACTCAGTATGCGTACATCGAGTATGTGGTCAACGGCATTACAGCGTCGGTCATCGTCGCTGTCGCGCTCTTGAACTCAAGCCTGGTGTATTGCGAACAGAACCGTCCTTGATCGTGCATCAACAGTACTTCGAGTGAAGTTTCCTGCGATGGGGGCGGCAGTCAATACCGCCCCCATCGTAGGAATCGAAGTCAGATACGGTGCTCTTACGAGACAAGGGGATAAATCGTACGAAGATGAAGATTAGTCCTACATAACCCTCGGAAAGTAATCCGTAGTCTGGCGGCCGCTTCAGTTCCGGCTCGCAACTTGTTTTGAGTCGGACGCTCGTTCCTCACGGAATGTAATCGAGTAGGACTCAACCATGTCGCCCAAATTGCACACCCCGTTTCAAAAAACCTCGATCAGCTTGGGAATCCTGACCCTGCTGCCTCTATTGATGAGTTCACCGCTGACCCAGGCAGCTGTTGTACCAGCGGGTACCACGCTTCCCATTGACGGCACGACGCCATTGCAAGCCTGGCAACTTCAAAACAACGCCATCCTGAATGCTACCAATGCCACGACACTGGCAATGACCAGTTCTGCCGGTGGCTTGATCAATCTGACCGGCTCCAATGTCAGCGCCGCAGCAGGCTCGGGGATTTTTCTGACTAACGCCAGTGCAACCCTGGACAACTCAACGGTTAACAGCGCCGCTGGCACCGGCATCTCGGCAGTACGCAATCCCGCCAGCGTAGGTGGTTCAAGCGTGTCGCTGCGTAATGGTTCTGTCGTTCGAGGCTTGACGGGCGGCATTGCGGGCAACCGATTCAGCGTCATCAGTCTGCAAAATTCCACTGCCGAAGGCACTGGCGCCAACAGCTTCGGGATCAGGATGCTGGAAGGTTCACTGTCGGCCACCGGCAGTACGATCACTGGCGGTCTTAACGGCGTGACGGTGGGTACTGACACTCAGGTAACTGCCGTTATCCCGACCAAAATAGTCCTGGATGGCACTCGTGTTGAAGGCCAGACCGGCTCGGCACTGGTGGTCGGCATCAACGCGCCGAATTTCCCGACAGTGGCAGACATCGAAGTGCGCAACCGTTCGACGTTGGTCGCCGGGAACAACACATTGCTTGAAGTCCGGCAAGGTGCTTCGGCCGGATTCCTCGTCGACAACAGTGATTTGACCGGCAACGTCACGGTGGTTTCGGGCAGTTCCGCGAATGTCACGTTGCAGAACAATGCGTCGCTGACCGGTGATCTGCAAAACGTCACGACCGCGGTGTTGAACAATCAGGCGCGCATGACCGGCAATGTGTTCGGTGCTTCGAGCGTGGCGCTCGACAACGGCTCGACCCTGACCGGCAATCTGGACAACGTCGCCACGGTGACGATCAACAATCAGAGCGTCATGAACGGTGACGTCAACGCTTCTGCCAATAGTGCTTCGAGTCTGACGCTGAACAACGCTGCCACGCTCACCGGCCAGGTGAACAATGTCGCCAATTTTGCGATCAACAATCAAGCGCTATGGCAGATGACTGGCAGCCAATCGGTGAACAATCTGTCACTGGGCAATGGCGGCACGGTAGGTTTTGGCACTCCTCGGCAATACTTTCGATTGAACGTCGCCAACCTTTCGGGCAACGGTACGTTCCGGATGGGCACTGATTTCAATCAGGGCCTCAGCGATCTGCTCAATGTCACGAGCAGTGCTTCCGGCAACCATCAGTTGCTGGTCACCAGTTCCGGTCTTGATCCGGTCAATGACTCGTCAATCAAAGTGGTGCAAAGCGTTGCGTCAGGTGCGCAGTACGGCCTGGTGAACAACCATGTCGATGTAGGCGCATACACTTATCGACTGGTCAAGGAGGGGGATGACTGGTTCCTGCAACCGGACAAGACGGTTGTCAGCACACCGACTCGCGCAGCATTGGCCATTGCCGGTACAACCCCGACAGTGAGCTACGGCGAAATGGTTCTGTTGAACAATCGCATGGGTGATTTGCGGGTAATTGGCGGGCAAACGGGTGGCTGGATCCGCTCTTTCGGCAGCCGGTATAGCATCAGCAACAACGCGTACGGCAACGGTTACAGCCAACGGCAGTATGGTGTGTCGATGGGCGTCGACACCCCGGTCCAGATTGCGGGCGAGCGTGTACTGGTCGGTGTGTTTGCCGGTATCAGCAACTCCGATCTGGACTTGAGTCGTGGCAGCTCCGGGAAAATCGGCAGCACCTCATTCGGTCTCTACGGCACTTGGCTGGGTGACAGGGGGTACTATCTGGACACGGTGGCCAAGCTCAATCACTTTCGCAACAAGGCCGACGTGATGCTGAGTGATAACACTAAAGCGAAAGGCAGCTACAACAACCTGGGCGCCAGTGCGTCGGTGGAATTGGGCAAACATATTGATTTCGCGGATGGCTATTACATCGAACCGTTCACTCAATGGCAGGCGGCGTCGGCTCAAGGCAAGGGCTTCCGTCTGGACAATGATCTGCGTGTTGACGCCGATACCACGCGTTCAATGCTGGGCAAGGCGGGCGTGACCGTAGGGCGCGGGTTGAAACTGGCGGATGGCAGCATCCTGCAACCCCACGTGCGGGTGGCTGCCGTTCATGAGTTCGTCAAAACCAACGAAGTGCGGGTCAACGACAACAAGTTCAACAATGATCTTTCCGGCACGCGCTTCGAAGTGGCTGCCGGCGCATCCTGGACCCTGAATGACCGCTGGCAGCTGCACGGGGAACTGGACACCAGCAAGGGCGACAACGTCACCAAGGACTTCGGCGTGAACATGGGGGCGCATTACAAGTTCTGAGGGAACGGAAACAGAAAAGGGAAGCGTTGGCTTCCCTTTTTTGTGCCTGGGGCTGCATCACTTCAAGACTTGAAAATCTCCCTTCAACTGGAAGGTAGTGCCATCGGCGTTCTCAAGCGTCACATTGAAAGCGGCCGCGACATTCTTTTGATCGCTCGCAGGTTTGATCTCGATGTCACCTGAAATGCCTTCACTGATCGCAGTGCCGTCTTTATAGCTGACGGCTACGTCAGAGCTGCTGGTCAAGGCATGTTTCCCGATCGGGAAACCTTTGGGGACGATCAGGGTAAGTTCGCGCGCCGCGTAGGTTTTGGCTTTCGTTGCCGAAGGTGGCCGATCGATGGCGGTGATCTGTACCGCGTCGATTTTGTCAGGGCCGACCTTCAGGTTGTCAATCAGGCGGGAAGAGGCAATGAAGTCCGCGACAGCGTCTCCACTGTTGGCGAAGACTTTTGCGGTCACAAAATTACCTGGGGCAAAACTTATCTGTCTGATCACAGCGTTCATGAATTGGATCTCCGTTCACTTTGGGGAAGTATCCAAAGGCCATTAGGCCCTAACTCTGGATGCATCATAAAAGCGCGATTCAGGCGAGCTGTATACTGTCAGACTTGACAGGTTACAGCCCTTGAAGTCTGTGAGCGGATAGCCACTGACGCCAGCTATCAGCCAAACAATCCGGCAGCAATGTTGATCGAGAAACCCAGAATCGCCGTATTGAACACGAACCCGATCAACGACTGCGCCAGCACGATCTTGCGGATCTCCCGCGTGGCCACGCCAACATCTGCGGTCTGTACGGCAACGCCGATGGTGAACGAGAAGTACAGAAAGTCCCAGTAGTTGGGCGTGGTCAGCCCTTCGGCAAAGCGCAGCGCTGGCTCCTTGCCGTCCCAGGTGTAAAACAGGCGCGCGTAGTGGACGCAGAAGATTACCCCGATCAACAACCATGAACCGATGACGGTCGCGGCGGTAAAACCATAGTGAATGAGCTTGCTGGTGGTTTCCAGATCCTTGCTGCCGGCCAGTTCGACAGTGATGGTGGCGAGGCTGGCCAGTGCTGCGATGCACACGACAAACAGCACCAGCCCGGCGTTTTCGTCTTCGATTTCAGCGATGCGCTTGACGTCCGGGGCCTTGGCCCGAGTGGCCAGCCAGAACATCAGGACCAGGTAGGTCCAGACGCCGGCGTTCCAGCCGATGAGGATTTTGCTGACGACGGAATGGGCCGGGACGAGCAGGGCGGTGGCCAGGCCGAGCAGGGCGGCGGCGGACAGGCGCGGGTGGGTACGGGCGAGGAAACGCATGGGGACTCACAGTGAAGGACAATCACTGCACCTTAGCGCACGCGAACATGCTTTTGTAGGAGCTGCCGCAGGCTCGGGCCGCGTTCGGACGATCTTTTATAAGATCAAAAGATCGCAGCCTGCGGCAGCTCCTACATTGGGTTCATCGACATCATTGAGATTGGGTGAAGCGCTGTACGAGCTTCATCACCACCACAAAGAACACCGGCACAAAGATCACCGCCAGCGTCGCGGTGATCATCCCGCCGATCACCCCGGTGCCAATCGCCTGCTGACTCGCCGAGCTTGCTCCTGTGGCGATGGCCAAGGGCACCACGCCGAGGATGAACGCCAGCGAAGTCATGACAATCGGCCGCAGACGCAGGCGCGCTGCCTGCAACGTCGCATCGATCAGGTCATGGCCTTCGTCATACAGGCTCTTGGCGAACTCGATGATCAGGATCGCGTTCTTCGCCGACAGGCCAATGATGGTGATCAGCCCGACCTTGAAGAACACGTCGTTGGGCATACCGCGCAGGGTCACCGCCAATACCGCGCCGAGTACCCCGAGTGGCACCACCAGCAGCACGGAAGTCGGAATCGACCAGCTTTCGTACAACGCCGCCAGACACAGGAACACGATCAGCAGCGACAGACCGAGCAAAATCGGCGCCTGACTGCCGGACAGGCGTTCCTGCAATGACAGCCCGGTCCATTCCTGACCCAGGCCTTTCGGCCCCTGCGCCACCAGCCGTTCGATTTCCGCCATGGCTTCGCCGGTGCTGTGGCCGGGTTTCGGTTCGCCGGAAATCGAGATCGCCGGGTAACCGTTGTAGCGAGTCAGCTGCGCCGGGCCCTGAGTCCAGGTGGCCCGGACGAATGCCGACAGCGGCACCATTTTTCCGGCGTCGTTCCGCACGTGCATTTTCAGCAAGTCATCGACCTGACTGCGACGATCACCTTCGGCCTGCACAACAACGCGTTGCATTCGTCCCTGATTGGGGAAGTCGTTGACGTATGAAGAACCGATGGCGGTGGACAGTACGCTGCCGATGTCAGCGAACGACACCCCCAGGGCGTTGGCCTGTTTACGGTCGACTTCCAGCTGCACTTGCGGTGCTTCGGCCAGCGCGCTTTCGCGCACGTTCATCAGCACCGGGCTTTTTTCCGCCGCCGCAAGCAACTCGGTACGCGCCTGCATCAACGTGGCGTGGCCGAGGCCGCCGCGGTCCTGCAGACGGAACTCGAAGCCACTCGATGTGCCAAGACCGTCCACCGGTGGTGGCAGCACGGCGAATGCCACGGCGTCCTTGATCTGGCTCAGGGCGATGTTGGCGCGGTCGGCAATCGAGCTGGCCGAGTCGTCGCTGCTGCGATGCGACCAGTCCTTGAGTGTGGTGAAAGCCAGTGCGGCGTTCTGCCCGCTGCCTGAGAAGCTGAAGCCGAGAATCACCGTGCTGTCGCCCACTCCCGGTTCGCTGGCGTTATGCGCTTCGATCTGCTCGACCACCTGCACCGTACGATTCTTGCTCGCGCCCGGCGGCAATTGAATGTCGGTGATGGTGTAACCCTGATCTTCCACCGGCAGGAACGAGGAGGGCAGGCGTGCAAAGCACAGGCCCAAACCCACCAGCAGCACGCCGTAGATCAGCAGATAGCGCCCGGTACGTTTCAATGCATAGCCGACCCAGCCTTCGTAGCGATCCGTCAGGTTTTCGAAGCGACGGTTGAACCAGCCAAAGAATCCGGTCTTCTCATGATGCTCACCCTTGGCGATCGGCTTGAGCAGCGTTGCGCACAGTGCCGGAGTCAGGGTCAGCGCAAGGAATGCCGAGAACAGGATCGAAGTGGCCATCGACAGCGAGAACTGTTGGTAGATCACCCCGACCGAGCCTTGCATGAACGCCATCGGGATAAACACCGCCACCAGCACCAGGGTGATGCCGATGATTGCTCCGGTGATTTGCTGCATCGCCTTGCGCGTCGCTTCCTTGGGCGACAGACCCTCGGTGGCCATGATCCGTTCGACGTTCTCCACCACGACGATGGCGTCATCCACCAGAATACCGATGGCCAGCACCATGCCGAACATGGTCAGCACGTTGATCGAGAACCCCAGCGCCAGCATGGTGGCGAAGGTGCCCATCAGCGCGACCGGAACCACCAGCGTCGGGATCAGCGTATAGCGGATGTTCTGCAGAAACAGGAACATCACCGCAAACACCAGCAGCATCGCTTCGCCGAGGGTGTACACGACCTTGGTGATCGAGACCTTCACGAATGGCGAGGTGTCGTAGGGAATCTTGTATTCGACGCCGGCCGGGAAGTAGCGCGACAGCTCGTCCATCTTCGCCCGGATCAATGTGGCGGTCGCCAGGGCATTGGCCCCTGGCGCCAGTTGCACGCCCACAGCGGTCGACGGTTTGCCGTTCAAACGGGTGCCGAACTGGTATTCCTGGCTGCCGATTTCGACCCGCGCAACATCCTTTATGCGCACCGAGGAACCGTCAGGATTGGCCTTGAGCACGATGTCGGCGAATTCTTCCGGGGTCGACAGTTGTCCCTTGACCAGAATCGTCGCAGTGATTTCCTGTCTGGACGGATTCGGCAAATCGCCGATGCTGCCGGCAGAGACCTGAGCGTTTTGCGCGACGATGGCGGCGTTGACGTCCGCCGGGGTCAGGTTGAAGCCGATCAGCTTCTGCGGATCGATCCAGATCCGCATCGCCCGTTCGGCGCCATACAGCTGCGCCTTGCCGACACCGTCGATGCGCTTGATCTCGTTCATTACGTTGCGCGCCAGATAATCACTGAGCGCCACGTCATCGAGTTTGCCGTCGCTGGAGGTCAGGGTGATCAGCAACAGGAAACCGGCGGAGACTTTCTCCACCTGCAAACCTTGCTGGTTGACCGCTTGCGGCAGGCGCGACTCGACCACCTTGAGGCGGTTCTGCACGTCGACCTGTGCCAGCTCCGGGTTGGTGCCCGGCTGAAAGGTGGCCTTGATCGTCGCGCTGCCGAGGCTGCTCTGCGATTCGAAATACAGCAAGTGATCGGCGCCGTTGAGCTCTTCCTCGATCAGGCTGACCACGCTTTCATCGATGGTCTGCGCCGAGGCGCCGGGGTAAACGGCGTAGATTTCGATCTGCGGCGGCGCGACGTCTGGGTACTGCGCCACCGGCAATTGCGGGATGGCCAGCGCTCCGGCCAACAGGATGAACAAGGCGACAACCCAGGCGAACACCGGGCGATCAATAAAGAACTGTGGCATGGAAAAGCGTCCTGCTTACTGACCAGAGGTCTGGGCAAGTGGAAGAGGGGTGTCGTCGATCTGCACGGTTTCGCCGGGACGGGCGTGCTGCAGGCCTTCGATGACAACGCGGTCGCCGGGCTTGAGGCCGCCGGTGACGATCCAGCGATCGTTCTGCACCGCGCCCAATTGCACCGGCTGCAGGGCCACACGCATTTGCTCGTCGACGGTCAGCACTTGCGCAATACCGGCGCTGTCACGCTGCACCGCGCGTTGCGGCACGGTGATGCCATGCTGGATGACCGCTTGCTCGAGGCGTACACGGATGAAGCTGCCCGGCAGCAGGTCGAGGTCCGGATTGGGAAACTCGCTGCGCAGAATGATCTGGCCGGTGCCCGGGTCGACGGTGATGTCGCTGAACAGCAATTTGCCCGGCAGTGGGTAAAGGCTGCCGTCATCCTGAATCAATGTGGCCTTGACCTGGTCCTGACCGACTTCCTGCAGTTGCCCGGAACGGAAGGCGCGACGCAGTTCGTTCAGTTCACGGGTCGATTGGGTAAGGTCGGCGTGAATAGGGTTGAGCTGCTGAATCAGCGCCAGCGGCGTGGTTTCGTTCTGCCCGACCAGCGCGCCTTCGGTGACCAATGCACGCCCGATGCGTCCGGAAATCGGCGCGGTAACGGTGGCGTAACCGAGATTCAGTTTCGCTCGTTCGACTGCGGCCTTGTTCGCCGCCACGTCGGCGGCGGTTTGCCGGGCGTTGGCGCGGGCATTGTCGTAGTCCTGGCCGCTGATGGCCTGGTCATCGATCAACTGCGCGTAACGCTGCTCCTGCAACTTCGCCTGGAACGCGTTGGCCTCGGCCTTGCGCAGCGCAGCTTCGGCGCTGTCCAGGTCAGCCTTGAACGGTGCCGGGTCGATGCGGAACAGCACGTCGCCCTTTTTCACGTCGCTGCCTTCGCGATAAGTGCGTTGCAGCACCACACCGGCCACCCGCGCACGCACTTCGGCAATGCGTGGCGCGGCGATGCGTCCGCTCAGTTCGCTGCTGATGGTCAGGGGGCGGGCTTCGAGGGTTTCGACGCGCACGGTGGCCGGCGGTGCTTCCTCTTCTGCTTTCGAGGACGAATCACAGGCACTCAACGACAGTGTGATCGCGATCAGGCCGAGCCCGGCCAGCAGATGTTTCGACATGTACTACCCCCAATATTGAAGCCCGCATCCTACGGCCAGACGCCGAGGGTAGCGGTGAAGCTTTGTAGGCGCTGTGTGAAATTGTGTAAGGGTTTTACTCAGGGACGGGTGAGGGCGTATATCCTTTACGCCTTGAATTCTTTTGTGACGGTTAGAGCGCTTTCGCGAGCAAGCCCGCTCCCACAGTAGTTTTGTGATCGACGCAACACTACTGTGGGAGCGGGCTTGCTCGCGAAGAGGGCCTGACATCCACCACAGCAATATCTGGAACACCCCCATGCCCAACATCCTCCTGGTCGAAGACGACACCGCCCTCGCCGAACTGATTTCCAGCTACCTGGAGCGCAACGGCTATTCCGTCAGCGTCATCGGGCGTGGCGACCATGTGCGTGAACGGGCGCGGATCAATCCGCCGGACCTGGTGATCCTCGACCTGATGCTGCCCGGCCTCGACGGTCTGCAGGTCTGCCGTCTGCTGCGCGCGGATTCGGCGACGCTGCCGATCCTGATGCTCACCGCCCGTGACGACAGCCACGATCAGGTGCTGGGCCTGGAAATGGGTGCCGACGATTACGTCACCAAACCCTGCGAGCCACGGGTGCTGCTGGCGCGGGTGCGGACCTTGCTCCGGCGCAGCAGCCTCGGCGAACCGCTGACCGTCAGTGACCGCATCGTCATGGGCAATCTGTGCATCGACCTGTCGGAGCGCACCGTGACCTGGCGCGAGCAACCGGTGGAGCTGTCCAGCGGTGAATACAATTTGCTGGTGGTGCTGGCGCGGCACGCCGGTGAAGTGCTGAGCCGCGATCAGATCCTGCAGCGCCTGCGCGGCATCGAGTTCAACGGCACCGACCGTTCGGTGGACGTGGCGATCTCCAAGTTGCGGCGCAAGTTCGACGATCACGCCGGCGAGGCGCGCAAGATCAAAACGGTGTGGGGCAAGGGATACCTGTTCAGCCGCTCCGAGTGGGAATGCTGAGCTGATGTTCAGAATCCTGTTTCGCCTGTATCTGGTGACGATCGTCTCCTACAGCGCGGCGATCTATCTGGTGCCGGACCTGGTAATCATGGCGTTCCGCGAGCGCTTCATCACCTATAACCTCGATTATTCCCGTGGCCTGCAATCGCTGATCACCCGGCAGTTTCACGCGGTGCCGCATGATCAATGGCCGACACTGGCGCAGTCGATGGACAAGGACTTCCAGCCGCTGCACATCGTCCTGGCGCGCATCGACAGTGCCGAATTCACCGCCGCCGAACAGGCGCGTTTGCGCCGTGGCGAGAACGTGGTGCGCATTGGCGACTGGGGCTGGCGCACTTTGGCGGTGACACCGCTGAACGATGACGTCGCGGTACAGATGGTGGTGCCGCCGGACCCGATGGACGTCAATCTGTTGTACTGGAGCATCAACGTGCTGATCGGTGCGAGCATGCTCGCCTGCCTGCTGCTGTGGATCCGCCCGCACTGGCGCGATCTGGAACGCCTCAAAGGCACCGCGGAGCGTTTCGGCAAGGGCCATTTGAACGAGCGCACGCAAATCCCGGCCAGCTCCAGCATCGGCAGTCTGGCCAATGTTTTCGATGCGATGGCTGGCGACATCGAGAACCTGCTCAACCAGCAGCGCGACCTGCTCAACGCGGTGTCCCACGAATTGCGTACGCCGCTGACGCGTCTGGATTTCGGCCTGGCCCTGGCGCTGTCCGATGATCTGCCACCGGCCAGTCGCGAGCGCTTGCAAGGCTTGGTCGCGCACATTCGCGAACTGGACGAGTTGGTGCTGGAGTTGTTGTCCTACAGCCGCCTGCAGAACCCGGCGCAGTTGCCGGAGCAGGTCGAGGTGTCGCTGGACGAATTCATCGACAGCATTCTGGGCAGCGTCGATGAAGAACTCGATTCGCCGGACATCGTCATCGATGTGTTGCTGCACGGTCAGCTCGAACGTTTTGCACTGGACCCGCGCCTGACCGCCCGAGCGATCCAGAACCTGTTGCGCAATGCCATGCGCTATTGCGAAAAGCGCATTCAGATTGGCGTACAGGTCAGCCCCGATGGTTGCGCGATCTGGGTCGACGACGATGGCATCGGCATCCCGGATGACGAGCGCGAGCGGATTTTCGAGCCGTTCTATCGCCTCGACCGCAGCCGCGACCGTGCTACCGGTGGCTTTGGCCTGGGCCTGGCGATCAGCCGCCGGGCGCTGGAGGCGCAGGGCGGGACGCTGACTGTGGAGTCTTCGCCATTGGGTGGGGCGCGGTTCAGGTTGTGGTTGCCAACCCCTGCCTGACCCAAAACCTGTAGGAGCTGCGGCACGCTGCGATCTTTTGATCTTGTTTTTTAAAATCAAAGTCAAAAGATCGCAGCGTGCCGCAGCTCCTACAGGGGTTCAGAGCAACTGGTTTGACTGGATCAGGCCGACCCCGGCCGTTTGCATCCGCGCCGTCGCCGTCGCCAGAGATCCATCCCGGTCAATGGCGCGACAGGCATCCAGCACCACAAACGTATTGAACCCCGCCGCGCGCGCATCCAGTGCGGAAAACATTACGCAGAAATCCAGCGCCAGGCCGACCATGTGCACCGTGTCGATCCCGCGCTCTTTCAGGTAACCGCTCAACCCGGTGGTGGTGCGGCGGTCGGCTTCGAGAAACGCCGAGTAACTGTCGATCTGCGGATTGCAGCCCTTGCGGATGATCAGTTGCGCGTGCGGCAGCGTCAGATCCGGGTGGAATTCGGCGCCAACCGTGCCTTGCACACAGTGCTGCGGCCAGAGCACCTGCTCGCCGTAGGGCAACTGAATCACCTCATACGGCTGGCGTCCCGGATGGCTAGCGGCAAACGACGCATGGCCGGCGGGGTGCCAGTCCTGAGCAATCACCACTTGATTGAACAGGCCGCCGAGGCGATTGATCAACGGCACGATCAGATCGCCTTCGGGCACCGCCAACTGGCCGCCGGGGATAAAGTCGTTCTGCACGTCAATGACCAGCAGGGCAGTGCGCGGGGAAATCTGCATCGGTGTGTCCTCCTTGGATAATCACCCGCTCAGCATAGGGCCTGCGGGGTTCAGGCGCGCAATTTGTCGATCAAGTGTCTGGCCAGGTCTTCCAGGGCCGGCGCCGGGTTGTGCCCGATCAGCATCCAGGCATGTTCACCTTCGGTCCAGTACACCACGTTCATCTCGTGTCGGCGTTCGTGAGCCAATGGCCGGCTGCCGCGGTTGGAGCGGGTGACGCACAGGGCCAGCGGCCCGTGTTTCGCATCGAGATAGGTCAGCTGCGCAATCGGCACGCCGTCGTACTCGAGCATTTGCGCGCGTTTGAATTCGGCGCCCGGCAATTTCACCAGCGCAGGCGACAGGTTAAGCCCCAGGCGCACATCCACCGTACGCAGTTGCGCACGTTGACTGGCTTCGTCATTTGGCAGGTGATCGAGGGTCTGCGGCACATAGAGCGCCATGTAGTCGCCCACCAGCGCTCGCCAGTCATGCGCTTGCTGCGTTTGCCAGGCGAGGAACAGGCGGTCGGCCAACACGCCGCCGGCCAGCAGACCTGCGGCGGCTGCGCCGATAAACCAGCGTCGGCTCAGGCCGGGGCGCTCGGGTGCGGCGATGGCATCGAGGCGGGCCTGCAAACGCTCCAGCGGCGCCTGTTGCGCCAGTTCGTCATAAGCTTGCTTGTACGGCAGGCTGCTGCGGTCGAGCCATTGCACGCGCAGACTGAGCAGCGGGTCGTCGCCGATCGCGTTGTCGAGCTGGTCGCGATAGGCCGGATCCAGCTCGCCATCGAGGTAGGCCGTCAGTTGTTCGTCGGAGGGTTTGTTCATGGTTGGTCACCTCCGGTGGATTTCGGCACGGCTTGCAGGGGCGGATATTCCGCAAGTTTCAGGCGCGCGGTGGCCAGGCGGCTCATCACCGTGCCGATTGGCACTTGCAGGATTTCGGCGACTTCGCGGTAGGACAAGCCTTCGACATACGCCAGGTACACGGTTTCGCGCTGGGCTTCGGGCAAGGCATCGACCCGGCGAATCACCTGCGCGGCCATGACATGCGTTTGCGCGGCGTATTCGCCATCGAACGCCAATTGGCTGTCGGCATCGACCTGACCGGCGCCCTGACGAACCCGGCGCGCGCGCACTTCGTTGAGCCAGATCGAATGCAGAATGCTCAGCAGCCAGCGGTCCATGCGCGTGCCGGCCACGTATTGACCGGCACGCTCCAGCGCCCGCACACAGGTGGCCTGCACCAGATCCTCGGCCACGTGCCGATTGCGCGACAGCAGCAGGCCGTAACGCCACAAGCGCGCCAGATGCTGTCCGAGTTCTGCTCTGAATGCCTGATCGCTGACGATGATGGCGTTCCCTTATCCGTTTCAGGTTTTCGATGAATCGTTGATGGCTTCTGCCAGGTCCTGATATTCCTCGCAGGACGTGCCACAAATCGACTGGATCTGTTGCAACTGTTGCTGCGCCAGGTCGACGCGGCCTTTGATCACATAGGCCTCGCCGAGGTATTCACGCACTTGTGCGTACTGCGGATCGAGTTTCACCGATTGCAGGTAATAGCCGATGCCTTCGTCGGTGCGCCCCAGTTTGCGCGTGGCGTAACCGCGATAGTTGAGCGCCTTGGCGGTGTTCGGTTGTTGCAAGGTGTCGAGCAGGGCCAGGGCTTCTTCGTATCGACCGTCCTTGGCCAGTCGGTAGGCGTAGTCGGTGCGATCGGCATCCGGCACGGCGCTGCTGGTCTGCAGCACGCATTTGCGCGATTTGGTATCCCAGACCTGGCCTTTCGGGCAGTTGGGTTTCTGTACCGGTGCGCTTTCGTCACCGCTGGCAAACGCCAGCGACGCAGACAGTGCGCTCACCAGCAGCAACGGGGCGGCGAACATAACGGAACGGATAGTCATGGGCAAGGCTCCACAGTGGGTCATGTTTGCTATCGAACACTCGGGCAGCGGATTTTATTCATTGCTTTGTCAGGCTCTGTTCAAGGTAGGCGCAAATCGCGGGGTTATCCTCGGCAACGCCTGCCGTCCATCCAGCGCCCGGCCATGCCGCCGCGCTGATACACGAGGAACTGCCATGAACGATCAGCTCCATCATTCCACTGCCGGCTACAAGACCGCCGCCGATACCTACGTCAAAGGCCGCCCCGACTATCCGCCGCAGGTCAGCCAGTGGCTGACGCAAACCCTGGGCCTGGACAGTCACAAAACGGTGATCGATCTGGGTGCCGGCACTGGCAAGTTCACCGGGCGCCTGGTGTCGACTGACGCGCAGGTGATCGCGGTCGAGCCGGTGGCGCAGATGCTGGAAAAGTTGTCTGCCGCCTGGCCGCAAGTGCTGGCCGTCAGCGGCACCGCGAGCGATCTGCCGTTGCCCGACTCGTCGGTGGATGTGGTGGTCTGCGCCCAGGCGTTTCACTGGTTCGCTACCACTCATACGCTGGACGAAATCGCCCGGGTACTCAAGCCCGGTGGCAAGCTCGGCTTGATCTGGAACCTGCGCGACACGCAGGTCAGCTGGGTGCCGAAACTCGACGCCATCGTCAATGCGCTGGAGGGCGATACACCGCGTTATTACACCGGCCAATGGCGCGAGGCATTTCCGCATCCGGCGTTCGGGGCGCTGCAGTTGCAGCAGTTTCACCATGGCCACACCGGCTCGCCGGAAGACGTGATTTTCAACCGCGTGCGCTCCACCAGTTTCATCGCCGCCTTGCCCCAGGCGCAGCGCGACAAGGTCGATGAGCAGATCCGCGCGCTGATCGCCTCGGAACCGGCGTTGCGTGGGAGGCATGTGGTTACGGTGCCTTATGAGACGGCGGCGTATGTGGCGGTGAAGGGCGGTTAGATCGGCGTCGATCTTTTTCGCGAGCAAGCCCGCTCCCACAGGGAAACAGAGTGCTCACATAGTTTGTGATCGACACAAGACCTGTGGGAGCGGGCTTGCTCGCGAAGAGGCCCGTACTGACCTCCAATTTCTTGCGCCAGTCTCGCATTTGGCCGAACCGCCGTCGTGATGCCTTGTTATAGTTCGGGCCTCATTTTCTGCCCGGTAAAGGATCACTGCCATGTCTCAATACACCGCCTTCAGCGTCGAACTGGCCGATAACATCGCCCATGTGCAGATCAATCGTCCGGAAAAGATCAACTCGATGAACGCCGCGTTCTGGAGCGAGATCGTCGAGATTTTCCAGTGGATCGATGACACCGACGAAGTGCGGGCGGTAGTGCTCAGCGGCAACGGCAAACACTTTTCCTCCGGCATCGACCTGATGATGCTGGCCGGCGTCGCCAATGAACTGGGCAAGGACGTTGGCCGTAATGCGCGCCTGTTGCGGCGCAAGATTCTCACCCTGCAAGCCTCGTTCAATGCCGTCGACAACTGCCGCAAACCGGTGCTGGCGGCGATTCAGGGCTACTGCCTGGGCGGCGCGATCGATCTGATCGCTGCCTGCGACATGCGCTATGCCGCCGAAGACGCGCAATTCTCGATCAAGGAAATCGACATCGGCATGGCTGCCGACGTGGGCACCTTGCAACGGTTGCCACGAATCATCGGCGACGGCATGCTGCGTGAACTGGCGTACACCGGTCGCACCTTTGGCGCCGAGGAGGCGCGCAGCATCGGTCTGGTCAATCGGGTTTACGCCGACAAGGACCTGCTGCTCGAAGGCGTGATGGAGATTGCCCGCGATATCGCCAGCAAGTCGCCGATTGCGGTCACCGGCACCAAGGAAATGATCAGCTACATGCGCGACCATCGCATCGACGACGGTCTCGAATACGTTGCCACCTGGAACGCCGCCATGTTGCAATCCACTGACTTGCGCGTGGCCATGGCCGCCCATATGAGTAAACAGAAACCCGAATTTCTGGATTGAGAAACCATGACAGCTCGCTGGACCACTGCAGTACTGGACACCGATCAACCCGGCGGCTGGGCCGTGGCGCGCAGCCCCGAAGGCTTTCTGTTCGATGACAACGGCGCGCTGTTCCCGCGCGAATGGCTCAAGCGTCAGGACCTGTCGGTCCTCGCCGAACATGGCATCGGCCATCTCGATGGCGAGCCGGTGTTTCTCCTGGAACTGCACCATTCCAGCGAAGTGCCGGGCTGCAACTGGAAGGGCCTGCGAGCGTTCATGCTCGAAGGTGATCACACCGTCTATAAAGTGCTGGGTTATGCCGCGCAGATCGGCACCTGGGCGCGCGAGCATCGTTTCTGCGGCAACTGCGGGCAAGCAATGACGCAGATACCGCGTGAGCGGGCGATGTATTGCCAGCCGTGCGACCTGCGCAGTTATCCGCGCATTTCCCCGAGCATGATCGTACTGATCACCCGCGGCGACGAGATTCTGCTGGCGCGCTCGCCGCGCTTTGTCACCGGGGTCTACAGCACGCTGGCGGGGTTCGCCGAGCCGGGCGAGTCGGCGGAGGACTGCCTGATTCGCGAAGTGCGCGAGGAAGTCAGCCTCGAAGTGAAGAACATCCAGTACATGGGCAGCCAGTGCTGGCCGTTCCCGCATTCGATGATGCTCGGCTTCCATGCCGAATACGCCGGTGGCGAGATCATCTGTCAGGAAGACGAGATCGAAGACGCCCAATGGTTCAACGTGCACGATTTGCCGCCGTTGCCGGCGTCCAAATCGATTGCCCGTTACCTGATCGACGTCTACGTGGCGCGCCGTTTAGGCCACGCTGAACCAGTGTTGCCAGGCTAGCCGCACGGTCAGCCCCAGCACCACAGTGATGAATACCGGACGAATGAACTTGGCGCCGCCGCTGATCGCGGTGCGCGCCCCGAAGAACGCGCCGACCATCACCGACAGGCCCATGCTCAGGCCGATGATCCAGTCCACTTGCCCGGAAAACACGAACACCGACAGCGCCGCAATGTTGCTGACGAAGTTCATGCTGCGCGCCACGCCACTGGCCTTGACCAGGTCGATCGGGTAGAGCAGCAGGCTGCTGACGGTCCAGAACGCCCCCGTGCCCGGACCGGCCACGCCGTCGTAGAAACCGAGGCTGAAGCCTTGGGTCGATTGCCACTTTTTCTTGATCGGTGCATCGCTGTCCAGCGGTGCCTTCGGTGTGCCGCCGAACAACAGGTACAGGCCGCAGGCGAAGACGATCACCGGCAGCATCTTGTTCAGCCATTCTGCCGGCAGATAGTGGGCGACGATGGCGCCGGTCAGCGCGCCGACCAGCGTGCCGACGATGGCGTGCATCCACTGTTTGGGATGAAACAGCTTGCGCCGGTAAAAGGTGAAACTGGCGGTGGCCGAGCCGAAGGTCGAACTCAGCTTGTTGGTGCCCAGCACCAGATGTGGCGGCAGGCCGGCGGTGAGCAGCGCCGGCGTGGTCAACAGACCGCCACCGCCCGCGATGGCGTCGATGAAACCGGCAATGAAAGCGACAAAGGCCAGAATGGCCAGGGTGGTGAGGTCAACGCTGAGTTCGAAAGGCATGGAATCGGCTTATTCGGCGTGGCGCAGAAGCTGCGGGGGAGGGCCGCCATGTTACTCATTTCCGGGTGTTGCGGCGACCCGTCGGACGCCTTCGCGAGCAAGCCCGCTCCCACAGTTGAAATGCATTAACCCTGTAGGAGCTGCCGCAGGCTGCGATCTTTTGATTTTGTTTTTAAAAGACAAGATCAAAAGATCGCAGCCTGCGGCAGCTCCTACAGGGACATTTGGATCACATATTCCGCATTTTCAAAGGGGTTTAAAGTTACAGACCGAGTTCCGACAGTCCCGGATGATCATCCGGGCGCCGGCCCAGCGGCCAGTGGAACTTGCGTTCGCTTTCCTTGATCGGCATGTCGTTGATGCAGGCATAGCGCTGGAACATCAGGCCGTGCTCATCGAACTCCCAGTTTTCATTGCCGTAGGAACGGAACCAGTTACCCGAATCGTCGCGCCACTCATAGGCGTAGCGCACGGCAATGCGGGTATCGGAGTAGGCCCAGAGTTCCTTGATCAAGCGGTAGTCCAGTTCTTTGGCCCATTTACGGGTCAGGAAGGCTTTGGCCTCTTCGCGGTTATGGGCGAACTCGGCGCGGTTGCGCCATTGGGTGTCGAGGGTATAGGCCAGCGACACCTTTTCCGGATCGCGGGAGTTCCAGCCGTCTTCAGCGAGACGGACTTTTTCAATGGCCGATTCATGGTTGAACGGCGGTAGCGGTGGACGCACTTGGGCAGCAGTCGACATTTTCAGTCTCCCGATCTAATTAACGATTAAACAACGGTCAGGCTTATTTAAGGCGTTACAGGTCCAATAACTTACGCGCCATGCATTGCGCATTATCAGCGGCACTGTGATCACCCATCACAAGCGCTACGGTAATGGCGCCGTCTATCAGGATCAGCAATTGTCTGGCTAGACGTTGCGGATCTTCGGCGCCATGTTCGGTACACAGCTCGCACAGGTAGTCGAGCAGTTTCTGTTTGTGGTCTTTGGCGACCAGACGCACCGGATCTTCAGGATCGCCGGTTTCGCCACTGGTATTGATAAACGCGCAGCCGCGGAAGCCTTCCGAGGCGAACCAGCTCTTGAGCACGGTAAACAGGTTGAGCAGGCGATCAGCCGGGGTTTCGGCCTGATCCACCGCGCTGCGGTACCACTGCATCCAGCGCACATCGCGGCGCTGCAGGGCAGCAACGGTCAATGCCTCCTTGCTGGCGAAGTAGCGGTAAATACTTTTTCTCGAGACGCCGGCGGTCTTCACCAGAAGATCCATGCCGGTGGCAGCGATGCCACTTTTGTAGATCAGTTTTTCGGTGACATCGAGAATGATGTCGCGGGTTTCATTGCTAGTGATTTCGTTCATGTGGCGTACAGTAGAACGGTCGTTCTTCTTGGTCAAGCGTTGATTTTTAAATCGCCTTCGCGAGCAAGCCCGCTCCCACAGTTGAAATGCGCTCCACTGTGGAAGCGAGCAGGCTCGCGATAGCGTCATTACAGACAGTAACAAGACCCGAAGGATGCGATGGTGTAAGCTCTCGGGTCCTTGGATTCGACCCATTGCGAGCCCTATGCCGTTGCTTTTCAAACGCTCTCTGCTGCCCAAACTGCGCAGCTTTCCGCTGACTGCCGAGGCCCTGACCGTGCTGTCCGGCGCCGCCGAGTTCCGTCGTTGCCTGCTGGAGAAAATCGCCGAGGCGAGCCGACGCATCTACATCGTTGCGCTGTATTTGCAGCATGACGAGGCCGGTCAGGAAATCCTTGATGCCTTGCACGCTGCCAAGCTCAAGCGTCCCGAGCTGGAAATCGTCGTGGTGGTCGACTGGCTGCGCGCCCAGCGCGGGCTGATCGGCGCCGGCAAGCAGCCGGGCAACGCCGCGTGGTACCAGGAAATGACCCGCACGCATCAGAGCGAGGTGCCGGTCTATGGCGTGCCGGTGCAGACCCGCGAGCTGTTCGGCGTGCTGCACTTGAAAGGCTTTGTGATCGACGATTGCGTGGTTTATAGCGGTGCGAGCCTGAACAACGTGTACCTGCACAAGTTCGACAAGTACCGTTTCGACCGCTATCACCTGCTGCACAGCCCTGAACTGGCGGATTCGATGCACCATCTGGTCAAGCATGGCCTGATCGAATCCAAGGCCGTGCACCGTCTCGACCTGCCGAACCTGCCAAGCACCCGCAGCCTGCGCAACGACATCGGCGACCTGCGCAGCCGGCTCAAATATGCGGCGTACGACACCAGTGCCGGCAGCACCGCGCACACCGGGCTGTCGGTGAGTCCGCTGCTCGGCGTGGGCAAGAACAACCCGCTGAACCGAGTGATTGTCGAGCTGATCGCCAGCGCGCAACAGCAACTCACCATCTGCACGCCGTACTTCAACCTGCCATTGCCGATCATCCGCGAGGTCAACCGTGCGCTGGCCCGTGGGGTGAAGATCGACATCGTGGTCGGCGACAAGACCGCCAATGATTTCTACATTCCGCCGAGCGAGCCGTTCAAGGTGATTGCGGCACTGCCGTACCTGTACGAAATCAGCCTGCGGCGCTTCGCCAAGCGGCATCAGCGCAACATCGACAGCGGCCAGTTGAACCTGCGCCTGTGGCGTGACGGCGACAACAGCTATCACCTCAAGGGCATGTGGATCGACCAGCGCTATACCCTGCTGACCGGCAACAACCTCAATCCCCGGGCGTTCCGCCTGGATCTGGAAAACGCGCTGCTGATCGACGACCCGCAAGGCGAGTGGCTGCAGCCGCGCGCGCAGGAGCAGGAGGCGATTTTCCGCAACACCACGCGGATTGCCAGTTTCCAGAACCTGCAAACCCTGCCGGAGTACCCGGCGGCGGTGGCGAAGTTTTTGAAGCGGGTGAGCCGGGTGCGGATCGAGCGGTTGCTGTACCGGATTTTGTAACCCTTCAAATCATGCCGTGCGGCTGAAAATGCCTTCGCGAGCAAGCCCGCTCCCACAGTGATTCCGGTCGTTCGCACATATTGTGAACGGCACAGAACCTGTGGGAGCGGGCTTGCTCGCGAAGGGGGCAGCTCTGACACTGCAAGTTTCAGTTCAGCCCCAATCGGCGGCGGTGGCGAAGTTTTTGAAGCGGGTGAGTCGGGTACGGATCGAGCGGTTGCTGTACCGGATTTTGTAACCCTTCAAATCATGCAGTGCGGCTGAAAATGCCTTCGCGAGCAAGCCCGCTCCCACAGTGATTCCGGTCGTTCACACATATTGTGTACGGCACAGAACCTGTGGGAGCGGGCTTGCTCGCGAAGGGGGCAGCTCTGACACTGCAAGTTTCAGTTCAGCCCCAATCGGCGGCGGTGGCGAAGTTTTTGAAGCGGGTGAGCCGGGTGCGGATCGAGCGGTTGCTGTACCGGATTTTGTGAGCCTTCAAATCATGCGGTGCGGCTGAAAATGCTTTCGCGAGCAAGCCCGCTCCCACAGTGATTCCGGTCGTTCACACATATTGTGAATGGCACAGAACCTGTGGGAGCGGGCTTGCTCGCGAAGGGGACAGCTCTGACACTGCAAGTCTCAGTTCAGCCCCAATTTCCCACGCAACGTGGACAAATCCTCCGCCAGGGTATTGACCGGCCCGACCAGCGCCTTGCGGTCGTTATCCTTCACCTTGTCATACGTCTCGAAACCACCGTCCTTGGTCTTGTACTTGGCGAGGATCTTGTCGACGGTGGCGAAGTTCTTGTCGACTTTGGCAACGAACGCCTTGTCCTGTTTCTCGATCTGCGGACGGAACAGGTCGACGATTTTCTTCGCGCCGTCGATATTGCCCTGGAAGTCGTACAGGTCGGTGTGGCTATAGCGGTCTTCTTCGCCGGAGATCTTGGTGGCGGCGACTTCTTCCAGCAACGCGGCGGCGCCGCCGACGACTTTTTCCGGCGGGAAGGTCAGGCCGGCGACGCGGGTCTGCAGGTCTTTCACATCGCTGTTCAGTTTGTCCGCCAGGGCATTCAGGCCTTCGGTGCTTTTCTCCGAGAACAGCGAGTATTCGATGCGGTGAAAACCGGTGAAGTCTTCGGCTTTCACGCCTTTTTCGTGGTCGTCGACGCGCGAGTCGATAGACGCATCGAGGTCACTGAACAGCTCGGCAATCGGCTCGATCGACTCGTAGTAGACCCGGGTCGGGGCGTAGAGCTTTTGCGCGGTGGCCAGGTCACCTTTTTTCACTGCATCGGTGAATTGTCGGGTGTGGCTGCCCAGCTCATCCAGTTGCTCGGTGACGTAGATCTTGTAGTCCGAGACCGGCCCGACCAGATCCAGCGGCGCGGTCGCGGCGAACGCCGACAGCGGGGTGTTGAGCAATCCGAGGGTCAGCAATAACGCGAGTGGCGACTTTTTCATGAAGCGGCTCCGAGGTTTTTTATGGTCAGGCAGTTGTTTTGGGTTGAGTGGCGTTGAGCAGCGAGCGACCGATGAAATCCTTGTCGCCGCTGACACCCGGCAGGGTGAAGAAGTACCCGCCGCCGACCGGCTTGAGGTATTCCTCGAGCGGCTCGCCGTTGAGCCGGGTCTGCACGGTGATAAAGCCTTTTTCCAGGTCCGCCTGGTAGCAGATGAACAGCAGACCCATGTCGAGCTGGCCGTTCTTGTTGACCCCGTTGGAGTAGTTGAACGGCCGGCGCAGGATCAGGTTGGCCTGACTCGCCGCGGTGCGCGGGTTGGCGAGGCGGATGTGCGCGTCGAGCTTGGTCAGCTTGCCTTCCGGGTCCTTGCTGTAATCCGGCACCTCGGTTTCGTGCTGCGCGCCCATCGGTGCGCCGCTGGTCTTGACCCGGCCGATGATGCTTTCCTGTTCCTGCAACGGCGTTCGGTCCCAGCGCTCGACGAAGTTGCGGATGATCCGCACCGCCTGATAACTGCCGTGCGCCGCCCAGGCCGGCTCATCGCTGCCCGGTTGCACCCAGACAATCTTGTCCATGGCCTTGGCGTCGTTGGAATCGGGGTTGGCCGAGCCGTCACGGAAACCGAGGAAGTTGCGCGCGGATTGCGCCGGTACACCCGGTTTGGCCGGAGCTTGTGGCGGCACGCTGCCTTCCTGTTTCCAGCGCACCAGCAGCAGGTCCGGCAGGTTCTTGACGATGTCGCGCAGGGCGTGAATGTTGGTGTCGGCGGTGTTCGAGCAGAACTGCAGGCTCAGGTCGCCGTGGCAGCAATCGGCCTCCAGCGCATCGTTGGGGAAACCGATCATGCGTTGCAGGCGCTTGGGTTTGGCGGCGGCCAGACCAAAGCGCTCATCGAACAGCGACTCGCCGACCGAGACGGTAATAGTCAGATTGTCCGGGGTCACCACCGGGCCGAGGATGCCTGAGTCCGGCGGCGGCAGTTTCGGATCGACCTGCGCCACCGGGCCGCCCTTCATCAGAAAGGCGATGCGCTCGTTGAGCGTGCGGAACAGCCGCTCAAGGTCTTCGCGATCACTGGCCAGCACGTCGAACGCCACCAACATGCCCGAGGCCGGACGCGGCGTGACGATGCCGGTCTGGTGCAGGCCGTGGAAGTCGTGGCGGTCTTCGGTCTTGTCGCTGCTCGGTGCTTCGGTGACCTGCGCCGGGGCCGCGGCCATCGCCGGGCAGCTCAGGGCCGAGCCGGCCAAAGCAACGCCAGCGACACCCATACCCATCAGCAGGCGGCGACGTTGCAGATCGAGGTTTTGCAGTTCTTTCATCGGTATTCGTCTTCTGCTTACAGGCCCGAAAGGCCGAGGGCGGGATCGATGCCATCCAGGGCGGCGGCGAGCGCCTTGGCCTGGTCGGCGATCTGTTTACGTTGTTCAGCACTGAGCGAGTCATACGTGGCGTAGCCGTCCTTGACCTTGAAGCTGTTCAGTACGTTGTCGAAATCGTTCAGCGCGGTATCGATGTGCGGCAGCAGATCCGGTGCCGATTTCGTCAGCATCGGTCGCAGCAACTCGACGACCTTGTGCGCGGTTTGCAGGTTGCCGGCGAAACCGTTGAGGTCGGTGTGGCTGTAGCGTTCTTCTTCACCGCTGGCGGCGCGCACGTCCGCGAGGGTGTTGAGGTTGCGCACCACGATGCTGACCAGTTGCTCCGGCGGCAGGGTCTGCGCCAGCAGTTGCTGTTTGAGCGTGGTGACGTCGGCCAACAGGTGTTCGGCAACCGGGTTCAAGCCATCGAGGCTGCGTTGCTGGAACAGTGCATATTCAATGCGGTGGAAACCGACGAAGGCCGGATCCTGCTCACGCTTTTCGAAATAATCGGCGCGGGCATTGATGCTGTTGTCCAGCTCAGCCAGACGTTGCGCCGCCGGGGCCAGACGTTGGTAAGCGGCACGCGCCGGCAGGTACAGCGCTTGCGCCTGGGTCAGGTCGCCGCTGGCAATCGCTTGATTCAGTGCGGTCACAGTCTTGATCAACGCGCTGCTCTGGCTGGCCAGATACACGCGAAATTCCGAGAGCGGCCCGACGAAGGCGACCATCGACGGCTTGGCTTTGGCGGCAGCATCCGAGGCCGCAGTCGGGGTGACGTGCAGCACGCCGCGCGGGTTGCTCAGCAGGCCGCAAGTGATCGCGTAATCGCCGGGTTGCAGGTTGGCGTTGATCACCTGGCTCAGGCCCGGGGCGATGTTCTCGCGTTCTTCGATTACTAGTACGCCGTCGAGAATTTCCCATTCCACCGCGCGGTCGGAGCGGTTGACGATGCGGAAACTGGCGCGCCCGGCCGGCACCGTCAGCTCGTTCGGATCGCAGCTGTGGGCATTGATGTTGACCACTACTTCGTCATGGTTGTGCTGACGCTTGGCCGCAGCCATTTTCGAGGCGTAGTAGAACAGGCCGCCGGCGGCGATCATCACGACCACCGAGCCGGCCACCGCCCAGCGCAAGGCGCGGGGAGGGGCGGCCTGAGGGGTATTAGGCTTTGACATGGATGCCCTTATTGGCTGGAAACGGAAGACGATTGGCCATCTGGCCGGGCGCTGGCGGCCGGCGCGGGCAGGAAGAACATCAGCAGCGCCACCAGCAGATAAATCAGATAGGCGCCGAGGGTGCTGATGGTCGGCGCATCCTGATAACCGAACATGCCGGCTAGCACCGAGCCCAATGGGCCGTCCATCGGCAGCGTCGCGCTGAAATCGAACAGCACGGTTTGCAGGTGATTCCACACGCCCGCTTCATGCAGGGCCTGCACCGAGTTGGCGAGGATCCCGGCGGCGACCACGAGGATGAACAGCCCGGTCCACTTGAAGAACGCCGACAGGTTCAGGCGCATGCTGCCGCTGTAGATCAGGAAGCCGACGACGATCGCCAGCACCAGACCGAGCAGGGCACCGATCGGTGCGCCCGGACCTTCGCTCTGCTGGAACACCGCGAGCAGGAAAAACACGGTTTCCAGACCTTCGCGGGCCACGGCGAAAAACACCATGGCGATCAGCGCGATCACCTGGTGCCTTGAAGAAGTCAGGGCGTGATCCAGCGAGGCCTGCAGCGAATGCTTGATCGAACGCGCGACCTTGCGCATCCAGAACACCATCGAACTGAGGATGCCCACGGCCACCAGCCCGACCACGCCTTCGAACAGCTCTTGCTGCTTCTGCGGGAATTCGGCGCTGACCAGCTCCAGACCACCACCGACCAGCAACGCCAGCGCGGCGGCGAGAAACACACCAATCCACACCGCCGGCATCCATTGGCCACGGCCGGTCTGTTGCAGGTAACTGGCGATGATGCCAACGATCAGCGCGGCTTCAATGCCTTCACGCAGCATGATCAGAAAGGGAACGAGCATTGCGGCAACCACTGGGTCATGAAAGAGTTACAAGTTGTAACATAATGACAACCATTCTCACATGACAATCATTGACATAAACCTGAACGCAAGCTGAACAACCCAAATGTTTGCTTCACACAGATCCCAGTGGGAGCGGGCTTGCTCGCGAAGGCGGCGTGTCAGTCGATAAGGATGTTGCTGACACATCGCCTTCGCGAGCAAGCCCGCTCCCACGGGGAATTCGTGCTGAGTTCGAGTCCTGCGTTAAGATGCCCGTCATCGAAAAACAACAAGGTCTGCCTCGCTCCATGTCGGAAAAAGACACCATCGCCATTCAGCTGGTGCGTGAAGCGCTGCTGCAAAGTTGTGCCCCGGGCGTGGCCACGGCAGAGGTCTTGAACAAGGTCGGCATCGATCCGGCGTTGCTGCACAGCGCGGTCGGCCGGGTGCCCGCCGCGCAATACGCGAAACTCTGGCGTTTGCTGGCCCGGCGCGGTGACGACGAGTTCTTCGGCATGGACCCGCGTCAGCTCAAATCCGGCAGTCTCGAATTCCTGTGTCGTAGCGCCATGGCCCAGCCGACCCTGGCTGCCGGCTTGAACATCGGCCTGAATTTCCTTTCGCTGATGCTGGAAAAAATGCCCGCGCAACTGCTGCATCAGCAGAGTCTTGCGGAAATCGTCCTGCTCGAAGACGACCCCGAGCCGCGCCGCGCCTTCACCTATTTCACCTACTGGATGATTGTCCACGGCGTGGCCTGCTGGCTGGCCGGGCGGCGGATTCCGATTCTGGCGATCGAACTGCGTTGCGCCGAGCCGGATTTCTGCGACGACTACCGGGTGATGTTCTCGGAAAACCTGCGTTTCGGGCGCCCACGCACGCGGATGATCTTCGCCGCCGACTGCCTCGACCTGCCGATCAAGCGCAGCGCCGAAGAACTGAAGCGCTTTCTCGCCCATGCGCCGGCAAACATTCTGGTGAAATATCGCGACCCGCAAAGCCTGGCCAGCCGCATCAAGCACGACCTGCGGCAGTTACATGCCGAACAGTGGCCGGAAACCGAGGCCTTGGCGCAGCAGTTGTGCATGTCCGCCTCGACCCTGCGCCGGCGCTTGTCGGAAGAAGGCCAGACCTATCAAGGCCTCAAGGACAGCGTGCGCAAGGAACTGGCGATCACCTGGCTGGCCGAGCCGTCGATCAGCTTCGTCGAGATCGCCACGCGGTTGGGATTTGCTGACGCGAGTTCGTTCTACAAGGCGTTTCGCAAGTGGTCGGGATCGAATCCGGGCCACTATCGCACCCTGATCCTCAACGAGGTTGTCTGAATGGGCCTCTTCGCGAGCAAGCCCGCTCCCACATTGAAATGCATCCCCCTGTGGGAGCGGGCTTGCTCGCGAAGAGGTCAGCCCACGCAGCAAAAAACTTGAACCTTGGCCAAACCAATCAGCCAGATTGACAGCTTTGACCATTGCCCCAACCCCACCGCAGCGCGACTATCCCCCTGTTGTTTACGGTTCCCAGCCTAATAAAAACACCGAGGGATTCTGGCAATGCGCGATTACTTGTCCGCCACCGAACAGTTCAACTATCAGCACACCGTCGACGCTGCGCTGAGCGGCACGCTGCAGGCGCTCAACGCCTGTGTCGAATGCTGCGACCGTCACGCCTTGCCGGGGCGTATCGCGCTGTTCTGGGAGGGTCGCGACGGCGCCAGTGCGACGTACACCTTCAGTGAGCTGCAGGACAAAGCCGCGCGTTTCGCCAATTTCCTGCTCGCCCAAGGCGTACAGAAGGGCGACAGAGTCGCCGGGCTGCTGCCGCGCAACATCGAATTGCTGATCACCGTGTTCGCCACCTGGCGCATCGGCGCGGTGTATCAACCGCTGTTCACCGCGTTCGGCCCCAAGGCCATCGAACATCGCCTGAACAGTTCCGGCGCGAAAGTGGTGGTCAGCGATGCCACCAACCGGCCGAAACTCGCCGAAGTCGCCGACTGCCCGACCGTGGTCACCGTCGGCGGCGCCAAAGGCCAGGGCATTGTCCGTGGCGATTTCAGTTTCTGGGCCGAACTGGCCAACCATTCCAGCGTATGTGAACCGGTTCTGCTGAGCGGCGAAGACCCGTTCCTGCTGATGTTCACTTCGGGCACCACCGGCCCGTCGAAAGCGCTGGCGGTGCCGCTCAAGGCCATCGTCGCCTTTCAGAGCTACACCCGCGACGCGGTGGATCTGCGCCCCGAAGACGCGTTCTGGAACGTCGCCGATCCGGGCTGGGCCTACGGCATCTATTTCGGCGTCACCGGGCCGATGGCCATGGGGCATCCGATCACCTTCTACGATGGCCCGTTCACCCTCGAAAGCACCTGCCGGGTGATCAACAAGTACGGCATCACCAACCTGACAGGCTCGCCGACCACGTATCGCCTGTTGATTGCCGGCGGCAACGAATTCGCCAGGTCGATCAAGGGCAAGCTGCGCATCGTCAGCAGCGCCGGCGAGCCGCTGAACCCGGAAGTGATTCGCTGGTTCGCCGACAACCTCGGCGTGGTCATTCACGACCATTACGGCCAGACCGAACTGGGCATGGTCCTCTGCAACCACCACGGCCTTGAGCACCCGATTCATCTGGGTGCCGCCGGTTTCGCCTCGCCCGGCCATCGCATCGTAGTGCTCGACGAGCAGTACAACGAACTCGGCGTCGGCCAGCCGGGGATTCTCGCCATCGACCGCACGCAGTCGCCGATGTGCTGGTTCGGCGGTTACCAGGGCGGGCCGACCAAAGCCTTCGTCGGCAACTATTACCTGAGCGGCGACACCGTGGAGTGGAACCCGGACGGCAGCATCAGCTTCGTCGGCCGCAGCGATGACGTGATCACCACCTCGGGCTATCGCGTCGGCCCGTTCGACGTCGAAAGCGCGCTGATCGAGCACCCGGCGGTGGTCGAGGCGGCGGTGGTCGGCAAGCCCGATCCGGAGCGCACCGAGCTGGTCAAGGCCTTCGTCGTGCTCAACCCGCAATACCGCGCCGAGCCGGCGCTGGCCGAAGAATTGCGCCAGCACGTGCGCAAGCGTCTGGCCGCGCATTCGTACCCGCGGGAAATCGAATTTGTCAGCGAATTGCCGAAAACCCCAAGCGGCAAATTGCAGCGCTTTATCTTGCGCAACCAGGAAATCGCCAAGGCTCAAGAGGCCGCGGCGCACAACGTTTCAGCTTGAATCAGGAAGTCAGTCATGCAGATCGAGAACAAGGTTTTTATCGTCACCGGCGGCGCCTCCGGCCTGGGTGCGGCCACCGCTGAATTGTTGGTCAGCGCCGGCGCCAAAGTGATGCTGGTGGACATGAACGCCGAAGCCGTCGCCGCCCAGGCGCAGCGCCTCGGCGCGCAGAGCGTGGTCGCCGACATCAGCAACGAAACCGCCGCCGAGGCCGCCGTACAAGCCACGGTCAACGCTTTTGGCAGCCTCAACGGTCTGGTCAACTGCGCCGGCATCGTGCGCGGCGAGAAGATCCTCGGCAAGAACGGTCCGCATGCGCTGTCCAGTTTTGCCCAGGTGATCAACGTCAACCTGATCGGCAGCTTCAACATGCTGCGTCTGGCTGCTGCAGCGATTGCCGAAGCCGAGGCGAACGGTGATGGCGAACGTGGGGTGATCATCAACACCGCCTCGGTGGCAGCGTTCGACGGCCAGATTGGCCAGGCCGCGTATTCCGCCTCGAAAGGCGCGATCGCCAGCCTGACCCTGCCGGCCGCCCGTGAACTGGCGCGCTTCGGCATCCGGGTGATGACCATTGCTCCGGGCATCTTCGAAACGCCAATGATGGCCGGTATGACCCCGGAGGTCCGCGAGTCGCTGGCCGCCGGCGTGCCGTTCCCGCCGCGTCTGGGCAAACCCGCCGAATATGCCGCGCTGGTTCGGCATATCATCGAAAACAGCATGCTCAACGGTGAGGTGATCCGTCTCGACGGCGCCTTGCGCATGGCCGCCAAGTAAGGAGGATTTGTCATGAGTATTGCCAACGATCCGATTGTTATCGTCAGCGCCGTACGCACGCCAATGGGCGGCTTTCAGGGCGAACTGAAAAGCCTCACCGCGCCGCAACTCGGCGCCGCCGCGATCAAGGCAGCAGTGGAACGCGCAGGCGTTGCCAGCGACGCGGTCGACGAAGTGTTGTTCGGTTGCGTACTGCCCGCCGGCCTTGGCCAGGCGCCAGCGCGGCAAGCGGCATTGGGTGCCGGTCTGGATAAATCCACCCGTTGCACCACGGTCAACAAGATGTGCGGCTCGGGCATGGAAACCACCATTCTCGCCCACGACATGCTGCTGGCCGGCAGCGCCGAGGTGGTGATCGCCGGCGGCATGGAAAGCATGTCCAATTCGCCGTACCTGCTGGACCGCGCCCGCGCCGGTTACCGCATGGGCCATGGCCGGGTGCTCGACTCGATGTTCCTCGACGGCCTCGAAGACGCCTACGACAAGGGCCGCCTGATGGGCACCTTTGCCGAAGATTGCGCCGAAACCAACGGCTTCAGCCGCGAAGCGCAAGACGCGTTCGCCATCGCCTCGACCACCCGCGCGCAGCAGGCAATCAAGGACGGCAGCTTCAAGGCCGAAATTGTCCCGCTGAGCGTGACTGTTGGCAAAGAGCAGGTGCTGATCAGCAACGACGAACAGCCGCCGAAAGCCAAACTGGACAAGGTCGCCTCGTTGAAACCGGCGTTCCGCGACGGCGGCACGGTGACGGCGGCCAACTCCAGCTCGATCTCCGATGGCGCGGCAGCATTGGTGCTGATGCGCAAGTCGCAGGCACAGAAACTTGGTCTGAAACCACTGGCGGTGATTCACGGGCATGCGGCGTTTGCCGACACACCGGGTCTGTTCCCGGTGGCGCCGATTGGTGCGATCAACAAGCTGCTGAAGAAAACTGGCTGGTCGCTCGGTGATGTGGATCTGTTCGAGATCAACGAAGCATTCGCCGTGGTGGCGATGGCGGCCATGAAGCATCTGGACATCCCCCACGACAAGCTCAACGTGCATGGCGGCGCCTGCGCGCTGGGCCATCCGATCGGCGCCTCGGGCGCGCGGATTCTGGTGACCTTGCTTTCGGCCCTGCGCCAGAAAGGCTTGAAACGCGGGATCGCGGCGATCTGCATTGGCGGCGGTGAAGCCACGGCGATGGCTGTGGAATGCCTCTATTAGTGCTGACACTTAGCCCTGTGGGAGCGGGCTTGCTCGCGAATGCGATGGGTCATCCAACCTGGATGTCGGCAGACACGACGCATTCGCGAGCAAGCCCGCTCCCACAGGTATTGTGGCGTTATCAAGATTTTAAGGATTGACCATGATTCCCAACGATGACCAAACCCAGATCCGCGACATGGCCCGGCAGTTTGCCGAGGAACGCCTGAAACCGTTCGCCGCCGAGTGGGATCGCGAGCACCGCTTCCCCAAGCAAGCCATTGGCGAGATGGCCGAGCTGGGTTTTTTCGGCATGCTGGTGCCGGAGCAGTGGGGCGGCTGTGACACCGGTTACCTGGCTTACGCCATGGCCCTGGAAGAAATCGCCGCCGGCGATGGCGCCTGCTCGACCATCATGAGCGTGCACAACTCGGTGGGTTGCGTGCCGATCCTCAAGTTCGGCAACGACGATCAGCGCGAACGTTTTCTCAAGCCGCTGGCCAGCGGCGCGATGCTCGGCGCCTTTGCCCTGACCGAGCCGCAGGCCGGCTCCGACGCGAGCAGCCTGAAAACCCGCGCACGGCTGGAAGGCGATCACTACGTGCTCAACGGCTGCAAACAGTTCATTACCTCCGGGCAGAACGCCGGGGTCGTCATCGTGTTTGCGGTGACCGATCCGAGTGCCGGCAAGCGCGGGATCAGCGCGTTTATCGTGCCCACCGATTCGCCGGGCTACACAGTCGCGCGGGTCGAAGACAAGCTCGGCCAGCACGCCTCGGACACCTGCCAGATCCTCTTTGAAGACGTGAAAGTGCCGGTCGCCAACCGCTTGGGCGAAGAGGGCGAGGGCTACAGGATCGCCCTGGCCAACCTCGAAGGCGGGCGCGTCGGCATCGCCTCGCAAGCAGTGGGCATGGCCCGCGCCGCGTTTGAGGCGGCGCGCGATTACGCCCGTGAGCGCGACACCTTTGGCAAACCGATCATCGAGCACCAGGCCGTGGCCTTCCGCCTCGCCGACATGGCCACGCAGATCGCCGTCGCCCGGCAAATGGTGCATTACGCCGCGGCCTTGCGGGACAGCGGTCAGCCGGCGCTGGTCGAGGCGTCGATGGCCAAACTGTTCGCCTCGGAAATGGCCGAGAAGGTCTGCTCGATGGCGTTGCAGACGCTGGGCGGTTACGGTTACCTCAACGACTTCCCGCTGGAACGCATCTACCGCGACGTGCGCGTGTGCCAGATCTACGAAGGCACCAGCGACATTCAGCGCATGGTCATCTCAAGAAACCTTTAAACCCCTGTAGGAGCTGCCGCAGGCTGCGATCTTTTGATTGATCGTTCCCACGCTCTGCGTGGGAACGCCTCAAGGGACGCTCCGCGTTCCATTTGGAAGACAAGATCAAAAGATCGCAGCCTGCGGCAGCTCCTACAGAGGCAAGTATGTATTCAGGAGTTTTATATGAGCTACGAAACGATTCTGCTGGAACACCACGACCGCGTCGGCCTGATCACCCTGAACCGCCCGCAGGCGCTGAACGCGCTGAATGCGCAACTGGTCAGCGAAGTGAACCATGCGCTTGATGCTCTGGAAGCCGATGCGAACATCGGTTGCATCGTCATCACCGGTTCGAAAAAAGCCTTCGCTGCCGGTGCCGACATCAAGGAAATGGCCGAGCTGACCTATCCGCAGATCTACATGGATGATCTGTTCAGCGACAGCGACCGTGTGGCCAACCGGCGCAAACCGATCATCGCCGCGGTCAACGGCTTCGCCCTCGGTGGCGGCTGCGAACTGGCGCTGATGTGCGACTTCATTCTGGCCGGCGATAACGCCAGGTTCGGCCAACCGGAAATCAACCTCGGCGTACTCCCGGGCATGGGCGGCACCCAGCGCCTGACCCGCGCGGTGGGCAAGGCCAAGGCCATGGAAATGTGCCTGAGCGGGCGGATGATCGATGCGGTGGAGGCCGAGCGTTGCGGCATCGTCGCGCGGATCGTGCCGAGCGATGAATTGCTCGATGAGGCGCTCAAAGTCGCCGCGGTGATTGCCAGCAAGTCGCTGCCGATTGCGATGATGGTCAAGGAAAGCGTCAATCGTGCGTTCGAGGTCAACCTGACCGAAGGTGTGCGTTTTGAACGCCGGGTGTTCCATGCGGCGTTTGCCACCCAGGATCAGAAGGAAGGGATGGCGGCGTTTGTGGCCAAGCGGGCGCCGGAGTTCAAAGGCAAATAGCGGTTCGGGGGAGTCTGCCGGTTTTGCAGTGTGGCTGAAACCAACCCCCTCACCCCAACCCTCTCCCCCAAGGGGGAGAGGGGGAAAGGGAGCCGATCTTCATGCGCTTCAAATCCTGCGTTCGACTCGATTTTTCAGGTCGATGTATTGCGCATATTCACCACGGTCGGTTCCCTCTCCCTCCGGAGTGATGGGGAAAGGGAGCCGATCTTCATGCGCTTCAAATCCTGCGTTCGACTCGATTTTTCAGGTCGATGTATTGCGCCCATTCACCACGGTCGGTTCCCTCTCCCTCCGGGAGAGGGCTAGGGTGAGGGGAAGGGGCCGACACCGTCACAACTGGTAGTTCTTCAACTCCCGCGCAATCACCATCCGCTGAATCTCGCTCGAACCTTCATAAATCTGGGTAATCCGCGCATCACGGTAGTGTTTCTCGACCGGGTAATCCTCCAGATACCCATAACCGCCATGGATCTGAATCGCCGAGGAGCAGACCTTCTCGGCCATCTCCGAAGCGAACAGTTTGGCCTGCGAAGCCTCCGACAAACACGGTTTACCCGCTGTGCGCAGGCGCGCCGCATGCAGGATCATCAGGCGCGCCGCGTTGATTTGCAGGTGCATGTCGGCCAGCAGGTTGGCGATGCTCTGGTGTTCATTGATCGGCTTGCCGAACTGGATGCGATCGCGGGAATACGCCAGCGCCGCTTCAAACGCCGCGCGGGCGATACCCAAAGCCTGGGCGGCGATGCCGATGCGCCCGCCTTCGAGATTGGACAGGGCAATCGCCAGGCCCTTGCCGCGTTCGCCGAGCAGATTGGCTTCGGGAATGCTGCAGTTGTTCAGCGTCACCGCGCAGGTATCGGAGGCGCGAATGCCCATCTTGTGTTCGGTTCGGTCGACGATAAATCCCGGGGTATCAGTCGGCACCAGGAACGCGGAAATGCCTTTCTTGCCCAGATCCGGATCGGTCACCGCAAATACGATCGCCAGTTTCGCTCGTTTGCCGTTGCTGACAAATTGCTTGGCGCCGTTGATCACCCACTGACCATCGCGCAGTTCGGCGCGGGTGCGCAGGTTGTGCGCTTCGGAGCCGGCCTGTGGTTCGGTCAGGCAGAAGCAGCCAATCACCTGACCGCTGGCAAGGTCGGCCAGCCAGGTCTGTTTCTGCGCTTCGCTGCCGTAATTCATCACCGGCCCGCAGCCCACCGAGTTGTGGATGCTCATGAACGCGCCAGTCGCGCCGTCGCCGGCAGAAATCTCTTCGACCGCCAGTGCGTACGCGACGTAGTCGACGTAAGTGCCACCCCATTCTTCCGGCACGACCATGCCGAGCAGGCCCAGCTCGCCCATCTTCGCCACCAGCGCGTCGTCGATCCAGCCGGCCTTTTCCCAGGCTTGCGCATGGGGTGCGATTTCGCCACGGGCAAAGTCGCGGGCCATGTCGCGGATCATCACTTGTTCTTCAGTCAATTCGAGATCGTGCATGACTCAGCTCCCGCTCTCATCAAAGCCGTGAAAGAAACTCGCGACGTGCCCGGCGTCCAGCGCAGCGAGGGTCGGCGGGTTCCAGCGTGGTGTCTTGTCTTTGTCGATCAGCAGGGCGCGTACGCCTTCGATCAGGTCGCCGCGTTCGAACCATTGGCGATCCAGATGCAGTTCCAGGGCGAAGCACTGTTCCAGACTCAAGTGACGACCACGACGGAGCATTTCCAGAGTCACGGCCATGGCCAGCGGTGAGCGGCTTTCCAGCAGGTCGGCAGTGGCAAGCGCCCATTCGTGGCTGTCGGCGACGGTCACCGCGCGCAGTTGTTCGACCATGCTCGGCACATCCGGCAGGGCGAAGAAGTGGTCGATGGCCGGGCGCAGTTTCTGCAGCGGCGCGTCGGCCAGGGTTTGCACACCGTTTTTCGCCAGCAGGCTTTGCAGGTCCTTGAGTGGGGTGTCGTGCCACTGCAGACGATCGAGTTGCTCATCGAGGCTCGGCAGTTTGCTGCTGTCGACAAACCAGTCGGCCAGCCCGCAATACAGTGCATCGGCCGCGCGAATCTGCACGCCGCTGACGCCCAGATAGATACCCAGCTCACCGGGGATCCGCGACAGGAAATAGCTGCCGCCGACATCCGGGAAATAACCAATGGCCACTTCCGGCATCGCCAGACGGCTCTTCTCGGTGACCACGCGCAGATCCGCGCCTTGCACCAGACCCATGCCGCCACCGAGGACGAAACCGTCCATCAAGGCCAGCACCGGTTTGCGGTAGTGATGAATTGTCAGGTCGAGGGCGTATTCCTCGACGAAGAAATCTTCGTGCAGCGTCTCGCCGCTTTTGAAGCTGTCGTACAGCGAACGAATGTCGCCGCCGGCACAGAAGGCTTTTTCGCCGGCACCGCGCAACACCACGGCACGCACGCTGGGGTCAGTGGCCCAGGCGTCGAGTTGCTGCTGCAACTGGCGCACCATGTCGAGGGTGATTGCATTGAGCCCGGCGGGGCGGTTGAGGGTCAGGTGACCGATGTGATTGCGAACCTCGGCCAGCACTTCGTGTTGCGTGGCATCCATGGACGGCGTCCGCGGGGATGAAGCCTGAGCAGTCATCACTAACTCCCTGCTTTTATTGTCTTTATTCGAGTGGCTCGCGCACGAGCGTTGATGGATCGTAACAGTGCAAATTTGCCGTGTACAACGGGGATATGTGCAGGGGGAGTTTGCGTTTTTGCCTTAAGAAAAAATCGCTGTGGGCTTGTGTAGGAGCTGCCGCAGGCTGCGATCTTTTGATCTTTAAAATCAACATCAAAAGATCGCAGCCTGCGGCAGCTCCTACAGGGGCCGGTGTCAGGAGAAGACCTGGCTGATGCTGCGCCGTTTGGCGTGCAGTTCACTGGCATGGATCAGTTGCTCAAGGTCTTCAGGGGTGACGTCGATAAACGCCTCCATGTCGGCCAATCCCAGCTTCAGATCCTCGGCGGTGATTGACTGACTGTCGACCGGAACTATCGAAGGCGCCGGCTCGGCCGGGCGTTTTGGATAGCGGATACGGGTCAGGTTGTTGTAGGCCAAGGCACTGAGCAACATGCACGCGGCGGCGAGCATTACCGGCTCCAGAGCTTTCCAGTCCAGAGCGATGGTCGCCGGGTCGGCCAACACCAGCGTCAGCGCGAGCGCGCCGGCCGGTGGGTGCAGGCAACGCAGCCAGCACATCAGAATCAACGCCATGCCTGCCGCCAGACACGCACTGCCCAGTGTTCGTCCCAGCACGTGGGCCACCAACAGCGCGACGACACTGGCGCACAGGTAGCCGCCGATGATCGACCACGGTTGCGCGAGTGCGCCGGAGGACACGGCAAAGAGCAGCACTGCCGAGGCGCCCAATGGGCCGATCAGGTGATAGGCGACATCATGGCCGAACACCTGACTGCACGCCCAGACGCTGAACAGCGTGCCCAGCGCCATGCCGATGGCAGCACGGCTCCATTCGGTGGGGCGGGTATTGATGGCGGCGGGCAACCAGCGAGCGAGCATGCGAATCGGCTCCTTACGGCAAATTTCGGGCAAAAAAAAGGACTCGTCCGTTTCGGAAAGTCCTCGAAGCGTTCCAACTATTGGGGGAGGAACGCGCACAGTGTGCCGTGCAAACCCGATGCTGACAAATTCATATTAATGCTGCTTCAGTGCATTATTTTTGAACCGAAGCAGCTCGCCTACCGCTCATGAAGCACAAAAAGCCCCCCATCGCGGTTAATGCACTCAGCGCATAGAACATCGTCGGTGCCGGGCTGTGCATCAGCAGGAAGCCGCAGATGACCGGACTCAACGCGCCGCCCAGCGCCGCCAGATTCTGCGCTCCGTAATAGCTGCCGCGCAGCTCTTCTGGCGCCAGGGTATCGACGAACAAAAACTCCGAGGGATAAATGATCATTTCGCCCAAGGTGAAAATGAACATCGCGACACACCAGCCGAGCAGGCTGTTGGCCAGACTGAAACCGATCAGACCGAGGATGAACAGGCTGGTGCCGGCAGCGATCCAGTAGCGCAATTTCTCGCGACTGAGGAAGCGGCCGATCTGGTATTGCAGGAGGATCACCGTGATCGCGTTGCAGGCGAGCAGGGCGGCCATGGTCTGCAGGGCGCTTCGCGAATCTTCGATCACCAGCAGGTATTGCGACAGATACAGGGTGAAGCGCCCGTGCACCACGGTACTGAGCAGGCAGCCGCAGGTGAACATGATCAGCGTGCGGTCGTTCTTCAGGGTGATCAGGGTTTTCAGGAAGCTTTGCGGTTGGCCGATGGTGGTCACCGGATCGGCAGCCTTGGGAATCCCGCTCATCAGGAACACGCTGCCAAAGGCTATCGCGGCGGCGATCAGGAACGGCGCAATCGGATAGAACCCGGCAATCACCACACCGAGCATCGGCCCGGTGGCATAACCGATATTGGTCAGTGTGTAGCGCAGGGAAAACGCCTTGGCCCGCTGACTCATCGGCAGGTTTTCACTGAGGATCGCCTTGGAGCCTATCAGAAACAACGCCGACGCGGTTTCGGTGATGATCAGGGTGACGGTGGTCAGGTAAAGATTCTGGGCGAAGGTCAGCAGGACAAATCCCACCGCGCTGGACAGCATGGCGAGAATCAGCAACCGACGCTTTTCCAGGCGATCAATGATATAGCCGCCATAAAGCGCGAGCAGGGTGGCGATGAACACCGCGATGCCCAGCAGCAGGCCGACGTCCTGCTGGTTCAGGCCGAGTTTATTGCTCAGGAACAGCGTGAGCAGCGGACTGGTGATCGCGCGGCTGACCACAATGGTCAGCGAGACAATCATCAGCCGGCGGATGACGAGCGAGTATTGAGTCACGGTGATTCGAATATCCTTATTTCCACAGTTTTACCGTCCGTGTCCGCTTAAGCGCGGGGCCACGGCACTTGCGTCATGGCCGATAGCTGCGGTAATGCCGCTCGTACACCGCCGCCGGGTGGTCCGCCGATACGCAGTGCCCGCGTTGCTTCCACCAGTCTGCCACTTCTGCGCCCGTTGCGATCCATACGTCTTCCTGTTGCTTGATGCCCTGCAGCAATTCGCGCAACACACCGATCCGCCCCGGGGTGGCGATGATTTCCGGGTGCAGGCGCAGCACATAGCACAAGCCGAAACGGTGGAACCCGGCAAAGTCCATTTGCAGATTGTCCAGCGTGTGGCTGTAGGAGGCGATCCGCGATTGCGCCGGCGGTACCGCCGGGCTGAGGTTGAAGGCGAAGTACGGCTCGTCTTCCAGCTCGTAGTGCAGCGGCAGCTCAATGACTTGCGCAGCCGTCGGATGAGCGAACGGCAAGTCGTCGCCGCGCCATGACGATGACCAGTGGATACCGTGTTCGTGTAAGGCTTCGATGAACCCTGGGGCGCCATTACCGGCCGGAACGCGAAAACCGCTCGGACGTTCGCCAGTCAGCGCCTGGAGCGCGGCGATGCCTTTGGCGACTTCGGCAGTTTGCGCTGCCAGGTCAAGGCTGTCGTAGTTCTGATGCCGATAGCCGGCGCACGCTATTTCATGGCCGGCAGCCTGGATCGCGGCAATGTGCCGCGGGTTTTCTTCGGCGACGATACCGGGGACGAACCAACTGCTGATCACTCCCAGTTCGCTGAATAATCCCAGCAAGCGCTCGACACCGCGCTGCGTGCCGTAGCGCCACACAGAGAGTGTCTTGTCACGTCCGGCAACCTCCGGGGCCTGGGTCAGGATGCCGTGGATGTCGTTGTAATCGACGGTCACGACAACCGCACAGCGTTTACCATCGGGCCACACCTGATGGGGAAAAGCAGCTGAATCAGCCATGGTGATGCTCCTTCAGCCACCAACGGGCGACGTCGCGGCAAGTGGCGAACCACACGTCATCGCGTTGACGCATGTGTTCGAAGAGTTGTTCCAGCAACAGAATGCGCCCTGGTTTGCCGATGATTTTCGGATGGAACAGGGTGGTCAGGCACAGACCTTCATCCATGGCGCCGTCGTATTCACGCTGCCAGTTGTCGAGGGTCAGTGCGTAGCTGGCCGTACGATCCAGTCCGCAAGGGAAGTTCGGTGCCCGGGTGTAGGCGAGGGAGGCATAGTCATCCATTTCCCAGCGGCCGGGGATTTCCACCAGCGGTGTGCTGTGACCGGGGACGTTGACCAGATACGGGCGATCATCGCCGCGCATGCTGCTCGAATAGATGACCCCGGCGTCAGCGAGCATCGCCGGGGTTTCTGCACGCCAGTCGCCGGACGGGGTGCGAAAACCTTCGGCGCGGATGTGCAGGTGCTGCCAGAACACCTCCCGGGATTTCGCCATCACTGCCTGCTGTTGGTCCAGCGTCAGGGCGTAGAAGGATTCGTGTTTGTAGCCGTGATAGGCCACCTCATGCCCGCGCTCGACAATCGCCTGGCATTGTTGCGGCCAGTTTTCCACGACCCAGGCCGGGACGAAGAACGTGGCTGGAATAGAGAACGCGTCGAGCAGGTCAAGCAGTCGCGGCAGCGCCCGGTAAGGGCCGTAGCCACCAAAGCCGAAATATTCCGGTTTGTGCCAGATCGAACCATCGAGCATCGCATCGCCGGTCGGGCCGTCGAGGTCGAAAGCCAGGGCTAGGCAGGCTTTGTGTGGTCCGGGCCAGGTGGGTTGTTGAAGGGCGGACATTGTTGTGACGCTCCGGGGTTTGGTCAGTTGGATCGTGGGCGTTGATCAGATCGAGCCCTCACCCCAGCCCTCTCCCGGAGGGAGAGGGAGCCGATCGGGGTGTTCTTCAGGGTTACATCGACCTGAAAAATCGAGTCGAACTCAGGTTCTGAAAAGCCAAGTCGGACTCCGGCTTTGAACAGCACGCAAATCGGCTCCCTTCCCCCTCGCCCCCTTGGGGGAGAGGGTTGGGGTGAGGGGGAAAAGCGATCTCGAGCCTTACTTGCCCGCGTTAATGGTCACATCCTTGATCGCACCCAGCTCCAGATCCCACTTCTTCAGAATCGCGTTATAGCTGCCGTCATCCACCATGCTCTGCAACGCTACCTTCACCGCCTCACTCAGCTCAGGTTTTTTCTTGCTCACGCCCAGACCGGTGAACTGCACGGAGATCGGCTGGCCGACGGTCTTGTACATGTCCTTTTCCTGGGTCTTGAGGTACGACAGCGTTTCGCTGCCCTGCATGGCGGCGTCGATGCGGCTCTGGCGCAGCTGTGCACGGGCGTCGGCCGAGCCTTCGGTGCCGATCACGTTAATCGCCGGTTTGCCCGCCGCTTCACAGTTGGCCTTGCTCCACGCGGCGATTTCCGCCGGGAACGTGGTCCGGCGGCTGGTGCCGACTTTTTTGCCGCACAGGTCGATGATCTCGTTGGTCGCGGTGTTTTTCTGCAGGGTGTAGAACTGCGGGCCGCTGGTGAAGTAGTCGACGAAGGTCACGCTGGCTTGCCGCTCGGCGGTGTCGGTCATGCCCGACAAAACCATATCGACGCGGTCGGTGGTCAGCGCATTGATCATCTGTTCGAAACCGGTTTCCTGCCACTTGATCTTCACCCCCAGACGCTCGGCCAGGGCGTTGCCCAGGTCATAGTCCAGACCGGTGAGGGTGTTGGTGGCCGGGTCCTTGAAATCCATCGGCGGATAGTTCGGCATGATCGCCACGACGATCTCGCCTTTTTCCTTGATGCCGGCCGGGAGTTGCGCAGCCACGGCAAAACCGCAGGACAGGACGCTTGCGAGTACAGCGGGGATAACAACATTCTTCATGGTCGTTCTCTTATGAGTGTTGTGGCACCAATCGGTGCTTAGGTTCGAACGGCAGAAATGAAGCTTTGGGTGCGCGGATTTTGCGGACTTATTAGTATTTCTTCGGGGCTTCCAGCCTCCACGATCTGCCCGCCATCCATGAAAACCATGCGATTGGAAACCTCGCGGGCAAAGCCCAGTTCATGGGTAACGACGATCATGGTCATACCGGTCTGCGCCAGATCGCGCATCACCGACAGCACCTCACCGACCAGTTCCGGGTCGAGTGCCGAAGTGGGTTCATCGAACAGCATCAGCGTCGGGCGCATGGCCAGCGCCCGGGCGATGGCGACACGTTGCTGCTGACCGCCCGAGAGTTCGATCGGGTAGCTGTCGCGCTTGTCGGCCAGGCCAACACGGGCCAGCAATTCCAGGGCTTCTTCGTGCGCCTCCTTGGGGGAGCGTTTGAGCACCTGGCACGGACCTTCAATGATGTTTTGCAATACCGTCATGTGCGGGAACAGGTTGAAACGCTGGAACACCATGCCAGTGGCCAGGCGCTGACGGGCGATCTGCGACTCGTTGAGTTCGTGCAGTTTGTTGCCGACCACCCGGTAGCCGACCAGTTCGCCATCGACCCACAGGCCGCCCTTGTCGATCTTTTCCAACTGATTGACGCAGCGCAGCAGGGTACTTTTGCCAGAGCCGGACGGGCCGATGATGCACAGCACTTCACCTTGCTCGACCTCGATATTGATGTCCTTGAGCGCGTGGTACTGGTCGTAATACTTGTTCAGGCTGACGGCCTTGACGATGCTTCTCATGTTCGACTCCTCAAGAACGCTTGCCGGCGCCGCGAGCGAAACGACGCTCCAGACGGCTTTGACCGAAGGACAGCACAGTGACGGTGGCCAGGTACCAGATCCCGGCGACAATCAGCAGCTCCATCACGCGGGCGTTGGCGTAGTAAATGTTCTGGGCGTTGTAGAGCAGTTCCGAGTACTGGATCACGCTCGCCAGCGAGGTCATCTTGACCATGCCGATGAATTCGTTGCCGACCGGCGGAATGATGATGCGCATGGCCTGCGGCAGGATGATCCGGCGCAGGGCTTGCAGACGCGGCATGCCGATCGACTTGGCCGCTTCGTATTGCCCGGTATCCACCGACAGCAGGCCGGCGCGCACCACTTCGGCGGTGTAGGCGCCCTGGTTGATACTCAAACCGAGCAGCGCCGCGACGAATGGGGTCATCAGGCTCACGGTGTCGAGTTCAAACAGGCCGGGAATGCCGATGGTGGGAAAAATCAGCGCCAGGTTGAACCACAACAGCAGCTGCAGAATCAGCGGCGTACCGCGAAACAGCCAGGTGTAGGTCAGCGCCACGTAACGCAGGATCGGGTTGGCTGACATGCGCATGATGGCAGTGATCACCCCGAACACGATGCCCAGCGCCATGGCCAGGACGGCCATGATGATGGTGTTGAACAGGCCCCACATGATCGCCTGGGAGGTCAGGAACTGGCCGATGTAAGACCATTCGATCTTGCCTTCGGCGAAGGCGCGGACCAGGCCGATGAGCGCAATGACGATCACGCTGGCGAAGAAGATCCGCCCGTAATAACGGCGTGGCACATGCTGGTACTGGGTGATATCGAACTGGTTTTCCGCCAGTTTGCGCTCCGCCTGGAGTCGTTCTGCCTGAGTCTGGCTCATGGTGTTTCTCCGAACTGTACTTTCAATCCAACACAAGACCCTGTGGGAGCTGGCTTGCCAGCGATTGCGGTGGGTCAGCTCCCACAGATATCAGCGTCGTGTCTTAGAGGCGCAAGCCCTGATAGTTTTCCGTCCACTGCTGTTGCGTGGCGAGGGCGGTTTTCAAGCGGCCGATCTGCTCGCGCACCTGTTGCGGCGCGGTACCGCCCCAGCCGCTGCGCGCGGCAATGGCCGCTTCCAGCGTCAGGCTGTGACGGACATCGGCGGTCAGGCGCGGATCGATCTCGGCCAGCAGCGCCGGCGAGGCTTCCCACAATTCGATGGCGTGTTTCTCGCAGGCCTGCACCAGCGCCCCGGTGATTTCGTGGGCCTCCTTGAACGGTACGCCGCGCACTGCCAGCCAGTCGGCGACCTCGGTGGCCAGGGTGAAACCGAGAGGCGCCTGACGACGCAGCTCTTCAACATTGACAGTCATGGTCGCGACCATTCCGGCCATTGCCGGCAGCACCAGCAGCAGGGTGTCGACGCTGTCGAGGACGCCGTGTTTGTCTTCGCTCAGGTCGCGGTTGTACGACAGCGGCAGCGACTTGAGCGTCGAAAGCAGGCCGGTCAGGTTGCCGATCAACCGCCCGGCCTTGCCCCTCGTCAGTTCGGCGATGTCGGGGTTTTTCTTCTGCGGCATGATCGAGCTGCCGGTGGCGTAGGCATCGTCCAGATCGACCCAGCGGAACTGGCGCGACGACCACAGGCAAAATTCTTCGGCCAGCCGTGAGAGGTTGATCCCGAGCATGCTGGCGATAAACAGGAATTCGGCGACGTGATCGCGGCTGGCGACGGCGTCGATGGAGTTTTCGCAAACCCCGGCATAACCCATTTCCCGGGCCGATAGCTGCGGCTGACGGGCGATGGCGGAACCGGCCATGGCGGCAGCGCCCAGTGGCGACAGCGAAGTACGGGCATCCCAGTCCATAAGCCGGTGCACGTCACGCAACATCGATTGCGCATGGGCCAGCAGGTGATGGGCAAAGACGATCGGCTGCGCTTGCTGCAAGTGGGTGAAACCGGGGCAGATGCTGTCGATGTGTTGTTCGGCCTGATCCACCAACGCTTGTTGCAGCGCCAGAACCTCCACGGCCAGGGTGCGTACATGGTCACGCAGGAACAGACGCAGGTCGTTGGCCGTCTGGTCGTTGCGCGAACGCCCGGCGCGCAGCTTGCCGCCCAAGGCGCCGAGGCGCTCGGTCAGCAGCCTTTCGATGAAGGTGTGAACGTCTTCGTCGTCCAGCGTCGGGCTGATGCTGCCAGCACGGAAGTCGGCACCGATGGCGTCCAGCGCAGCGAGCATGGTCCGGGTTTCCTGCTCGCTGAGCAGACCGGCACGCTGCAGCTCTCCAGCATGCGCCCTGGAACCGGCCAAGTCATACGGCGTGAGGCGGAAATAGCGCTCGGGGCAACGGGACAGCGCCGCCAGGGCTGCGGACGGGCCGCTTTTGAAACGAGCGCCCCAGAGACGGTCGGTGGCTTGAGACATTTGTTGTTTTCCTCGTCGGTAACGCGAACTGAAATCGGTGTGCATGACCTGCGACATCGGCTGAAAAATCAGCTGACGGATTCAGGCCAAAGCAGTTTTCAAGAGGGCAGTTGCAATGTCGCGAGAGCTGATCGAAGTGTCAGCTTTTAATGTTTGGCGATCAGTGGTTTGGCACTGATGTCGGAATTTTTGGGGTTGTTGCCAAGCCGTGTTTTCTGTGGTCATTATTATTAGTCGGCGATGTTTTTGTTGTTGGACACAGATTGTTGAACATTGCGCCAGAGGTAAATCAGCATTATGGAAACCCCACTTTCCAATTCCGGAAACCCACCGCTCAAAACCGTTCAGCGCGCACCGCTGGCCCTCAGCGGACTGGACTTCAAGCTGCTCAAGGTTTTCAAGGCGGTGGTTGAGGCGGGAGGCTTCAGCGCGGCGCAGAACGAGCTGAACGTGGGCCTTGCAGCCATCAGCAAGCAGATATCCGACCTCGAGATCCGCATCGGAATGCGCTTGTGCACCCGTGGCCGCGAGGGCTTTCACCTGACTGAAGAAGGGCGCCTGGTGTATCAGGCGTCGATTGATTTATTTGCCTCTGTCGACAACTTTCGTGACCGGCTTAGTTCTGCGCAAAACGAACTTATTGGCGACCTGGGTGTTGGCGTTATTGATAATACGATCAGCGATCCCAATTCGCCGTTAGTTGCCGCACTGAAGAAACTTAATGAAGAATCGCCAAAGGTCAGATTTCAACTTCAGGCCGCACAGCTGGATGAGGTTGAAAGGGGAGTGGTAGAGGGAAGATTAGTTGCCGGCATTGTTCCGGTTTATCAACGGCGCGAAGAATTCGATTATTACCCGCTGTATGAGGAACGCTCGCACGTCTATTGCGCTGTCGGGCATCCGCTTTTTGCCCTGCCCGACGCGCAAATGGGCGCTGATGTGCTGCAGGATTACGAGTGCATCAATCACCGCTACGCAATCCATCGCGACAAACTCGACTACGCGCGCTATGACAGTTTTTCCGCATCTGCCACTCAGGTCGAGGCCGTGGCTTTGCTGATCAAGACCGGTCGTTTCGTGGGCTTTCTCCCCGAGCATTACGCCGCTGCGCTGGTCGCGGCCGGGCAGTTTCGAGCGGTGCTGCCACAGCGAATACAGATCGTTACGCCGTTCCATCTGATCCTGCGCCACAACACCGTGCGCAGTCCCTTGGTCAAAGCCTTCGCGCAGGCGTTGGGGGTCGATCTCAAGGCCGCGGTGTGAGTTCCAGGCTCATGGCGCAGCGTCGCGCAGCGGGGAATCCGAGGGCGACTTCATTGTTCATCGCCTCGCGCAAGTGTCTCGGTATTTTTTGCGGGCTTAACAGACAAAACCCCATGCGTTGATAAAACGGTGCGTTCCACGGCAGATCAGAAAATGTTGTCAGCGTGACGGCGCGAAGTTGCTGCCGGGCAGCGTAGTCAATTGCCGTCAAGAGTAACTTGCGACCGGTCCCCAGGCCCTGAAAGTGTTGACTGACTGACAGTTCCTCGATGTGCAGTTGGTTGTCGATTTGTACTGCCCGCAGAAAACCGTGCAGTGGCTGATCAACGTGTTCGGCTACCCACACCAGAGCGCTGCTGATCGCCTGCAAATGCTGTTCGGCGCCGAGTACGGGCGCATCGGCCAGCCAGGCGAGGGCAGGGTCTGCACGAAACAGCTCGGCGGCCGAACGTTCGATGGCGGGGAGGGCGCGGGCATCACTCTGGCGCGCCCGGCGGACAACAAAACTCATGGTCACCCAATCCTTGCAGGCTGCGATCTTGTTCCTGAAAGCTCAGAAGATCGCAGCCTCAAGCCGTTCCTACAAGGGCTTCACATACAGCAGCACGTAATCGTTCTTGTCGAAACTGCCGCTCACTACCGGTTGCAGGCCGGCCAGCGAGGTGCCTTGCAGCGATTGCAGGTCCTTGCTGTCCATCATCAACCAGGCCGGGCCTTTGATGGCTTCGAGTTGCTGCACGGTCTCGGTGAACTGCGGCTGCAGGTCGTGATCGATGTTGACCATGAACTTGATTGCCTTGGCGTCTTTGCCCATGCCATGCAGGACCAGCGGCGCCGGGTTCTGTTGCACCTGGGTGAACGCGGCGCGGCTGAAGGTCTGCGTGTCGTACAGGCGGCACTCGACCGGTTCGAACACCGCCGCATACACCGTCCATAAGGCCAGCACCGAGCACAGCGCCAACACTTCGGCACGCCAGCGCGGCACCAGCACACGCCACAGGGCGAGCAAATGCAGGACGCCGAGCACGATCCACACCAGGGTCAGTCCGTTGAGTTGCTCGGGAAACCGGCGCTTGGCAACCAGCAGCACCACCAGCAGCAGTCCCGGTGTCAGCAGCCATATCCCTTGAATGACGCCACGCAACACGCGGAACACCCGCCCGTGCAGCACCTGAAACGGGTACGCGGCAATGATCCCCGCCATTGGCAGCATCGGCAGCAGGTAACGCGCTTTTTTCGCCTGCGGAATCGATAGGCCGACCATCACGATCAACCCGGCGGCCGCGCAGTACTGCACCAGCCGCAATGCCGATCCACGCTGCTGCGGTTTGCTCAGCCAGGTCGCGGCCAACGCGACGATGGCCAGCGGATACGCCAAGGCATAGTTGCCCAGCGAGCTGGTGAAGTAGTACAGCGAACCGCTGACGCCTTCACTGCCGTCCATGCGCCCCATGAACTGCATGCGGATCACGTCTTGCAGGAACGCTTCGCCACCGCTTTGTTTGGCCAGCCACAACAGCAGGCCGACGCACACAACGAGCAGGATCGAGGCCAGCACACCGAACACCAGCAGGCGTTTCCACTCACGGTTGAGCAGGTAATAACTGCAGAGCATGCCGGTCGGAACCACCAGACCGATCGGCCCGCGAATCCCGAAACCCAGCAGCAACAGGACAAAGATCAGCGCCCAGCGCCGGCCAGAGCCGAAGTGATCATGCGCATAACCCAGATAAAACACCGACAGCGCCACCGCCGCCAGCATCAGGTCTTGCGACACCGCGCGCACTTCGGTGACGAAGGTGCTGGTGAGCATCAGCAGCGCAATGCTGAGCAATGCCCAACGTTGCGAATGCACCGCCAGCAGGCGGTACATCAAGGTCACGATCACCGCGCCGGCCATGGCGCTGGGCAGCCACGCGGTCAAGGTGTTGACCGCGCCAAAGGGCAACGACAACAACCAGATGAACAGCGTCGACAATGCCGAATAGTCGGCATACGGCTGGCCGTAGGTGGTCGGGAACACCGTTGGCCCGTGGCGCAACATCTCCTGGGCAAACAGCACGAAGCGCGAATCGAAGCCAATGGGCGCCTGTCCGTAGACCCCGGCGATAAACAACAGCAGTGCCAGCAGCCCTGCGATCAGGGACTGCCGGCGGATGACAGGCGACAACCCGATCAAGCGACGTTCGCCGTGTTCGGCCACTGTTGCAGCGGCATCGGCAGTTTGCGCGAATCGCCACGGCCGATCGGGAAGTACTTGAAGCCGTTGCGCGCCAGACGTTCGGCGTCGTACAGGTTGCGGCCGTCGAAGATCACCGGCGCTTTCAAACGTTGCTGGATCAGATCGAAATCCGGCGCCTTGAACTGCTGCCATTCGGTGCAGATGATCAACGCGTCCGAGCCGGCCAATACCGATTCCGGGGTGCCCATCAGCATCAGTTTTTCTTCGTTCGGGTACAGATGCTGGGTTTCCTGCATCGCTTCCGGGTCGAACGCGCGCACACTGGCGCCAGCGGCGAACAGCGAGTCGAGCAGCACGCGGCTTGGCGCATCGCGCATGTCGTCGGTGTTCGGTTTGAACGCCAGACCCCACAGGGCGAAGGTCTTGCCGCGCAACTCGCCCTTGTAGAACGCGTTGATACGGTCGAACAGTTTGTGTTTCTGCCGCTCGTTGATCGCCTCGACCGCTTGCAGCAGGTCGCTGGAGCAATGCGCCTGTTCAGCGCTGTGGATCAGCGCGCGCATGTCTTTGGGGAAGCACGAACCGCCGTAGCCGCAGCCGGGGTAGATGAAGTGATAACCGATGCGCGTGTCAGCCCCGATGCCCTGACGCACCGACTCGATGTCCGCGCCCAGGTGTTCGGCCAGTTCGGCGATCTGGTTGATGAAGCTGATCTTGGTCGCCAGCATGCAGTTGGCGGCGTACTTGGTCAGCTCGGCGCTGCGCAGGTCCATGAACATGATGCGGTCGTGGTTGCGGTTAAACGGCGCGTACAGGTCGCGCATGACGTCGCGCACCTCGTCGCCTTCGCAACCGATGACGATGCGGTCCGGACGACGGCAGTCGGACACCGCCGAACCTTCCTTGAGGAATTCCGGGTTGGAGACGATATCGAACTGCAGCTCGCGCCCGGCCTTGTCCAGCGCCGCTTGAATGTGCGCACGCAGGGTGTCGCCAGTGCCGACCGGTACGGTGGATTTTTCCACCAGAATCAGCGGTTGCTCGCGGTGGCGCGCCACGGCATCACCCACCGACAGCACGTATTTCAGGTCGGCCGAACCGTCGTCGCTGGATGGCGTACCCACGGCGATGAACGCCACACGCCCGTGTTGTACGGCGAGTTTTTCATCCGAGGTGAAATGCAGGCGGCCGGCGTCCAGGCCTTCGCGCACCAGGCTCGACAGGCCCGGTTCGAAAATGCTCACGTGACCCTGACGCAGCAGCTCGACTTTCTTCTGATCGATGTCCATGCACACGACGTCGTGACCGACTTCGGCCAACACGGCGGCCTGCACCAGGCCGACATAACCGCTACCAAATACTGTGATTTTCATGGAGCACTCCTGAATTCGGGCGCACGAGACGGACGAGTGTTAATAGTGATGACCCCGAGCATGACCAGTGCCACGCCCAGCGATTTAGTGAAACTGAAGGACTCGTTGAACAACGGCAGACTGGCCGCCAGCAGGTACACCAGCGCGTAGCTGATGCTCAACAGCGAATAGGCCCGCCCAAGCGGCAGATCACGCAACGCCGCGAGCCAGCAGAGCATCGACAGGGCGTAGGCGAAAATCGCGGCGATAACCACTGCCAATGCCGCCAGATCAACGCTACCGGCACTCAGCGCCGCCAGCCATTGTCCCGGCTGCGGCAGCCGCGTCATGCTCCAGCGCATGCCCAGTTGCGCAGCGCTGACCAGCCCCACGCTGGCCAGGGCAAAACCGATACCCCGTACCTGGCTCATGACTGTTGCCCCAACAACACCACGCCGCCGATCACCAGCGCCACGCCCAGCCAATGCTGGCGGTCGATGGGCTCGCGAAAGACGAAGCGGGCGATCAGCGTGATAAGGACAAAGTTGAGGCTGAGCATCGGGTAAGCGATGCCCACTTCAAGGCGCTGCAACACCAGCAGCCAGACCAGCAGGCCGCTGCCGAGAGAAAACAGCGCCAGCCACAACCATGGTGAACGCAGTTTGTCGGCCCACGACGAGTCGACGCCGCGCCAGCTCTCCACCGCGTATTTCTGTGCGACTTGCCCCAGGCAGGTCAGCAGACACGCCGTCAGTAGCAACAACCAACTCATGACGGATCCTTGGGCAGCACCATGATCACCAGATTGCCCGACTCATAACGGGTACCGTCCTTGGGCAGCAGGTCCAGCTCGTCGAGCTCGTCCTGACCCTTGACCCGCATCAGCACGCCGACCGAGCCGCTGCGACGGGCGTCACGGACCCATTGCTGAACGTTGTCCTTGGTGAGTCGGCGTTCAGCGCTTTCCGGGTAGGACAGGCCGTATTTGAGTTCGCCCACCGTGTTGTACAGCGCCACCTGCGGTTGCTTCATGCGCCAGGCCAATGCGGCCGCAGCGCCGAGGTCATTGCTCAGTAAATGCGTGGCGCCGGACAGTTCGCTGACGTGATGGCGGATGAACTGATCCGGGGTCTTGTTCGCCACCACCGACTTGGGCAGCGCCGCCGGGAGGACCCCCGCCAGCAACAGGCTGCCCAGCGCCGGCGCCGCCCAGCACTGCAACGGCAGAAAGGCTTGCGCGAGGTTGGCGATGATCCAGCCGATCAGGGCGATGAACACCAGCACCAGGCTGTGCAGTTCGTGGTCGTATACCGGTTTCTTCAATTGCAGGTAAACCAGTGCGATCAGCGTGACCACGCCCAGCAACAGGTTGAGCAGGCCATTGATCCCCAGCGCGCGGCCCTGTTCCAGACGCAAACGATCCGCCAGCGCATGACCCAACAGCAGCGCCATCGGCAACAGGCACGGCAGGATGTAGGTCGGCAGCTTGCCGTTGCTCAGGCTGAAAAAGCCCAGCGGTAGCCACAGCCACAACAGCAGGAACACCATCTTCGGCTCGGCGCGGGTTTGCCAGGCTTGCTTGAACGCAGTCGGCAACATGCCCACCCACGGCAGACTGAACGCCACCAGCAGCGGCAGGTAGTACCACCACGGCGCGTCATGCTGCGCATCGTCACCGGCAAAACGCCGAATGTGTTCGTGCCAGAAGAAGAACCGCCAGTAATCCGGTTCCTGCGCATGCACCGCCAGCGCCCACGGCAGGCTGACGACGATCGCAATGGCAATCGCCACTGGACCAAACACCAACAGTTCACGCCAGCGTTTCTGCCAGAGCATCCACGGCAACGCGATCAGCACCGGCAGCAACCAGGCGAGAAAACCCTTGGTCATGAAACCCATGCCGCAGGCCAGTCCCAACAGTGCCCACGCGCCGAGGCGTTGCCCGGTGCGCTGGCTGTCGAGCGCAAACCACAGCGCCACCAGACTCAGGTTGACCCAGAAGGTGAATTGCGGATCGAGGTTGGCGTAGCCGGCCTGACCGGCGACCACGGTAAAGCTCATGTAGAGCAGGGCGCAGACGAAGCTTTTGCGCGGATCGCTCCACAACCGGCGCGCGACCAGGTAGGCCAGCAGCACACTCAAACCGGTGCTCAGGGCCGACGCAAAACGCACGCCGAACAGGTTCTGCCCGAACAACTCCTGGCCGATGGCGATCATCCAGTAACCGGCAATCGGTTTCTCGAAGTAGCGCAGGCCCATGAAATGCGGCGATACCCAGTTGCCGCTGAGCAGCATGTCCTGGCTGATCTGTGCGTAACGGGTTTCGTCGGGGATCCACAGGCCATGGGTGCTCAACGGCAACAGATAGGCCAGCAGACAGAGTCCGACCAACAGCGGCAGTGCCCAGCGTCTGGTCATGCGCCTTGCACTCCCAGCCAGCCTTCACGGCCTTCGAGCGCACCGCGTTGCACGCGGCCCACCGGCAGGGTGTTGAAATACTCGGGCAGCAAGTTGCCCAAAGGTTGGAAGTCAATCTGGCGCTGGCGGGCATCGGCCAGCAATTGACGAAAGTCCTGAGCCATCAGAATCCCTTCTACTTCGGCATGAATGGTGTAGACGTTGAGGGCTTGCGCCCGGAAGCGGTCGAGGATGAAGGCGTTGAAGTCCTTCGCCGCCACGTGCGGACCGACGACTTCGTCGAAGGTCGGCAAGTCCACTGGAATCTGCGGCGTCCCCGGCGTGCCGTCCGCCAGCAGCGGACGGAACAGGCTCTGCCCGCGGCAATCGCTGTTGTAGCGAAAGCCGAAGGTCTGCTTGGCCTCGATCACGCGCTCGTCCGCACGCCAACCGGCGGCGGCCGAGCACTGGATCTTTTCACCGAGAATGTCGCTCAAGGTATCGACGCCGCGACGGATCTGCTCGATCAGTTGCGCGTCGCTCCAGCGACCGGCATTGGCCTGCCAGCCATGGTGATCCCAGGCGTGCAGGCCGACTTCGTGACCGGCGTCCCGGGCATGACGCATCAGGTGCCCGAGATCCCGACCAATCGGTTTGCCGGGCCAGGCGGTGCCGGCCAGCAGAATGTCCCAGCCGTACAGCCCGGCCGCATTGGAACGCAGCATTTTCCAGAGGAATTGCGGGCGGATCAGGCGCCACAGATGCCGGCCCATGTTGTCCGGGCCGACACTGAAGAAGAACGTTGCCTTGACCTGCGCCTCGTCGAGCATCTCCAACAGGCGTGGCACACCTTCACGGGTGCCACGGTAGGTGTCGACATCGATACGAAGACCTGCCTGCATTACTTCTTGTCCGCGATTTCGAGCATGGCTTCACGCAGGAAGAAGTCCAGGGTGTTGCCGATGGTCTCGCGCATTTCCACGGTTGGCTCCCAGTTCAGCAGACGCTTGGCGTTGGCAATGCTTGGCTTGCGGTGTTCCACGTCCTGGTAACCGGCACCGTAGAACGCCTTGCTTTCCACGTCGCGGAAACCGGCGAACGGCGGGAAGTTGTGGCGCAGCGGGTGGGCTTCGAACTGACGCAGCAGCTCTTCGCCCAACTGACGGATGCTGGCTTCGTTGTCCGGGTTGCCGATGTTGATGATCTGGCCGTTGCACACGTCGTTGTCGTTATCGATGATCCGCGCCAGCGCCTCGACGCCGTCAGCGATGTCGGTGAAGCAACGCTTCTGCTCGCCGCCGTCGAACAGGCGGATCGGCGTGCCTTCCACCAGGTTGAGGATCAGCTGGGTGATGGCGCGGGAGCTGCCGATACGTGCCGAATCCAGACGGTCCAGGCGCGGGCCCATCCAGTTGAACGGACGGAACAGGGTGAAGTTCAGGCCCTTGGCACCGTATGCCCAGATCACCCGGTCCAGCAGTTGCTTGGATACGGAGTAGATCCAGCGCTGCTTGTTGATCGGGCCGACGATCAGGTTCGAGCTGTCTTCGTCGAAGTTCTTGTCCTGGCACATGCCATAGACTTCGGAGGTCGACGGGAAGATCACGCGCTTGTTGTATTTGACGCAGTAGCGAACCAGTTTCAGGTTCTCTTCGAAGTCCAGTTCGAATACGCGCAGCGGGTTGCGGGTGTATTCGATCGGGGTGGCGATGGCCACCAGCGGCAGGACCACGTCGCACTTCTTGATGTGGTACTCGATCCACTCGGAGTGAATGCTGATGTCGCCTTCGACGAAGTGGAAGTTCGGGTGGCTGCGCAACCGGTCGATGGCATCGGAACCGATGTCCAGGCCGTAGACTTCGTAGCGGTCGTCACGCAGCAGGCGCTCGGACAGGTGGTTACCGATAAAACCGTTGACCCCGAGGATCAGCACGCGGGTACGACGTGGCGCACGCCCGGACTCGGCACCGCGCAGCAGCGAACCGTCGACCAGACCCAGTTCGTTGGCCAGTTGCGGGCCGCTGAGGTAAAGACCGTTGTCGTTGCGCTGACCGGCGTTGATCAGCAGCGAATCCTGACCGCAGGCGATGCGCAGCGGATCGACGCTGATCACCCGGCCTGGCGCCTGACCTTCGTTGCCCTTGACGACTTCGGCGCTCCAGACGATCAGCTTGTGCTCACCGACGGCGCAGAAGGCGCCCGGGTACGGACGGGTGACGGCGCGAACCAGGTTGAACAGCTCTTCCGCAGGTTTCGCCCAGACCAGTTTGCCGTCCGCTGGAGTGCGGCGGCCGAATACGGTGGCCTTGGATTCGTCCTGCGGGGTTTCGGTGATCTTGCCTTGCAGCATGTTCGGCAGGGTGTCGCGCAGCAGGTCGCTGGCGGCGGTGCGCAGTTTGGCGTGCAGGGTCAGGCCGGTGTCGCTGCGCTCGATGGCAACGCGCTGCTGGGCGACGATGGCGCCGGCGTCAGCACGCTTGACCATACGGTGCAGGGTCACGCCGGTTTCGGTTTCGCCGTTGACCAGCACCCAGTTCGCCGGGGCGCGGCCACGGTAGCGTGGCAGCAGCGAGCCGTGCAGGTTGAACGCGCCTTTTTTGGCCAGGGCCAGCAGCGGTTCGCTCAGGAGGTTGCGGTAGTAGAAGGAGAAGATGTACTCCGGGTCGAGCTTGGCGATGCGCTCGATCCACAGCGGGTGGTTGGCGTCTTCCGGCGCGTGCACCGGGATGCCTTTGTTGGCGCACAGTTGTGCGACCGAGGCGTAGAAGGCGTTTTCTTTCGGATCATCGGCGTGAGTGAACACTGCTGCAATGTCATAGCCGCTGTTGAGCAGGGCTTCAATGCCGGCGCAGCCAATATCGTGGTAAGCGAAGACAACAGTTTTTGCACTCATGAGAGAACCTGATCGGAAGTGGAAGAAGTAGCGTTAGACGAAAGACCATCGACGGTGACGGCAGGGACCGGAGTAGCCGGCTGGCTGCGCAAGACCTTTTCGATGAAGAAACGCGGACGGGCGCGAACATCGCTGTACATGCGGCCCAGGTATTCACCCAACAGGCCCATGCCGATGAACTGGCCACCAGTGAACACGAACAACACGGCGAACAGCACGAACATGCCGTCGCCGGCCCAACCGGCACCGAAGGCCAGACGCAGGACGATCAACGCCATCGCGAACAACACGCCGAGCCCGGCCATGGCGAAGCCGACGATGCTCAGCAGACGCAACGGCGTGGTGGTCATGCAGGTGACCAGATCGAACATCAGGTTGATCAGGCGCATCGGGCTGTATTTCGAGTCGCCGTGTTCACGCTCGGCGTGGGCCACGACGATTTCGGTGGTGTGGCGGGCGAAGCTGTTGGCCAGGATCGGGATGAACGTGCTGCGTTCGCGGCAGGCGAGCATCGCGTCGATGATCGTGCGGCGGTAAGCGCGCAGCATGCAGCCATAGTCGCTCATGGCGACGCCGGTGGAACGTTGCACGGCGAGGTTGATCAGTTTCGACGGATAGCGACGCAGGGCGGAGTCCTGACGGTTGCCCCGCACGGTGCCGACCACGTCGTAACCTTTTTCGGCCTCGGCCACCAGCCGTGGAATTTCTTCCGGCGGGTTCTGCAGGTCGGCGTCGAGGGTGATTACCACATCGCCTTTGCATTGTTCGAAACCGGCCATGATCGCGGCGTGCTGACCATAGTTGCGGTTGAGGATCACGGCCACGAACGGGCTGTTTTCGCGGCCGGCGGCTTCTTCGAGCATGTTCGCCGATTCGTCGCGGCTACCGTCGTCGACCAGCACGATTTCAAAGTCGTGGTTGAGCTGGCGGCAGGCCGCCTCGGTGCGACGCAGCAGTTCCGGCAGGCTTTCCTGTTCGTTGTAGACCGGGATAACGATCGACACGCTACGGATTGGATAAGGTTTCACAGGCGTTTTTCCATGATGTGTTCGATGGCACCGACCACGCGGTCAAGGTCTTGAACGGTCATGTCGGGGAACAGCGGGATCGAGCAGAGCCGCGCCGAGTTCCATTCGGTGTTGGGCAGGTACAGGTCGGGATCACGCTGGCGGTACCAGGTGTGCAGGTGGGTGGCGATGAAATGGATACCGGTGCCGATGCCCTGATCCTGCAACGCCTTCATGAAGGCTTCGCGGTCCATGCCGCAGCGCTCGCTGTCGATGCGCAGGATGAACAGGTGCCAGGCGTGTTGCTGGGCGTAGGCGGGCAGGGCCAGCGGTTGCACCGGCAGGCCTTCGAAGCGTTGCAGGTACGACGTAGCCAGTTCGGTGCGGCGGGCGTTGATCGCGTCCAGGCGTTGCAGTTGCACCAGGGCAATCGCGGCATTGATGTCGGAGAGGTTGTACTTGAACCCCGGCTCGATCACTTGCGCCTGCGGCTTGCGGCCACCGGTCAAACGGTCATAGGCGTCAACGCCCAGGCCATGGAATTTGAGCATGCGCACGCGGCTGGCGAGGGCTTCGTCGTCGGTGACGAACATCGCGCCTTCGGCACAGGTCATGTTCTTGATGGCGTGGAAGGAAAAAATCGCCGTGCCTTGCGAACCGACATGGCGTCCCTTGTAGCGGGTACCGGCGGCATGCGCGGCGTCTTCGATGACCGGAATGCCGTGCTTGTCGGCCAGGGCATACAGCGGATCAAGATCGAACGCGGCGCCGGCGTAATGCACCGGAATGATCGCCTTGGTTCGCGGAGTAATGGCGGCTTCGATGCGCGCAGCGTCGGTCATCAGCGTGTCGCGATCGACATCGACGAACACCGGTTTGGCGCCGAGCAGGGAAATCATGTTGGCGGTCGAGACCCAGGTCTGCGACGGGGTGATGACTTCGTCACCCGGACCAATGCCCAGCGCCAGCAGGGTAATGTGCATCCCGCCGGTGGCCGAAGACAGCGCTACTGCATGTTTGCAACCCACGTACTGCGCAAACTGCTCTTCGAGTGCCTGGTTTTTCGGCCCCGTGGTGATCCAGCCCGAGCGCAATACCTGCTCGACGGCGGCAATTTCCTCATCGCCGATACTCGGGCGAGAGAAGGGGAGAAACGCCTGACTCATGGGCACCTCATTGCAAAAAAAATAAAGGATGGATTCAGTAACAGGTTGGATCCAGCCTCAGCGTAGACACAGAAAAGCGTTCCTGCATCAATGACTTGGCAAAAAAAGCATGACGTCGGGATAGTTTGACTTTTCACGATTTGCCCGGCAGGTTGGGGCACCGCCACGACCTCTCCGATGGGCATGAAGGTTATGCCGGTTTTTGTGAAAGGAACATGAAAACCCGGTTGGCGAATCGTTTATCTGTGGCTTATACAGGCACTGTTCAGACTTCTGCCATCCATCGCAGTTTTTTGTCGGACAGTGCGACTCAAGTACCTTCTTTACTTCACGTACATTGCATTTGTTAGTTGTTGTAGTGCTGTACATTTTTTACTCAAGGTTTAACGTTTGATTGATTTAGTTGCTGCACCCGCCGTCGCTGCAAAAACCAACCCGATGAGCCTGTACCTCGCGCGTCTGGCGCCTTCCAGCCAATTGACCATGCGTTATGTGCTGCAAGATGCGGCCGACCGGCTGGGCTTCGAAGACATGAATGTCGAAGAGATTCCCTGGCATGCCCTGCAACCGGAAGATGTTGTAGCGCTGGTCGCGGCATTGCGCGAAGACAACTACGCGCCGAACACTTCTTCGTTGTATGTGAACGCTGTGCGCGGGGTGATGAATGAGGCTTGGCGCATGAGTCTGATCAGTCAGGAACATCTTTTGAAGATGCGCTCGGTCAAGGGCATCGCCGGCACACGCCTGTCCCAGGGGCGCAATCTCAAGCGCACGCTGATTCACGAATTGATGGAAGTCTGCGCCGCCGACCCGCGCCCGCAGGGCCTGCGCGATGCCGCGATCATTGCCTTGCTGTATGGCACGGGGATGCGCAAGTCGGAGTCGGTAGACCTCGATCTGAATCAGGTCGACTTCACCGAGCGCAGCCTGTGCGTCACGGCCAAGGGCAATAAACAGTTGATCAAATACGCGCCGGCCTGGGCGTTCAGCAAGCTCAATGCGTGGCTGGAACTGAGGCGTTCACAGCTCAAGGAAGGCGAGAGCGACGATGCGTTTCTGTTCAACCGCATTCGCCGTGGCAGCCACATCACCCGCGAGCGCATTACCAAACACGCGATCTACTACATCGCCCGCCAGCGTGGCACCCAGGTCGGGGTGAAGATCATGCCCCACGACTTCCGTCGTTCATTCATCACTCGGGTGATCGAGGAGCATGACTTGTCGATTGCGCAGAAACTGGCGCATCACAGCAACATCCAGACCACCGCCAACTACGATGTGCGCGACGACAACGAGCGGCGGCGCGCAGTGGATCGCTTCGATCTTTGATCAGCCCAGGCCAAACACATGCGCCGCGCCGAGCACCGACAAGTGCACGGTGCTGTCGGCGGGTGGTGCGTGCATGCCGGTGCTGCGGACCAGTATCGAACGGGCGGGATCCTGAGTCGCAGATTGACTCAGCTCGACGGTCAGGGTGCAGGTGTTACCGGCGAAATCGCGCTCAGTGACCGTCGCATGACAACTCTGCTCGTCCGCTGGCCCTTCGCTGATCTGCAATTGCTCGGGACGCAGCATGATCTGTGCACTGCCGCTGAAACCGTTGCTGTTGACCGCCACCTGACCCAGATCGCAGTGCGCCCAACCGGCTTCGATCCGCGCCGGCAGCACCACGGCTTCGCCGAGAAAGTGTGCGGTCTGTTCATCGCGCGGATAACGATAGAGGTCCATTGGGTGACCGGATTGCACCAGCCTTCCGGCGCGCATCACCGCCAACTGATCGGCGAACGACAGCGCTTCGCTCTGATCATGGGTCACCAGAATGGTGGTGACGCCGGCGTCCTCCAGCAGGCGCGCGACCATTTTGCGCATGGCGCTGCGCAAGCCGGTGTCGAGCGCGGAGAACGGCTCGTCGAGCAGCATCAGCCGCGGTTGCTGCGCCAGTGCGCGGGCCAGCGATACCCGCTGTTGCTGGCCGCCGGACAATTCATGCGGCCAACGCTTGGCCATGTTGGCGTCGAGCGCAACGCTGTCCATCAATTCGAGAATGCGCTGAGTGCGCGCCGCGCCGGTCAGGGCCAGCCCGAAACCGATGTTTGCCGCCACCGTCATGTGCGGGAACAGCGCGCCGTCCTGCGGGACGTAGCCGATCTGCCGTTGATAGGCCGGCACCGCGTGGTGCTGGTCGACCAGGGTCTGGCCGTTGAGGGTGAGGCTGCCGGTGTCGGGAAATTCAAACCCGGCGATCATCCGCAACAGCGTGGTCTTGCCCGAGCCCGAAGGCCCGACAATGACCGTGCGGCTGCCAGTCGGCACATTGAGGCTGACGTCATCGAGCGCCTTTTGCGCTCCGAAGGTTTTACTGAGGTTGAGCAGTTCTAGAGCGTTCATCGGCCAGCGGTACGCCTGGATTGGTGATAGAGAATGGCCGTCAGCGGCAGGGAAAGCACGATCATCAGCAGCGCGTAGGGCGCGGCAGCGGCGTAATCGATTTCGCTGGTCATCGCCCAGAACCCGGTGGCAAGGGTGCGCGTGCCATTCGGTGCGAGCAGCAGGGTGGCGGTCAGTTCATTGGTGATCGCCAGGAACACCAGCGCCGCCCCGGCAGCAGCGCCCGGTGCCGCCAGGCGTACGGTGATCAGCCACAACGCGCGCATTGGCGAGCGACCGAGGCTTTGCGCGATGTTTTCCAGCTCCACCGGCGCCTGAGCGAAACCGGCGCGCAGACTGACCAGCGCACGCGGCAGGAACATCAGCAGATAGGCGAGCAGCACGGTGATCGCGGTCTGGTAGATCGGCCGGGCGAAATGGATGGTCACGGTCACCAGCGCCAGGGCGACGACGATGCCGGGCAGGGAGCTGGTGATGTAGTTGCAGCCTTCGAGCAATCGCTGGAGCTTGCCGGGGGCGCGGATCGACAGCCAGGCGATGGGGATTGCCGCAACGCTGGTCAGCAAGGCGCCGGCCACGCCATAGGACAAGGTCTGCAGGAGCGCCGGGACCAACTCGTCGCCTTGCCAGACCTGCACACCGCCGGCCAGCAGCCAGCGCCCGAGTGTCAGCAACGGCACGCCCAAGGCCAGCAGGCAGGTCGCGATTTGCAGCAGCAAGGCCAAAGCTGTTACGCCGCGACCCAACTGCACGCTGCGCTGATCCCGCGCGCTGCCGGAACCGACTCGCGCGTAACGCGCCTTGCCCCGGGCGGCGGATTCCGCGGTGAGCATCGCCAGACAGCACAACGCCAGAACCCCGGCCAGCATATTGGCCGCCGGGCCGTTAAACGTCGATTTGAACTGATCGAAAATCGCCGTGGTGAAGGTGTCGAAACGGATCATCGCGTACAGGCCGTATTCGGCCAGCAGGTGCAAGCCAACCAGCAATGCGCCACCGCAAATCGCCAGGCGCAGTTGCGGCAACACCACGCGGAAAAACACCGCCCACGGCTTGAGGCCCAGCGATTCGGCGACGTCTTCAATGGCCGGATCGAGACGGCGCAGGGTCGCCGCGACCGGCAGATACAGGAATGGGAAATAGGCGATCACCGACACCAGCACGCCGGCCGGCAGCCCGTGAATCGAGGGAATCAGACTGACCCAGGCGTAACTGTGAACGAACGCCGGCACCGCCAGTGGTGCGACCGCCAGCAGCGACCAGATACGTCGGCCGGGCAAATTGCTGCGTTCGGTGAGCCAGGCCAATGCGGTGCCGAGCACGATGCACGTCGGCAGAGTGATCAGCACCAACAGCACGGTGTTGATCAGCAACTCGCCAACGCGCGGCCGGAACACCAACGCCTCTATGCTCGCCCAACCGGTTGACCACGATACGCCGAGCACAAAAGCGATCGGCAGCAATGACAGCGCCGAGATGACCACCGCCAGTGCAACCAGCCAAGAGCGCCCGCGCAGGTTGAATGCGCGGGCGCTTTGGGTGCGCTGGGCGGGGGCCGTCAACACGGTCCCCGCCGGCAGGGTTTCAGGCATCACTTACAGCAGCCCGGCCTGGGTCATCAGCTCGGCGGCTTTTTTGCTGTCGAGTTTGGAAGCATCGACTTTCGGCGCATCGAGCTCCTTGAGCGGCACCAGTTTCGGGTTGGACGGCGCGTCTTTGCCCACGGCGTATTCGAAGGAGCTGCCGGTTTCCAGCACCTGCTGACCTTCTTTGCCGGTGATGTATTTGACGAACTTCTGCGCCTCTTCCTGATGTTTGCTGGACGCCAGCACGCCGGCGCCGGAGGTGCTGACGAATGCACCCGGATCCTGATGTTTGAAGTAGTGCAGGCGGGTATTTTTGCTGTTTTCGCCGGTCTTGGATTGATCGACGAAGCTGTAATAGTGATAGATCACGCCGCTGTCGATTTGCCCGGCATTCACCGCTTTGAGCACCGCGCTATTGCCGCGATAGATCGTTGCGTTGGTCTTCATGCCCTTGAGCCAGTCCAAGGTCGCGGCTTCGCCTTTCTGCTGCAGGACGGCGGCGACAATGGCCTGGAAGTCCGCGCCGGCGGGGGAGGCGGCCCAACGGCCTTTCCATGCCGGCGTGGCGAGATCGAGCAGGGATTTCGGCAGGTCTTTCTCGGACAACTTGCTTGGGTTGTAAACGAACACCGTCGAACGCGCGGCGATCCCTACCCAATTGCCATGGGCCGGACGGTAGGCAGCATCAACTTGCTCAAGGGTGCTCGGTGCCAGTGGTGCGAACAGTTTGGCGTTGTCCACCAGCACCATCGCCGGCGAGTTCTCGGTGAGGAATACATCCGCCGGCGAAGCGGCGCCTTCCTGCACGAGCTGGTTGCCCATTTCGGTGTCGTCGCCGTTGCGCACGGTCACCGGAATCCCGGTTTCCTCGGTGAATCCGGCCACCCAGGCTTTGGTCAGGGTTTCGTGCTGCGCGTTGTAGACCACCAGACCCACTGAATCAGCGGCGAAGGCGGGTGCGGCACCGAGCAACGCGGTGGCCAGCAACGCACGCTTGAAGAAGGTGGGAAGGCGAGAATTCATTCGGGCAGCTCCTGTTTTTAGACGTTATGAGCAAACCTTCGCAGGCAACAATGCGAACGATTTGCAAGTGTTGAGTCGCGGCAATGTAGGGTGGCAAATGAGAAAAAAACGTCAAAGAAACCGTTAATCCTTGTCATTGCCATTCAAATTGTAGCGACTCGTTACTTGGGGAGTACAACGTCATGCTTCAGGAGTGGGGAATGTAGGCCACGCTCTGGTCTTCGCGTCCGTGGAACAACTGCTCGCCACGGGTCGGGGTGGTGATAATCACTTGGTGATCGGCTTTCAGGTAGTCGAGCGGCAGGGTGTCACCATTGCGGTACTGCGCAACGACAATCGTGCGTTGCGGATCCCAGTGCTCGCCACTGGTGCGATCCAGCCAGGCCATCAGCGCCGCGCTGTCGCCACTGCGCGGGAAGTCCTGGGTTTCGGCCACGTAATAGAACGGCGCGCCGCCGGTTTGCAGGTACATCGGCACTTTATTGTCGACCTCGACCATGACCATACGCCACTGACTCAACGGCGCCTGCTCGCTGGCCTGCTGGCGCACCTGTTCACCGAAATGAATCACGCCACCGCCGCTGTTGGTCCACGGGTACAACACGCCGAGTATCGCCGCCAGCAGCACCGTGGCGACCGCGAAACCGATTTTCAGGCCGCGACGTTCACTGTTGCGCTCAGCCATGCGCCGGGTGATCCACCAAGCGCCGAGCAATTGCGCGAACGGCACCAGCGGCAACACGTAATAGCTGCGGCGACTGCCGCTGGCGGTGAAGAACAGCATCAACAGCGCCAGCCCCCAAATCAGCCAGCGGGTGTCCGGTTCGATGTGTTTCCAGTTGCGCACGGCGACCCACAGGGCAATCATCCAGCACGGCGCCCAGGGCAGGGTGTAGACCGGCAGGTAGATCAGGTAGGTGTAAATCGGCCCGAACTGGTCGAAGGGATCGAAGAAGCGCACCACGTTCTCACGCAACACCAGGCCCAGACCGCTTTGCGCGTAGTTGGGCGCGCCGTAGAAGTGCGAGAGCACGAACGGCGTCATGTAAAACGCCCCGGCGATCAACACTGCCGCGCACAGTCGCAGGTTCAGGTGGCGCTTCCAGCGGTGCTCACTGAGCAGGTGCGGCAACAGCACCAGACCCGGCAGGATGAAACCGATCAGGCCCTTGAACAGTGAAGTCAGCGCCAGCAAGCCGAAGAACACCAGGTAACGCCAGAACCGCGTGTCATCCGGACCGCGCCAGTACCACCAGACCGCCGCCAGCACGCCGCATACGGTGAGAATGTCGGCGGTGGCCACTCGCGCCCAGAACACGAAATAGAAGGTGGTCGCCAGCATCCAGCCGGCAATCAGCCCGGTGCCTTTGCGAAACAATTGTTCGCCGAGCAGGTACACCAGCCACACGCTGAACCACGCGGAAATCACCGAGGACAGGCGCAGCGACCAATGGCCCAGTCCGCCGGTGAACCACGAAGTGGCGGTGATCAGCCAGTACGACAGCAGCGGCTTGTCGTAATACGGACTGCCCTTGAGGTACGGGTCGAAATAGTCGCCGCTTTGCAGCATCTGCAGCGCGATGTTGGCCCAGCGGGTTTCCGCGCCCCACAACTCACGACCGCCCAGGCCAAGCAATAACAGCAGGGCAGTCGCCGCCAACAGGAGCAGCAACGGCCCCCGCTCAGTCTTGTTCTGGGTCATGGCTGGCTCTGGTTGAAGATGAGGATTTCCAGTTGGCCACGGCGATAGTGCTTGCCGTCGATCGGCAGCAGCTCGAGTTGCTGCGCATCCGAGGTGCTGTTGACCCGCATCACCACGCCGACCGAGCCTTTCTTACGCGCTTCGCTCATCCACTCGCCAACACCGTCCAGGCTGACTTTACGCGAGGCCATGGCCGGGTCGTTCAGACCGTATTTGAGTTCGCCGACGGTGTTGAACAGATCGACCTGCGGACGACCCAGGCGCCATGATAACGCTGACGCCGCGCCGAGATCATTGCTCAGCAACGAGGTGGTTGCGCTCAGTTCCTGCTGGTGTTCGGCGATGAACTGGTCCGGCATCTTGCTATCGACGATGGTCGCCGGCATGGCCGCCGGCAGCAGCGCGACGAGCAGGCCGATACCGAGCGCCGGCATCGCCCACAGCGTCAGCGGTCGGACTGTTTGCAGGGCGCCGGTGATCAGCCAGCCGAGCAGCACGATATAGCCCAGCGACAGACTGAACATTTCGCTGTGTTGGTAAATTTCCCGTGTCGCCTGCAGATAGATCAGCGCCACCAGCCCGGCACTCGCCAGCACCACGTTGAGCACGCCGTTGCTGCGCAGGACGCGACCGTCCTGACGCTCGAGCCAGCCCGTCAGCGTGTGGCCCATGAGCAAGGCCAAGGGCAGCAGGCACGGCATGATGTAGGTCGGCAGCTTGCCGCTGCTGGCGCTGAAAAACGCCAGCGGCAAGACAAACCACAGCGCCAGGAAGGCGATTTTCGGGTCGCGTTTTTCGCGCCAGGTGCGCAGCAGCGTCGACGGCAACAGCAACGCCCAGGGCAAGGTCGCGGCAAACAGCAGCGGCAGGTAGAACCACCATGGGCGCGCATGCTGGGCATCTTCGCCAGCAGCGAAACGGCGGATGTGTTCGTGCCAGAAGAAGAACCGCCAGAAGTCCGGTTCCCGGGCGTGCACGGCCAAGGCCCACGGCACGCTGACCAATGCCGCGACGGCCACGGCCACCAGGCCATAGCGCACCAGTTCACCGAAGCGTTTTTGCCAGATCATGTAGGGCAGGGCGATCAACACCGGCAGCATCAGCGCGAGAAAGCCCTTGGTCATCAAACCCATGCCGCAAGCGAAACCCAACAGCGCCCAGCCACCAAGGCGTGCGCGCGGAGTGCGGCTATCGATGGCAAACCAGATCGCGACCAGACTCAGGTTGACCCACAAGGTGAACTGCGGGTCGAGGTTGGCATAGCCGGCCTGACCGGCGATCAAGCCGAAGCTCATATACAGCAGGGCGCAGGCGGCGCTGATCCGCGGGTTGTTCCACAAGCGGCGGGCCAGCAGATAGGCCAGCCATACGCTGACGCCGCTGCTCAGGGCCGAGGCGATGCGCACGCCAAACAGGTTCTCGCCGAAAATCGCCTGACCGATGGCGATCATCCAGTAGCCGGCAATCGGTTTTTCAAAGTAGCGAATGCCCATGAAATGCGGCGCCACCCAGTTGCCGCTCTGCAGCATTTCCTGGCTGATCTGGCCATAACGGGTTTCATCGGGAATCCACAACCCGTGGGTCATCAGTGGCAGCAGGTAAAACACCACGAAGGCCAGCAGCAGGCCGGGGATCGCCAGGCGTTCGATCAAGGTGTTGTGCTGCAGGCGCGACACATTCAACGCTGCATGCTGCAGCGGTTTGTTCTCAGACGTCATGACTGGACCTTGGTGCAGTACAAGTGTGCGTATCAGTGACGCGCCTGACTTTTCCGTTGCAGGCGTGTCACCGGGTTGGATGAACACAGGTGGGAGCACGGCCGGTGGGCGTGTCCTGTGTTCAGAAAACTGGCGTGCTTCCCAGCGCTAAGTTCTCTCTGGAAAGCCAAGCTTTAAAATGAAATAAGTCCAGTTTTTACAACTAAAAAACATGTCTTATTACAAATTGCCGTGTGCAAAGGTGCTGGCCAGAGGCCTGTCGGTGTAATAGCGCGTAGTTGCCTTAAATAGTCTGCCTATTACTTGTTCATGTGTTTCCAGCCTTCGGGATTCATCAGGCCAATGACTTCAAGTTGGCCTTGCGCATCTATCCGGGCTAACACCGCGCTGCCATATTCGGCAGCCACCGCCCGGGGAAATCCGGTTTGCCGCTCAAAATCGGCGATGCACCCGCTGTGCGTCACCAGAATCATGTTCTGTCCGGGCGTCTTGTGCGCCACCACTTCATCGCGCATGGCCGGGCCGCAGGTTTGCAGCCATTCCTGCGCGATTGCCTCGTGGCCGAGCATGTAATGCGCAGTCTGCATGGTGCGTGTCAGCGGGCTGCTGAAGACCTGGGTTTTCTCCAGGCCCAATTGCGTGAAGCTGCGACCGACGTCGGCTGCAGCCACGCTGCCAATCTGAGTGATACCGTCCGCCGGACCCAGGCAGGTATTGCTCGAGCGGTCGCAACGTTCGGTATGCCGCACCAGTGCCACCACTTCGCCGGCCTTCCAGGCGCCAAGCCATTGCTGGGTGGCAGAGGCGCTGGCATAACGCAGGTTGGCGGGCGAGCGTTGTACCCAGACGAATCCGCAAATCAGTGTGATCAGCAGCAACCCCACGGCGATGATTGTCCAGGTACGCAGGCGTGACCGTTCCCGCCGGCGGGACGCTGATTGTACGTGTGCTAATTCCACCAAGACGTTGCCCCTTGTCATTCTCGAGTTCCATTCAGTACCCGCCGTGCAACGTCAGTTCGAGAACGTTAGTTACTTTACGGTGGTGTACTTGAATGGCTGCTGAACACTACGTTCAGGCTCGTGTCGGAGCAGTGAAGAACATGTGAAAAAATTGCGTGGAGGCCGCATGCCTGAACTAAAACGGCTATTTGATAAATAAACTCAAATACGTTTTTTGTTTATTGGCACTACTTAACAACGGCGGCAATGAAGGCGAAGCTGCGCCCGTTGGGCAACGGCATCGCGCGTTACCTTCTATTGTTCAGTATCAGCCCAGGAGTCGTTGAACCGGATGGACCGCAAGCAAAGCCTCGCCAATCGGATTGTGATCGTCTTCGCCTTGATGAGCGCTCTGGTTGCCGGCGTGTTCGCGATGGGCATTGTCGCCACCGTGCACGTGGTGGAACACAAGTTGACGATGACCTCGCTCAATGGTGGGTTGCGCCGCTTGCTGGCGATGGATGACATCAGCCAATGGCGGCACGAACCGGAAAAGAGCGAGTTGTTTTTCTTCGAGAACGGCCCCGGCCCGATGGCACTGACCGAGCCACTGGCGAGCCTGCCGCTGGGGTTCCAGGAGATCTCGTTCAACGGCAATGACTTCTATGCCATGGTCGAAGCGGTCGGCGGCCGCAAATATGTGCTGCTGCGCAATCAGGAGAGTTTTGAACAGCGTGAGCACCTGCTGTTTATCGTGGTGATCGTCGGCTTCATCCTCAGCGTGATTCTGGCCGTCGCCCTTGGCAGGTTGCTGGCGCGTCAGGTCATGGCGCCAGTGATTCGTCTGGCGCGGCAAGTACGTCATCGCGATCAATTGATCTCGATGGCGCCGGCGCTGCACCCGGACTACGCCGACGATGAAGTCGGCGCCCTGGCACTGTCCTTCGACCAGACCCTGGGCCGGCTGCGAGCCACCCTGACTAGGGAGAAACTGTTCACCAGTGATGTCAGCCATGAACTGCGCACACCGCTGATGGTGCTGGCCAGCTCCTGCGAGCTGTTGCTGGCCAACCCGTCGCTTGATCGGCGCTCCACCGATCAGGTCAAGCGCATCGCCCGGGCCAGCAGCGAAATGCGGCAACTGGTCGAAACCTTTCTGATGCTCGCGCGCAAGCCTGAAGAACTCGGCGCCGCTTCCACCTGCACGCTCAAAGAAGTCGCCGATGCCCAGGTGGAAGTCTGGGGGCGCCTGATCCGCGAGAAAGGTCTGGAATTCATCTATGAGCCGCATCTGGCCGGCGCGCAGCGCTATGACCTGACGCTGCTGCAGTCGGTCATGGGCAATCTGCTGCGCAATGCCTGGCACTACACCGATCAGGGTTTTGTGCGTCTGACTTTGCTCAATGACAGTTTTGTGGTCGAGGACAGTGGCATCGGCATCCCCGAAGAGAAGCGCCACGCCATGTTTCAGCCGTTCGTGCGCGGCGATGAACAGCGCGGGGAAGGCCTTGGGCTGGGACTGTCACTGGTGCAGCGCATCTGCAGCCATCAACAGTGGCAGGTAGATTTGGTGACCCGTGAACCCAACGGTTGTCGCTTTAGCGTCACGCTGTAGCCGATGGCTCAGGACGCCGCCGGACAAACGCGCGGATTGCTTGCCGCCTGACTGATCAGCGCTGCCAGACGCCGCACGTTGTTCTGTTGCGCGACCACCAGATCGTCAATCTTCGGGCCGGAGGGTGTCTGCAGCGTGGAGCGGCAGGTCAGCAAGCTGTTGTCCGCCGCACCGCTGGGACGCAGGCGCCATTTGACGTCGATCAGGCCGTACTGACCAGGAATCGAATCAAAGCGCTGCACATCGATGCGCACCGAGACATTGCCGCGACCGCCGCTATTGCTCAGTTGATCGCCAAGGGCACTGCGCAACTCATCCGCCAGACTCGCACCCCACCATTCGGTTTCCAGAATCGCCAGACCGCTGCTGCCCTGACGGATGACAATCTGCGGACGATCGACTTGCGGCGGCACGCTGATGCCCTCGATCGGGATCTGCGCGCCGGCGCGGGTGTTGGGCAGTTGCACCGGGGTCAGGGTGTGAAAGCTGATCGGCTCGCTGCGGCAGGCGCCAAGCAGCAACAACGTCGCGAGCACGGTGATTTTCAGCGGTACAGCCATGGCGTAGCTCCTGTGCTCAATTGCGCGGTGGTCCTTTGAGGTCCAGCGGTGCCGCGTTGTCCGGACGCCCGCGGATCAGCGATTCCGGATGACGGCCGAGATAGTCCGACAGCTCGCGCAGCGAGCGCGACATGCGTCCGAGTTCGTCGAGGGTCTCCGTGAGTTTTTCCCGCTGCGGCGAATCTTCGGCCAACGTCGAACTGGCCGACTGCAGGGTTTTACTGACGTCGGCCAGGGTGTTCTGCACGCCCGGCAGGGTTTTCGCGTTGAACTGGGTCAGGCTTTTGCGCAGTTCAACCAGATTGCTGTCGAGGTTGTTGGCGATGCGGTCAACCGGCAGTTTGTTGAGCTTGTCGACCACCGATTCGAGTTTTTCCTGCAACTGCTCGAGGCTGCCTGGGAGGGTCGGCAGGACCACCGGACGCGCCGTCGGATCAAACGCGACTTTCTCGGCTTTCGGGAAGAAATCCAGGGCGATGTACAACTGCCCGGTCAGCAGGTTGCCGCTACGCGCCTGAGCGCGCAGGCCATTGTCGACAAAGGTGCCAAGCAGGCGGATGCCGGCGGCTTCGTCGTTGGGATCGTGCTTGAATTCGGTCAGCATCTTTTTGTAGGCCTGACCGAGGCGCTGCGGGTAAATGACGATCCCGACGTTAAGCGGAAAAGTGCGTTTTTTCGCATCGAAATCCAGGTTGACCCCCACCACCCGGCCGATCTCCATGCCGAGGAACTCAACCGGCGCATCGACTTTGAGCCCGCGCAACGACTGGTCGAAACGCAACACCATGTACTGCGCTTTGCCGTTAGGCGGGGCGAGGGCGGTTTGCTGGTCTTCGAACAGCTCGAAATCCCTGTCGTCAGCGGCGGCCACATCGTTGGGACTGTAGTCCGGCGCGCGGAACGCGATGCCACCGACCAGCATGGTCGACAGCGATTCGGTTTTTACCGCGAAGCCGTTGGCGCCGACATTGATATCGATGCCACTGGCATTCCAGAAACGGGTGTTTTCGGTGACAAAGGCGTCGTTCGGCGAGTGGATGAACACTTCGATATCGACGCCTTTGCCTTCGGGGTTGAGGGCATAGGTGACGACCTGGCCGACCGGAATCTTGCGGTAGTAAACCGGCGAGCCGATGTCCAGCGAACCGAGATCCGGCGCGTGCAGCATGAAGCGCTTGCCGGGTTCGCCGTAGGTGATCGGCGGCGGGTTTTCCAGGCCCTTGAAGTGTTTCGCGCGGCTATCCGACTGACCGATGTCGGCGCCGATGTAGTCGCCGGAGAGCAGGGTGTCGATGCCCGACACGCCGCCGGCGCCAATGCGCGGGCGCACCACCCAGAACTGCGAGTCTTCGCGGGTGAAGGTCTCGGCCTGTTTGGACAGTTTGATGGTGGCGTCGACGCTTTTCTGATCGCCGCTCAACTCGACGTCGGTCACCTGACCGATCACCACGTTGCGGTATTTGACCTCGGTCTTGTTCGCGGTCAGGCCGCTGCCGGTCTTGAAGTTGACGATGACCGTCGGGCCTTCCTGCAGCAGGTTGTGCACCACCAGCGAAATGCCGACCAGCACCGCCACGATCGGCACGATCCACACCAGTGAAATGCTGAAGCGGCGGGTCTTGATCGGGGCCTGCCCCGGCGCTCCCGGCTCATTGGCGGCTGACGACTTCATCCATGTCCTCCTCGGGTTATCGGGCACTGAGCGTCAGGAACGCAAAAAGCACTTCATCAATATAGAAGTGCTTGGCGATAGAGCAAATTAACGGGGGGATGCAGGTTGTGGATGCACACGCAGATTGTGTAGGAGCTGCCGAAGGCTGCGATCTTTTGATCTTGTTTTTAAAATCAAAATCAAAAGATCGCAGCCTTCGGCAGCTCCTACAGGGGGCTCGCGTTAGCCGAGGATTTGGCGCAGGCGGTACCAGAGCATGCCCAGTGCCAGCAGCGGTGAGCGCAGGGCCGGGCCGCCGGGGAAGGTCATGTGTGGCACCGCGCTGAACACATCCATGCCCTGACTGTGTCCGGCGTGAATCGCTTCGCCCAGCAACTTGGCGCACCAGTGGGTGACGTTGAGGCCGTGACCGGAATAGCCCTGAGCGTAAAACACGTTCGGCTGCTGCTTGAGTCGCCCGACCTGTGGGAAGCGGTTGGCGGTGATGCCGATCTTGCCGCCCCATTGATAGTCGATGCGCACGTCGGCCAGTTGCGGGAAGACCTTGAGCATCTTCGGCCGCATGTACGCAGCAATGTCCGCCGGATCGCGCCCGGAATAATGGCAGGCCCCGCCGAACAACAGGCGCCGGTCTGCCGAGAGCCGGTAGTAATCGAGGCCGATTTTCTGGTCGCACAGAGCCAGATTGTGCGGGATCAGCTGCGCGGCGCGGTCCTCGGACAACGGCTCGGTGGCGATGATGTAGCTGCCGGCGGGGAGTACCTTGCCGCTGAGTTGCTGTTCGAGTTCGTCGAGGTGCGCGTTGCAGCCAAGGACCAGACTGCCGGCGCGGACGCTGCCGGTGGCGCAGCGCACCTCAACGGTTTCGCCGTGAATGATCTGCAGCACCGGGCTCTGCTCGAAAATCTGCACCCCGAGCGACGCCGCCAGACGCGCTTCGCCCTGCACCAGATCCAGCGGATGCAGATGGCCGGAGCCCATGTCCACCAGACCTCCGGCGTAGACACCGGCATTCACCACCTGCTGACGGATCTGCTCCGGGCCGACCAGCCGGGTTTCATGGCGATAGCCGAGTTCGCCGAGGCTGACTTGTTCGTCCTTGAAGGCCGCGAACTGGGCGGGCGTATTGGCCAGCTCGCAGTAGCCCCAACGCAGGTCGCACTCGATGTGATGGTCAGTGATGCGCTGCCGCACCAGTTCCACCGAATCAATGCCGGCGCGCTGCAGATAACGCACGCCTTCATTACCGACATAACGGGCAAAGCCTTCCACCTGATGCCCGATGCCACGGATCAGCTGCCCACCATTGCGCCCACTGGCGCCCCAACCGATACGGCGAGCTTCGATCAACACCACCGACAGTCCGCGCTGAGCCAGTTCGATGGCGGTGTTGACCCCGGTGAAGCCACCGCCGATCACACAGACATCAGCGCTCAGATCGCCGTCCAGCGTGGGGTAGGGCGTACTTGCCCGTGCCGACGCCGCGTAATAGGAGCGGGCGTGTTCCTGAGTGTACTGGTTCATTTGTTCGACTTCACTTTGCTCCACGAGCGGGTCATCAGGCGCATGATCGACTGCGGCGGGGTAGTGGAAATGTACAGTTTGTCGAGGACCTCCTGCGGCGGATACACCTCTGGGTTGTTCACCAGTGCTGCGTCCATGTATTGCTTGGCGGCCGGGTTCGGGTTGGCGTAACCGACCGAGGCGCTGACTTTGGCAATCACTTGCGGATCGAGCAGGTAATTGATGAAGGCGTGGGCTTCCTTGGGGTTGCTGGCGTCGGCGGGGATGGCCAGAAGATCGAACCACAGATTGGCGCCTTCCTTGGGAATGGCGTAGGCGATGTTCACGCCGTTTTTGGCTTCCTTGGCGCGATTGGCGGCCTGGAACACGTCGCCGGAATAACCGAACGCCACGCAGATGTCGCCGTTGGCCAGGTCTGAAACGTATTTCGAGGAATGGAAATAGGTGATGTACGGACGGATGCTCAGCAGTCTGGCTTCAGCCTTTTTGAAGTCTTCCGGGTTTTCGCTGCGCGGGTCCATACCCATGTAGTTGAGGATTGCCGGGAACACTTCGTCGGCCGAGTCCATCATCGACACGCCACACTGCGACAGCTTCTTGATGTTCTCCGGCTCGAACAGCACCGCCCACGAATCGATGTGGTCGATGCCCAGCACTTGCTTGACCTTGTCGACGTTGTAGCCGATGCCGTTGGTGCCCCACAGGTACGGCACCGAGTGCGCGTTCTGCGGGTCGTTTTTCTCCAGCAGCGCGAGCAGTTTCGGGTCGAGGTTTTTCCAGTTCGGCAGTTGCTCGCGATCCAGCTTGAGGAACGCGCCGGCTTTCACCTGACGGGCGAGGAAATGGTTGGACGGCACCACGACGTCGTAACCGGTGCGCCCGGCGAGCAGTTTGCCTTCCAGGGTTTCGTTGGAATCGAAAACGTCGTAGATCACCTTGATCCCGGTCTTGGCCTGGAAGTCGGCGAGGGTGGTTTCACCGATGTAGTCGGTCCAGTTGTAGACGCTGACCTGGGGTTGGGCCAGGGCTGCGGTGCTGCACAACAGGGCCAGCGTTGCGGGGACGATGGATTTCAACAGACGCATGTCGACACCTCTTAACATTATTGGATTCTTCGGGTGGTTGAGTACCCTTGTAGGAGCTGCCGAAGGCTGCGATCTTTTGATCTTGTTTTTCAAAGGCAACATCAAAAGATCGCAGCCTTCGGCAGCTCCTACAGGGTTTGGTGCTGGAGTCAGACACTCAGCAACAAAAACTCGCGCTCCCACGAACTGATCACGCGCTTGAAGTTTTCGTGCTCGGCGCGTTTGACCGCGACGTAGCCGCGGACAAATTTGTTGCCCAGGTACTTGGCCACGGTGTCGCACTCTTCCATTTGCGTCAGCGCTTCTTCGATGGTGATTGGCAAGCGCAGGTTGCGGCGCTCGTAGGCCCGACCTTCAACCGCCGCGCTCGGCTCGATGCCCTCGAGCATGCCGATGTAGCCGCACAGCAGACTCGCGGCAATCGCCAGGTACGGGTTGGCGTCGGCGCCCGGCAAGCGGTTTTCCACGCGCATGGATTCCGGGCTGGAGGTTGGCACGCGCAGGCCGACGGTGCGGTTTTCCTCGCCCCATTCGACGTTCACCGGGGCCGAGGTGTCCGGCAGGAAGCGGCGAAACGAGTTCACATTGGGCGCGAACATCGGCAGCACTTTCGGGATGTACTTCTGCAGACCGCCGATGTGATGGCGGAACAGCTCGCTCATCTGGCCGTCGGCATCGGCGAAGATCGGCTTGCCGGTGGCGATGTCCACCACGCTCTGGTGCAGGTGCATGGCGCTGCCGGGCTCGTCGCCAATCGGCTTGGCCATGAACGTGGCGGTGACGTTGTGCTTGAGCGCGGCTTCGCGCAGGGTGCGTTTGAACACGGTGATCTGGTCGGCCAGATCCAGCGCATCGCCATGACGGAAGTTGATTTCCATCTGCGCCGGGCCGTCTTCGTGGATCAAGGTGTCGAGGTCCAGGCCTTGCAGTTCGCACCAGTCGTAGACGTCTTCGAACAGCGGATCGAATTCGTTGGCGGCGTCGATCGAGAACGACTGACGCCCGCTTTCCGCACGCCCGGAACGACCGAGCGGCGCCTTCAATGGCAAGTCCGGGTCTTCGCAGCGCTGGGTCAGGTAGAACTCCATTTCTGGCGCAACGATCGGCTTCCAGCCTTTGTCGGTGTACAGCTGCAGGACTTTTTTCAGCACGTTGCGCGGCGACAGCTCGATCGGGTTGCCGAACTTGTCGAAGGTGTCGTGGATGACAATGGCGGTCGGCTCGATCGCCCACGGAATCACATACACCGCGTCGCTCACCGGCTTGCAGACCATGTCGATGTCGGCCGGGTCGAGCAGGTCGTAGTAGACGTCGTCGTCGACAAAATCCCCGGTTACCGTTTGCAGCAGCACACTTTCCGGCAGGCGCATGCCTCGCTCATGCAGGAACTTGTTGGTCGGTGCGATCTTGCCGCGGGCGATGCCGGTCAGGTCGCTGACCACACATTCAACTTCGGTAATCTTGTGATCTTTCAGCCACGTGAACAGCTGATCGAAAGGGGCATTCATAAAGACCTCGTTATTGGTTTTATAGACGCCGGGGAGGGCGGCTTTCATCTTCCGCCCCTTCCCCTGTGGCGCGTTGGCGACTATCTTGGGCGTGCCTTGCAGTTCCATCTATCCACTTTAAGCAGCACCAAAGCGCACCAAGAGAGTGCGCAAGGTCTCCCATGACAACGTGCAATTCGCTCCAGGTTCAAGCGTTCAATACCGCCGATGTGGCCGAGCAAAGCCGCGCCACGCCGGGTTGGGTCCAGCATTACCAGCAGATGTCGCCCGGGCATTTCGCCGGGCAGATTCGCTATCTGGATTTGCAGGGTGTGCAGGTTTACGAAGAGCAGATGAACACCCGCGTCGAACAGAATTTCAGCGCGCCGGCGGGCGCCGTGGCGTTCTGTTTCGATCGCAGCGACAACGCGCTGTACCTGCTCAACGAAGAGAGCCGCAACATCTGGATCACCCCGGAGAACTATCAGGAAATCGCCGTGGTGTTCGGCGCGGAATTCGTCGGGCAACATGGCCTGGATGTCGGCCGGCTCGAAGGTTTGTTCATGGCGCCGCTGAACTGTGGGCAGAACGCATTGTTCAGTCGCTGGTTAAGTTCGACTCTCACGAAGTTGACGCAAGCCATTGATCTGCCTAGTAAAGATGTATTGACTCAGCAGCTGCTGGAAGACTGCCTGTTCATCCTCGACAACGCGCAGGTGTGCCTGGACGGCGGCGGTCTGCAGCGCCGCGCACAAGAACGAAACATTATGAAGCGCGTAGGGGAGTGGGCGGCTGATTCGCCGGAAGACACGCTTAATCTGCTCGAACTGGCGCAGGTCGCTGGCGTTTCACTGCGTCAGTTACAACAGGCATTCAAGGCCTACACCGGGATGACTCCGAGCCACTGGTTACGCCTGCGCCGGCTGAACAGCGCACACCGCGAACTGCGCCGCCGCAGCCCGATGGAAACCACTGTGGCTGAAGTGGCGATGCAGTGGTCGTTCTGGCATCTGGGACGGTTTTCCAGCAGTTACCGCGCGTTGTTTAATGAGTTGCCGAGTGAAACCTTGAAGCGCTGAATGGAGCATGAAATCGGCCTGCTCAAAGCTAGCTGGTCTGGCAAAAAGTGTTAGCGCAGCAGATGCACTACCAGGCCCACAAGCGCCGAACCCAGCAACACCTGGATAACGCCCCGCTTGAAGCGAAACAAGGCAATGGCGGCGGATATCGCGATCAGCGCTGAAGGCCAGTCGACATTACCGCTGAAGCCTTTTGGCCAAACCACGTGATAACCAAAGAAGCAGGCCAGATTGAGGATCACACCAACCACGGCGGCAGTAATGACGGTCAGTGGCGCAGTGAACCTGAGCTCATTGTGCGTCGACTCCACCAGTGGGCCGCCTGCGAGGATGAACAGGAATGATGGGAGGAACGTGAACCATGTCACCACGGTAGCGGCCACAGCCCCCGCCAGGAAGACCTGATCGGCCCCGAACACTTGTGACACATAGGCTCCGATAAAACCCACGAAAGCGACCACCATGATCAGCGGCCCGGGCGTGGTTTCCCCCAACGCCAGGCCGTCGATCATCTGCGTGGGTGTCAGCCAGCCATAGTGACCGACCGCGCCCTGGTACACATACGGGAGCACCGCATAGGCTCCACCAAAGGTCAGTAACGCTGCCTTGGTAAAAAACCAGCCCATTTGGGTGAGGGTGCCTTCCCAGCCAAAAACGGCGGTCAACACGCCCATCGGCAGTATCCACAACCCGGCGCCGATGAGTGCCAGCACTGCCAGTTTGATCCAGCTGAACCGGGCGTGTGCCGGGGCAGGGGTGTCGTCGTCGATCAGGGCCGGGCCAAAGGATTTCCTGTCGGCACGATGACCACCGGTTCTGAACTTCTCGGGTGCCAGGCGCCCGCCGGCATAACCGATCAGTGCCGCCCCTAGCACGATCAGGGGGAACGGAACATTGAACGCGAAGATCGCCGTGAATGATGCCGCCGCTATCGCCCATAGCCAGTTATTTTTCAGCGCTCGAGATCCGATTCGATATGCCGCCTGCACCACGATAGCGGTCACGGCGGGCTTGATTCCATAGAAGAGGCCGGCCACCACAGGCACTTCGCCGAACGCGATATACATCCAGGACAGGGCGATCAGAATGAACAGGGAAGGCAGTACGAACAGCACCCCCGCGATCACGCCACCCCAGGTTCGATGCATCAGCCAGCCAATGTAGGTTGCCAACTGCTGGGCTTCAGGCCCGGGCAGCAGCATGCAGTAGTTGAGCGCATGCAGGAAGCGGCGTTCGGAGATCCATCTCCGTCGCTCTACCAATTCCTGGTGCATGATCGAAATTTGTCCGGCCGGCCCACCGAAGCTGATGAAGCCGAGCTTCAGCCAAAACCAGAACGCCTCACGCACGCTGACGGCTTGCGGCCTGGGCAACTCGTTTGCAATCGTGGGTGCTATCACTTTATTCATTGGATTGGTCATCGTTCATAAACCCGGCAAGCAAACCGTCGAAGACAGAACTCGCAGCAGCCAGAAGGTGGTCGTCATGGAGGATGGTTTCGCGCAGCCCGGTGAGTACGCGCTCGACACCGGCAGCTTCTTCAGGTTGAACGCCACCGACATCAAGGTAATGCACCAGCGCCGCAAGGCGGTTCAAACCAGAGTCCTGGAGTTCAAAACTCGCTTGCAAGACTTCAAAACTCACGCGGTTGCCGACATGACTGAACGCCGCGTTATCAAAGTCGAATCCCAAGGCGTCGGCCGGACAGTCCTGCGGCGTGTTCAGCCAGAGAATCCGGGCGTCAGGGTCAATGAAGCGACGGATAAGCCAGGCGCAGGCCAGGCGATCAACCCACGGTCGCTTGCGGGTTGCCCAGACACGCCCCCGGTAATCTTCACGGTTGAGCACCGTGACCGGTTGGTTGCTGCTGTGTGGCTCGTCCGGGGACAGGACACTGCCAATCGCAACCTCGAGTTCCTGTAAGGCCTGGTCTGTCTGCTGCTTGGGCTTGCCCGGGAAGTAATCGATATTGATCAGCTGCTCGTAGGTTTTACGCAGCTTGCGAACCTGTCTCGTAATGGCCGATATGTTTTCAGGATTGAGCCCTCCCGCGCACGCTTCGATTTCGGTGCGCAACTTGCGGTAGTCATCGCTGCGATCGAACAAATTGATAAAGCGCTCACCGTCAGGGTCGACGACGGGCAGGATAAATGCGTTGCCATTGATGGCCAGAATGTCGCGTTCGACAGCGATCAGGGCTTCGCGACAGATGTCGATGTCAGGCAATAGATAGGCTCCATCGCGCAATACCGCCGCGCCGGATGCTTTGAGGGCGCGCCACGCCCGCATGCGTTCGGTGGCATTGGCCGTGGGCAAACCGAGTATCAAAGCCAGCCAGTTTTTCATGTAGAGAAAGATATTTAATTTGTAGAGACCATTACATTAGGCCTCGAATGAGCATTTGCATAGCGCCCGTTTCAGCGAGGGTGATGAAGACTCTGAACAGAGCTCGGACGCTGATATCGGTCCGCACACACAGCTGGCATATAGCCTGAAGTCAGCGGCTTATTCTATAAAACAATTTCAATCTATTTTTATAGTGCGTTTTAATCTACCCAGGCTTTATGGCTAATTGACGCTTCACTCAATTAGCCGCCAGAGGCTCTGTCGCTTCTCCAGTCTCCATCCTGACCCCGTCCCGGGCTGCGGTTGCGGCCGGCCATCCGCACGATCCAAGGCAAAGGCTTCAGGAATCGTCAGTGATTCGCCGCTTTTAACGACTTCATTTCAGGAACCACGATGTCTGAACCAAAACCTCTTTTGTTCGCACTCTATGAGCAAGCCAGTGTGGGCTGTGGCGGCGCGCCAAGCCTCTGGACGCATCCGGCCGATGAGCGGTTGACCATGAACTCGCTCGGCTACTGGTCGAACCTGGCACGCATCGCGGATCAGGCGCATCTCGATATGCTGTTCTTCGGTGATGTACTGGGGTTCTATGATGTATTTGGCGGAAATGCCGATGCAGCCATGAAATGGGCGGTGGAAGCACCGGCAAACGATCCGTTGATGATCATTCCGGCATTGGCAGCCGTCACGCAAAACCTGGCCTTTGGCGTCACCGTCACCACCAGCTACGAACACCCGTTCACCCATGCCCGGCGCTTCAGCACCCTGGATCACCTGACTGCCGGCCGGGTCGGCTGGAACATCGTCACCTCCTACTTGTCCAGCGCTGCCCGTAACTTCGGCTTGAAACAGATGATCAAGCACGATGAGCGCTACGAGCGCGCCGAAGAGTTCATGGAGGTGGTCTACAAGCTTTGGGAGGGCAGTTGGGCCGATGACGCCGTGGTCGCGGACAGGTCGCGTCAGACCTACGCGCGTGGTGATCGGGTGCGGCCCATCAACCATATCGGTGAGCATTACCGGGTGGCCGGTCCGCACTTGACCTCGCCATCACCGCAACGCACACCCGTGTTGATTCAGGCTGGCTGGTCGGGGCGCGGGCGTGAGTTTGCGGCCAGGCATGCCGAGCTGATCTTCATTGCCAAGTCCAATCCTCAGGAGATTCGTCAGGGGTTGGAAGAGATATGGGCCAAGGCCCAGGCACTTGGCCGCCAACGTGACGATGTCAAGTCATTGACCGTGCTGCGTATCGTCACGGCCAAAACCGAAATCGAGGCGCAGCGCAAATATGATGAGTTGCAAAGCAACTATCACTTGCAGGCCCAACTGGTCAGTTACGCGGGTGATACGGGTATTGATATCAGCCGTTACGCGGACAGCGAAGCACTGTCCACACATACTGAAGGCATGACCTCATACGTCATGCGTCCCGACGGCAGTGGCAAACCGTTGACCGCCGGCGACGTCAAGCATCGGTTTGCCAAGGTTACCCGAGGCAGCGATCTGATTCTGGTAGGCACCCCTGAGCAGGTGGCCGAGCGCATCGAGGAACATGCACGAATCTCCGGTACCAGCGGCTATATGCTCAATCCGTTGATCAGTCCTGGCAGCCTTGAAGACTTCGTCGAACTGGTCATTCCCCAATTGCAAAAGCGTGGCCTGTACCGGACCAAACCGCAAAGCGGCACGTTCCGTTCGCGGTTGCGGGCCGACGGTTCAAGTCACTTGCCGGCGTCAGCCTATGGAGCCTCGTTCCGTTTCGACAACGCTCTTTGACGGAGGGAAGGGGAGATTTGCCGCGAACACCGCGTGCATTTCGGCATTCAATGCCCAAGGCTGCTGCGAATCAGCTCATAGGCCCGGCGCACCAGCGGATTGATCGTGTTGGAACGGATCCATAGGTGGTAGGTGACGTCCGGCAGACGGGGCAAACCATCGCTTTCGCCCAGTACCCGCATATCCGGACCTAACATTTCCATGCTTCTGGCGGTGACGCCCAGGCCTGCTCGCGTCGCCGCCTTGATGCCAATCAGGTTCGATGCGAGATAAGCCTGGCGCCACGGAATGTTAGCGTGCTCCAGGGCCTCCAGCGCATAGCGTCGGTAGATGCTCGGTTCGTCGACCAGAATCAGCGGCAAAGTCTCGCCGGGGTTATGAATGAACTGCGCAGAGCAAATCCACCATACCGGCGAGGTACGCAACGCAAAACCTTCCAGATTGGGCGCTTCGCGGGTGGAGATCACCATGTCGATCTTGCCCCGTTGCAGATCATCCATGAGAAACGGACTGCGACCGACATCAATCTCCAGGCGCAAGCGCGGAGCCGAACGCGCGATGTGGCTGAGGATTGGCGGCAGGATGGTGTCGGCGATGTCATGGGGCGAGCCGATACGCAACACGCCGCTCAAGCTGCTTTCGCGCAGGGAGTTCAGCGCATCATCGTTGAGTGAAAGCATCTGCCGGGCATGGCGCAGCAGCTGCTGTCCGGCTTCCGTCAGCTGCTTTTGCCGCCCGCGCTTTTCGAACAAGTTGACCCCGACCTGTTGCTCCAGGCGCTGCATGTGCTGAGTGACCGACGACTGGGTGCGCGCCAGTTGTACGCCGGCCTCGGCAAAACTGTGGTGATCGACCACGGCAATGAACGTGCGCAGCAATTCGAGATCGAGTGTCGTCATAGGCAGCTTTTATATCAAAGGGACGAACTTAAACATTACATATCTTTATGGGTTGGAGGGAAGTTATTTCTCTCGATGTTCTTTTGGGTCAATAAATTCGCGCTTATATGCTTTTGTTAAAAACGTGACGGAGTCTAAGTTATAACGATATTAGATATTTGTATTTCCGTTATGCCGGTGCTGTCAGCAGGATGCCCACTCACTGGATCGGGGTTTGCCGATCAATCACGAGGAGAAATCCATGTTGTCCGATCGCGCGCCTTCAAAACGTTTTTTGCCCTTGATGCTGGGCGCCTTCATATCGCTGGCCGCCAGCACCGCTGCCCTGGCTGATGCGACGCTGGACAAGATCGAGCAACGTCATGTGCTGGTGGTCGGCGTGCTGTTGTCAGGTGGCCCCTTTGGCGGGATTGATCCTGCCACACAGAAACCGCGTGGTTTGAACGTTGAGCTGGCCGAGGAACTGGGGCGGCGGCTAGGCGCCGAGGTGCAACTGGTGCCGGTATTGCCAGCCAACCGCGTGCAATTCCTGCAACAGGGCAAAGTGGATTTGCTGATCGCCAACATGGAATGGACGGCGGAGCGCGGCGAGATCCTCGGTTTTGTTCCCACACCGTTCTATCGGGTTGGCGGTACCGCAGCCGTGCTGAAGGACAGCAAGATTGCTCGTTGGGAGGACTTGAAAGGGCAACCGGTCTGCACCTCTCAGGGTAGCAGCTACATCAAGCCGCTCACTGAGCTGGGCGTCGAGTTGAAAGCTTTCAAAAGTTCTTCCGAGTCGTTGCTCGCGCTGCGCGGCAACAACTGCGTTGCGGCGGTTCATGACGCGACCCTGATCAATCCGTTAATCGCCGACAGCGCCGAGTGGCAGAGCTACCGCGCCATCACTCCGGAACTCAATCCGGCGCCATCGGTGATCTGGACACGCCGTGGTGAAAACGACACTCAGGCCAGGCTCGATCCGATTGTGAAGGAATTGCACCGCAGCGGCTGGTTGATCGACGCTCAGACTCGCAACCACATCACCCCCGCGTCGCCGGCGCTGGTCGAACTGCAAAAACAGTTTCAAGCCAACGGGGCCTGAAAATCCCTCTCCCAGTGTTGTTATCCAACCGTCGTGCACACGACTGTTGTCCAAGGTTGCCCTGCATGAAACGTCATTTTTCCGCTAAAGCCCTGACCACGTTTTGCCTCGGCGCCCTGGTTGCCATCGGCACCAGTGCCGTCCGCGCCGATGCCACGCTGGACAAGATCCACCAACGCCACGAAATCAGCGTCGGGGTGATCCTCAGCGGCCCGCCGTTCGGCACCATCGATCCCGAGACCGGTGAGCATCTGGGTTACAACGTCGAACTGGCCAAGGGCGTGGCCAAGGCTTTGGGTGTGGAAGCGAAAACAGTGTCGGTACTGGCGCCGAACCGGGTGCAGTTTCTGCAGCAGGGCAAGGTCGACATCCTGATCGCCAACATGCAGTTCACCGATGAACGTGCGCAGATTCTCGACTACGTGCCGACGCCTTACGAGGAAGTGGGCGGGGCGGCGCTGATCCGCAAAGGGGCAGGCATCACGCAGTGGGCAGACCTGAAGGACAAGCCGGTGTGCGTGTCCCAAGGCAGCAACTTCATCAAGCCGTTACAGGAAACCTACGGTGCGCAGATCAAGGCGTTCCGCAGCCAGTCCGAATCGTTGCTGTCGCTGCGCGGCAACGGCTGTGTGGCGGCGGTGCACGTCAGCCCGACCATGCACGCCTTGCTTGGCGATGCCGAATGGGCCGGTTATGAAACTCCGCTGCCCAATGATCTGATTCCCTCCAACTCGGTGATCTGGCTGCGCAAAGGCGAGCGCGACACCCAGGCGAAACTCGATGCCATCGTGCGCGACTGGCACCGCAGCGGCTGGTTGATTGCGTTGGGCGAGCGCACCGGCATGGCGCCGTCCCAGGCCTTGCGTGACTTGCACGAGCAGTATCGCAACGCTCAGCCGCTGGCGGCGCAGCCATGAATGAGGATTTGTTTGCGCAGTTGCAGCAACTGCTGGGCAAGCGTCACGTACAACGCAGCGAAGAGGCTACGGCGTTTCTGACCGACAAGCAGGGGCGCTACGAGGGCTCGGTGATCGCGGCAGTGCACCCGGGCAATACCGAAGAAGTTGCGGCAGTGGTGCGGACCTGTGTCGCTGCCGACGCACCGATCGTGGTTCAGGGCGGCAACACCAGTCTGATGGGGGCGGCGACGCCGGATGCCAGCGGGCGCGCGGTGTTGCTGTTGCTCGATCGCTTGAATCGAGTGCGCGCAGTGGACACCGACAACGACACGCTGACCGTCGAGGCCGGCTGCATTTTGCAACACGTGCAACAGGCCGCCGAGGAAGCAGGGCGCCTGTTTCCTCTGAGTCTGGGGGCCGAGGGCAGTTGCACGATTGGCGGCAACCTGGGCACCAACGCCGGCGGTACGGCTGTCCTGCGTTACGGCAACACCCGTGAGCTGACCCTCGGGCTGGAAGTGGTGACGGCCGAAGGCGAGATCTGGCATGGCCTGCGTGGGTTGCGCAAGGACAATTCCGGCTACGACTTTCGTGACTTGTACATCGGCAGCGAAGGCACCCTCGGCATCATCACTGCCGCGACACTGAAACTGTTTCCGCTGCCCGAGGCGCAATTAACGGCTTTTCTCGCGTTCGACTCGCTGGCGCAAGCGGTGGAATTTCTCTCTCACGCCCGCGCCGGTTTCGGCGCAGGGCTCACCGCATTCGAGTTGCTCAACGCCGATTGCCTGGCGTTGTTGCGCGAGCAGTTTCCCGAAGCGCCACAACCTTTTCTCCGTGCTGAACAGCCGTGGTTTGCGCTGCTCGAACTCTCCGACAATCGCGGTGCAACGCAGGCCCGCGAAGCCTTTGAAAGCGTGCTGGGCGAGGCCTTCGAACAAGGCCTGCTGGCCAATGCTCTGATTGCCGAAAGCCTGGCCCAGAGCCAGGCCCTGTGGTTGCTGCGCGAGAACATGAGCGAGGCGCAGAAACGCGCCGGGCGCAACATGAAGCACGATATCTCGGTGCCCATTTCGAAAGTCGTGGATTTCGTCACCCACACCGATGCGCTATTGCAGACAAAGTTTCCCGGTGTGCGGCATTTCACCTTCGGCCATCTGGGCGATGGCAACCTGCACTACAACGTCGCTCATCCGCTGCATTCGACCGTCGATGAACACATGGCCCAGTACGCCGCGCTGAGTCTGCTGGTGCACGACAGCGCCCATGCCCATGGCGGCTCGATCAGCGCGGAACACGGGATCGGCCAGCGCAAGCGCGACCTGCTGACGCGTTACAAAAGCCCGGTGGAGCTGGATCTGATGCGTCGGATCAAACAGGCACTGGACCCGAAAAACCTGCTCAATCCGGGCAAGGTCATCGAGGTGACCGGCTCATGACGCTTCGTCTTTCCAAACGCGTGCAGCGCGTCTCGCTGTCAGCCAACGCGGCAGCCAAATCCCGTGCGACCGAGCTGCGTGACAGCGGTCGTGACATTCTCGACCTGACCACAGGCGAGCCGGATTTCGACACGCCCGAACACATCAAACAGGCGGCTTGCGCAGCGATTGCCATCGGCGCCACCAAATACACCCCGACACCCGGCGTCAAAGCCCTGCGCCTGGCGGTACAACGCAAGCTCGAACGGGAAAACCACCTGAGCTATTCGCTGCCCTCTATCGTGATTGCCAATGGCGCCAAGCAGATCATCTTCAATGCCTTCGCCGCCACCCTCGACGACGGCGATCAAGTGTTGGTGCCAACTCCGTACTGGCCGTCGTTTCCGGACAGCGTGCGGTTCAATGGCGGCGAGCCGGTGTTCATCGAATGCCCGCTGGAGCAGGGCTGCAAACTGACGGCTGCGCAGTTGGAGCAGCACATTGGCGAGCGTAGCCGCTGGCTGATCCTCAACGGCCCGGGCAATCCCAGTGGTGCGGTTTATACCGAGGCTGAATTGCAAGCGATTGCCAACGTACTGAGGCGGCATCCGCAGGTGCTGATCCTGCTGGATGAGCTCTACGAACACATTCGTTTCGATGACCGAACAGCGCTGAATCTGCTCAATGTTGCGCCGGATCTGCAAGAGCGTTGCCTGCTGGTCGGCGGTGTTTCGAAAACCTATGCCATGACCGGCTGGCGCGTCGGCTTCGGCGCCGGGCCGCAAGCGCTGACAACGGCCATGACCGTGGTGCAATCGCAATCCACGTCCGGCGCATCGTCCGTGGGCCAGGCTGCTGCACTGGCGGCGCTGGAGGGCGGCCTCGGGTTTCTGCCGCCGCAGGTCGAGGCTTATCAACGGCGACGGGATCTGTTGCTCAAGGCGTTGCGCCCGGTCGAGGGTCTGCAGGTGCTTGAGCCACAGGGCGGCTTTTTTGTGTTTGTCCGCTGCGCCGGGTTGATCGGACACTATCGCCCTGACGGGCAGCAGCTGATCAGTGACGCCGATGTCGTCGACTACCTGCTGGAGGAGGGCGTTGCGGGTGTTGCGGGTAGTGCCTATGGCCTGTCGCCGTGGTTCCGTCTGTCCATCGCCACGGCCACCGATAGCGTCGTCGAAGCGGGGCGCCGAATTGCCCATGCCTGCGCCCAGCTTCGGAGCGAGCCATGACCAACTGGCTGGAACTTTTCGTTCACTGGACGGCGGGACTGGGGCTGAACTACAGCTTTCTGCTGGATGCCTACCAGCGTGGATCTCTCGGGCAAGGTGCGCTGACCACTGTGCTGTTGTGTGTGTTCACCATCGTTGGCAGTTTGCTGGCCGGTGTCGGACTGGCAGCGATGCTGACGTCCGGCAAACCCTGGCTGGCGACGCCGGCGCGGATCTTTGTCGAAGTCACCCGCAACACGCCGACACTGGTGCAACTGTATTGCGCCTTCCTGGTGTTGAACATGCTGCTGACCCAGGCGGTGGGAGCGGCCAATCCGCTGACGCCGTTTGCCTGGGTGGTCATCGTGATCTCCCTGCACAAGGGCGCGTTCCATGCCGAAGCCTTGCGCGCCGGCATCGAGGCGGTGCCGGCAGTGACACTGGAAGCGGCCAGCTCGCTGGCTTTCAGCAGCCGGCAGCTGTTGTGGAATGTGCAACTGCCCCTGGCCCTGCGTTTTGCACTGCCTTCGCTGATCAATAACCTGATCGATCTGGTGAAGATGACGGCCGTGGCGTCAGCCATCGCCGTGGGCGACATCACCTACGCCGCGATCATGATCTGGACCCAGAGCGATAACGTGCTGGAGCTGATGATCCTGATCCTGAGCTTTTTCGGCCTGCTGAGCTTTATCGTCAATTGCGTGGGGCGCTACCTCGAAGCGCGCCTGAGGATGCCCGGTTATGGCCATTGAATCGTCCGTCAATACGATTACGGCCCTGCCGCGTCGACACTTCGGCAAACTGTTGATACTGGCAGGCGTCGCTCTGGCGCTGCTGTATTTCGGCGCGCAGAGCCCGGTACTCAAGGCCTTGCTGCAATGGTCGCCGGCACTGGCGGCGGGCTTCGCGCAGAACATTCTGATCAGCCTGGTGGCCATCTGGCTGGGTTCGCTGCTGGGCTTGCTGGTGGGGGCACTGGCCTTGTCGCCGTTGCGTCTGATGCGCCTGCCGGCACAGATCTGGGTACAGGTGTTTCGCAACGCGCCGTGGCTGGTGCTGATCTATTTCACCACCTACGTGTTTCCGTTCGAGATCCGTATTGCCGGTACTTACGTGGCGTTTCCGGACTGGGTCAAGGTTACCCTCGGCCTTGCGCTTCCGGCCAGCGCCAACGTCGCGGAGATCTTTCGTGGTGCCGTGGCGTCGATCCCCGCCACCCAGTGGGAAGCGGCCCGTTCGCTGGCTTTCACGCGGGGGCAGATCTTCCGCTCGATCATCCTGCCGCAGTGTTTCAAACGCATGCTGCCGCCGTGGATGAACCTGTACGCGGTGATCACCATGGGCACGGCGCTGGCATCGCTGGTAGGCGTGCATGACGTGATCGACACCGCGCAGATCGCCAGCAACACGGTGAACATGACCGGCTTTACCGTGCTGATCTACCTCAGCCTGCTGGTGCTGTTCTTCGCCTATTGCTACCCGATTTCCCGACTCACCCGACACCTGGAGCGACGTTATGCCTTCTATTGAAACCGTCGGCGAGCCTCTGGTCCGCCTGCGGGATTTGCACCTGTCGTTCAGTGGCAACCCGGTGCTCAAGGGCATCGATCTGGAAGTGCATCGGGGCCAGGCGGTGTCGATCATCGGCCCTTCGGGTTCCGGCAAGTCAACCATCTTGCGTTGCATCACCGGGTTGTTGCAGCCCCAGCGCGGCAGCATCCGCGTCGGCACCACCGACGTACACAAGCTGGCAGAGGAAGCGCAGCGCATCGAATTGCGCAAGCGCGTGGGGTTCGTGTTCCAGCAGTACAACCTGTTCCCGCATCTGTCGGTGCTGGAAAACCTGGTGGTGGCGCCGCGCAAGGTGTTAGGGCGCAATCGGGTTGATGCCGAGAAAGACGCGCACGCCTTGTTGGCCAAAGTGCGTCTGGAACACAAGGCCGATGCCTATCCCGGTCAACTGTCCGGCGGGCAGCAACAGCGCGTGGCGATTGCCCGGGCCCTGGCGATGCGCCCGGAACTGATTCTTTTCGACGAAGTGACCTCGGCCCTCGATCCGGAAACCGTTGGCGAGGTGCTGACGGTGATTCGCGAACTGACCGAAGAAGGCATGACCTGTGTGCTGGTGACCCACGAGATGCGCTTTGCCGAGGAAATCAGCGATGTCGTCTATTTCACCGAGAACGGGGTCATCGTCGAGCACGGCAGTGCCGCGCAGATTTTTCAGCACCCCGTCAGTGAACGGACCCAAACGTTTTTGCGCCACGCCCTGGGCGATCCGGGCCGGCGCCCGCCGCTTGCCAATGATCCTTATCTGTTGACCAACCTCAGCCGCTACAGCCTGTCCGTCTGACTCCGAGGAGATGTTTATGAGTACCGTGAATCGTGCCGACGTCATCGAGGACTTCCTGAAGAAAGTCCGCGTCATCCATCAACGGGGCGTCGACCGCGCTGCGCTGGGCGAAATCGTCCGCCTGCTGGAAGCGCTCGCCGAGCGCCGCGACCTGTTCAACTTCGCTGAGTTTCCGGCACCGGTGCCGGGGCAGGGCAGCACTGCGTTCCGCTACCGTCTCAACAATGACGGCGACACCCCGACGCTGTACCTCAACTCGCTGCTGCCGGGCAAAAGTACCATCCCCCACAACCACGAAACCTGGGCAATCATCAGCGCCATTGAGGGCCAGGAAATCAACTACGTCTACGCCCGCAGCGACGAGGGCCGCGAGCCCGGTTTCACCACCTTGCACCTGCAACGCGAAGTCGTTGTGCAGCCCGGAACGTCGATCTCGTTCCTTGGTGAAGATTTGCACGGGATTCGTGTCGATGGCGAACAGCCGACCCTGCATTTCCATCTGTACGGCTTGCCGCTGGAATCCCTCAACGGTCGCTACGGCGTCGAGGCCGACGGGCGCATTCTCAACTACAACGCCTCGCAAATGGCGCCGTCGATCAAGGCCTACGCATGATCGATCTGTATTACTGGCCGACCGGCAACGGTTTGAAAATCGGCATTCTCCTGGAGGAGCTGGGGCTGGAGTACCGCGTGCTGCCAGTCAATATCCGAGAGGATGAACAGAAGCGGGCGGCATTCCAGCGCATCAGCGCCAACGGGCGGCTTCCGGCGATTGGCGGCCAGTGAACGCGCTCTGGCGCTTCAATAAATTTCTTTCGAGCGCAACCCCATGAGTCAGACCGTAACCCCAGCGCAATTGCAGCAGTGGCTGTTCGACGGGCAGGAAATTGCCCTGTTCGATGTGCGTGAACATGGCCAGTATGGCGAAGCCCATCTGTTCTTTGCCGTCAATCTGCCCTATAGCCGGCTGGAACTGGAGGTTCGGCGACTGGCGCCCAACCCTCAAGTGCGACTGGTGATTCATGACCAGAATGGCGGCGATGTTGCCAGGCGTGCCGCGCAACGTCTTCAGGCGTTGGGGTATGAGCGCGTGCATATCCTGGCGGGCGGTGCCGATGGCTGGGAGGCCGCGGGTAATCAGCTGTTTGCCGGCGTGCATGTGCCATCCAAGGCGTTTGGCGAATTGGTCGAAGAGGTCAACCACACGCCCCATGTCACCGCGCGACAACTGGCCGAATGGCAAACCCGAGGCGAGCCTCTGGTGCTGCTCGACGGCAGGCCGTTCGATGAATACTGCAAAATGACCATTCCCGGTTCCGTGTGCTGCCCGAATGGTGAACTGGGGTATCGCATCCATGATCTGGTGCCTGACGAAGACACGCCGATCGTGATCAATTGTGCCGGTCGTACCCGCAGCATTATCGGTGCGCAGACCCTCATCAACCTCGGCTTGAAGAACCCGGTGTATGCCCTGGAAAACGGCACACAAGGCTGGTATCTGGAGGACTTCGAGCTTGAGCACGGCAGCACCCGGCGTTATGCCGAGTCGGTGACTGCAGCGCCATTGACCACACAGCGTCTCGCGGCCACCCGACTCGCCGAAAGAGCCGGCGTGGAGACAGTGACGGCTGCACAGGTCGAGCAGTGGGCCGGCGACGCCGGTCGCAGTCTGTTTTTGTGCGATGTGCGCACTACAGAAGAGTTTGCCGCCGGCAGTCTGCCGGGCGCGCAACACACGCCAGGCGGTCAGTTGGTGCAATCGACCGATCTGTATATCGGCGTGCGCCAGGCGCGACTGGTGCTGATCGACAGCGATGGTGTCCGCGCCCGGATTGTCGCGAGCTGGCTGCGTCAAGCGGGGCATGAAGCCTATGTGCTGGCAGGTGGTGTGAGCAGCACCTTGTCGCTACAGCAAAGCGATGGGGCCGTCCACGAGGCATTGCCTCTGATCACGGCGCAGGCACTTTCCGATGCACTGAAGGATGACGCCGTCGCGTTGATTGATCTGCGGCCGAGCATGACTTATCGCAAGGGCCACATTGCCGGGGCGCGCTGGTCGATTCGCTCCTTGCTCGCACAACACGTGGCGGGCGAGCAGCGGCCATTGGTGCTGGTGGCCGAGGTTGCCCAACTGGCTGCGCTCGCGTCACTGGAACTGCCCGAAGCTCAGCGCGCGCAGGTGCGGCTGCTGGATGGCGGCCTTGATGCCTGGCGTGCGGCCGGTTTTGCCGTGCAGCAAAACCAGGACGCGCTCTCTGACGAGCAATGCATTGATTTTCTGTTCTTCACTCATGACCGCCACTCCGGCAACAAAGACGCTGCGCGTCAGTACCTGGCGTGGGAAATCGGCTTGCTGGCGCAGATGAACGCCGACGAAATTGCCAGTCTCAAACCACTGCAGGTACAGGCACGTCAGGGAGCGCACGTGCACACGCGTCTGGTGCATTCGGCACTGGCCCAGGGTGTCGGTGGTCGCCCGGTCAATGTACCGGTGACTCGCTTGAGCACGGTGTTGTTCGACAACCTGGCGCAGATGCGTGACGCCCGGGCTCGTCGTGACAGCGAGCGGGTGCTGAGTTATGGCGCGCGTGGCAATCCGACGGCGTTCGCCCTCGAAGACCTGGTCACCGAGCTGGAGGGAGGGTATCGCACGCGCTTGTACGGCACCGGACTGGCGGCCATCGCACAGACGTTTCTTGCGTATCTGCGACCCGGTGACCATGTACTGATCACTGACGCGGTATACGCGCCGGTGCGACGCCTGGCACGGGACTTTCTGCAGCCCTTCGGCATTGAGGTCAGTTATTTCGCTGCCGATGGCCGTGACCTGGAAGCCCGGCTGCAAGCCAATACCCGAATGGTCTACAGCGAAGTGCCTGGCTCGTTGTTGTATGAGCTTTGCGACTTGCCGGCCATGGCGGCCCTGTGCAAACCGCGAGGCATCCTGCTGGCTGTCGACAATACCTGGGGCTGCGGTTACCTGTACCGTCCGCTGGCGCTCGGTGCCGATATCTCGATCATGGCACTGACCAAATACCTGAGCGGCCACAGTGATGTGGTCATGGGCAGCGTCTGCACAACCGAAGACGTATGGCCCGCATTGGCGGCCATGAGCGACAGCTTTGGCGCGACCGTCAGCCCTGACGATGCCTATCTGGTGCTGCGTGGCGCACGAACGCTGGCGTCACGATTGCAAGTGCATGAGCGTCAGGCGCTGGAAGTCGCCCACTGGTTAAAGGCGCACCCGCAGGTGAGGCAGGTATTCCATCCGGCCCTGCACGATCATCCCGGCCACGCCCTGTGGCGCCGGGACTTCACGGGCAGCAACGGCCTGCTGTCCTTTGAACTGCGTGAAACGGACACCGCGTACGTGGAGCGCTTCATCGATGCGCTGCAGCTGTTCGGATTGGGGGCTTCCTGGGGCGGGTTTGAAAGTCTGATCACCGTGGCCGATACCGGTGATCGCGACAGTGCGGCGGATCGCTCATTGAATCCGGTGTTGCGCTTGCACATCGGCCTGGAGGATGTCGCCGATCTGATTGCAGATCTGCAGCGCGGGTTTGGCCAAGCCGTTGCTGGCACAGGAGTTAATCAACAGGATTTCGGAGAGGTGAGGGTGCACGAAAAGTGACTAAAATCGTTGAAAATACGTTAACTCCACTAAATAGCCGTTTAGTTGAGCTATCAGATGTTTCTTATGTTTTTCAATGGAGCAGTTCATGGCGCAGCGCGAAATCGGTACAAGTGAACTGATAGCCGCACTGGGCCTGGAGACTCACGTCGAAGGCGGCTATTACCGCCGAACCTTTCAAGCCGATCAGCGCGACCTGCTGCAAACGGCAGCGGGTCCGCGTTATTTGATGACGTCGATCTACTATCTGCTGACCGTGCAATCACCAGTGGGTCAGTTCCATTTCAACCAGTCCGACATCCTGCATTATTTTCACTTGGGCTATCCCATTGAATACAGCTTGATCCACGCAGATGGCTCGCTGCAGACATTGATCATGGGTAATGACGTGCTTGCTGGACAGCAGTTGCAATTACACGTACCGGGTGGCATCTGGAAAGCTTCACGGTTGCTGGATGGCACAAATGGATTCGGCCTGATCAGCGAAGCGGTTTCGCCGGGGTTTGATTTTGCAGATATGCAAATGGGTGAGCGTCAAAAGCTAACGGCGCAATTTCCGCAGCATCGGGAGCTGATTGAAAAGCTGACGCGGAATGAGGATTGAACGGGCGGATTTCAATAATGTTCGGGTAGCAGCGGAGGTTGGTTGAGAACGGCTGCTGCTGGAGATTGAAAACACGTGTGTGACTGGGCGAATTCTGAAACATATTGTTACGTGTAATGTATATTATGTTAAATGATGTGTCTGCGTGGAACTTTCCATTTTCTCCACTTCCACTAACCCCGGTCGGTTTTGCACAAAACCCCGTTCGGTAAAAAAATCAGTCTCTTGCGTTACCATCCTCACATCCTCCCTAAGGTCTGCCTGTCATGAATCTCAGTTTCTACACCTGACGCTCTGAAACTGGTTAGGGCGCGGGCTTCAATGAACACACGTTAGAACTTTGGGGCATCGCCCGTCGCTTCCGCAATGGTGGCCAACGCCTCCTCCATATCGGCGATGCTGTCTTGAAGCTTCTGAAAAACCAGTAGGAAAGCCCCATCGACATCCACGGTCTGGTGGCCACGAAGCGCAACTACTCGTTCACTCTCCATCTGCTGGAGGCAATTGACACTCTCTCGCAGAGACAAAAGCTGATCGAATCAAACCTTCAATACCCTCGAATTTTGGCGGCAGTGCTGTCCAGATGACTGCGTCCAACTGATGAAAAAGTGCCCATTCGGCGATTACTCCTACCGGTGAATCACTGGTGGTAAAAATACCGATCCCATCCTCCCTGTCCTCTGGAATCTGCTCTCGGACACGCAGCGCCTCGCATGCCTCTTCAAGGTTTTTTACATTCAACACTGCCCAGAGAACGGGGCATGGATGCGCATTCGCGCAAATCGCCGTCGCGAGCTCCCCACCCTCACCGACTCGCGCAAATTCAATGGGCAAATTTGGCCCATCCAAAAACCATTGGCTTGCGAGCGGTAATGTTCCGGGCTTCCAAATAAGGGATCCCCATCCTAGACATCCAATTACCATTGAACATTCCCTTGGTTGGACATGCGCTGGCGGAAACGAGAAGCGAATTTCTGTAAAGCTAAAAGTCTTCTCGCAGCCGCCACTACTTTGGATTCGACTCAGCCTTTTGTTTTCCTAGGGTCAGCAGCACGAGGAAATGTACGCTCCTCTTGAATCGTCCCGTCTTCTTTGTGAATTTTCAGAGATGCCGTTTTGCCTTGCAGAAATTCGCTGGCTATTTCAGTGATTTCCGCTTTCGTAGAAGCTGTTTTGGAAGCACGCTGCGCACCTTCCTTGACAAGCTCCCAGGCATTTTCTTTTTTTGTGATGTGGTAGTTATCCATGGATCACCTCGACATGATTAATCAACAACAGCCAGGAGGTTGACCGTTGTCGATCTTGAGAGTTTGAAAGCATTTACGAAGAGCAATGGCGCCGACCACTGCGCGCCCTTACACGACGCCGTCAACGAGCAGATGATTAGCTGCACTCCAGGCTAGTCTGATCGTTTCGGTTCGCGATCTTCGGTGCCGTCTCTTCATCGTCGTAATGCCGAAAAAGAAATTCGCGGATCAAGACGGCAGTACGCCTAGCGCTGGTCACCAAAAAGAAATGCCCCTCGCCTTTCAGAATCCGCAGCTCTGAACGGCGAATTCTGCGGCGCAGGATATCGGCGTTGTACGCCTGAATTAACGGATCGCGGTCGCCGGCAAGAATCAGCGTGCGTTGAGGCAGCCGTGACAACCGAAGCAGGCTTGTCCATCCGAACAAGGCTGCGAGCTGGAAATAGTAGGTGTGCGGATTAACAGAAAGCATGCCCTTCATCACACCGAACCGCAGCAGCGTGTGAATCGAATTCCCGGAGCTTTCTTGCTTGTGCATTTTGGCGTTTTTACTCTCGCGGAAAAAATCCATGACGTCAGCAGGCTTCATCAACAGCACTGGGCCAGCAGAGGTCGCCGCGAGGATCAGTCTGCGTACCATGCCGGGGTAACGAAGAGCGAATTCTTGAGCCAAGGCCCCTCCCCAACTCACACCGAACACATCGATCTGGTCGATCCCCAATTGCTGGAGCATATCGGCAATGACGTCGGCATGGCGTGACAGACGAATAGGCCAACGGGGCATTTGCGACTTGCCCACTCCCGGCACGTCCAGGGTGATGGTCATGAAGTCTTCAAGTTCATCGCGCAACGGATCGAAGGTACGAATCAAGCCACCCAAACCATTGAGCAAAAGCAGCGGCGAGCCTTGACCGCAGATCGAAACATTCAACTCCAATCCTTTAGCGATTAGCCTGTGCGTTGCCATGGTTTTCCTTGCCGCATGCGATTAGAAGGCAGTCTGGGGTGTGTAGACCCTGGTTCATTCGCACCTGTGCGCCATGCAGGACACTACTCATACCCGCCTTTGCGTAACCTCTATGGTGCGATATGTAGCTTGGAGAACGTTCGCATCCCGAGCGTTCGATTTATCGCTTACCGACTGTCGCTCTCCGGCCAATGCCGCCATTCGGTCATCCCGATGGAACGTTGAGCCAGCCCCCATCCTCTATCGCAACACCAGCGAATCTGAGGACTTCATCATGATTGATCCAGCAACCGGTATGAAAGCGGGCGAGCGTTACACCGTAGAAAGTCTCGAACGCACACGACATTTCCCAGGCTTCTTCCTTGACGGAAAATATTACCTGGGGCCCGAGTTGATGACGGCCGTAGGTTGGCTGGAAGGACAGCAGTTTTATTACGATGAGCTTGATCCCACCGGTGAGCCGGTATTTCCCGATCGACTCGCCGGCATTGTCGAAGATCTCACCCTGATTCTCGCGGACGGTGCGCGTTTGCCGTTAAACGAAATGCCCTACGAAGCAGAGATCAATCCCTCTGACACTCCGGTCAGTCGTGATCCCTCGTCCTCCGGCCATCGACCTGATTCGCCAGGCAAACATCCTTATCCAATTTTCCTGGCGGCGGGCGCAGCGCTGATACTTGGCATATCGCTTGGGGTCAAACAGGCTAAACGCCTCCGTACACGAAAACCGAGATAGTCGTCCTTCGTGGCCTTTTCGGAGAAACCGCCTTTTGAAAGATCGGAGGTTTCGAGATTTGCGAAAGAAGGAACGACTCGGAGCATATGTTTTCGAAAAATTGAGCGCATCGAATCTCATAGCACGAAGAGAAATCTCATGACCGAAAAAGGCTCTATTTCATCAAGTCAAAGTAAACCGCTGGAGGATGCACCTCCCGTTCCAGACTCGTCAGAAACAGGTTTAACGGATGATGAACGCGTCGTCAGGGAGGATGAATTACTTGGCGAGGAGCCACGCGTAGAGCCGGGCCCAGGCGACCTGGAAAGACTTAAACATTAAGCCGGTTCCCGTAGGTATCCGATGACCAGTACGCGACACCTACGCCTTGAAATTCGATTAATGGAAGTGTCACGCATGCGCAAGCAAACCTCATTTATCTTCGATCTGGATGGCACGTTGACAGATAGCGTCTACCAGAATGTCTTCGCGTGGAAGACCGCATTGGACTCCGAAGACATTCCGTTAGCCATGTGGCGAATCCACAGAAAAATCGGGATGAGCGGCGGGCTGATGCTCAAGACGTTGGCGCGTGAAACAGGACTGGATATCAAACCAGACCAGGCTAAAAGACTCAGCGACAAGCATGATAAAGCTTACAAGGATCTGCAGGACCAGATCATCGCTCTCCCCGGCGCTGTCGAGCTTCTGGATACGTTAAACCGTGATCAGTTCAAGTGGTGTATTGCTACCAGCGGTGGGATGGAAACTGCGGCAATAAATCTGAAGGCATTAGGTTTGGATGTCGCCGAGATCAATCTCATAACCCGTGACGATGTGAAGTATGGCAAGCCCGATCCAGATCTTTTCCTCACCGCTGCAAGCAAACTCAATGTACCCATTGAAGATTGCCTGGTGATTGGCGACGCGGTTTGGGACATGCTTGCCGCACGACGTTGTAAAGCCACTGGTATAGGACTGCTTTCCGGTGGTTACGACACCGGTGAACTAGAACGCGCAGGTGCACTTCGGGTCTACGAGGACCCTCTGGCACTCTTGCAGCACCTGGACGAAATAGCGTCCCGTCCCTGAGCGGCCTTATGCTTCCACTACTCCCCTTCCCTAATGTTGTATTGACACCCCAAAAGCCACTCAGTATCGTCCTTGCTCCCTTCTTTCCGGCTACCTCTGCCGTGAACCGCCCAGGCGTTAACTCGCGAAGCGGTCATACAAGTTGCCGACACTTATACGGTCGCTATCCAGTAGCGCGCCTCATTTCCGATATCAAGTATTAAGGATGATTCTATGATCATTCGTCAGGCTACCAACGCCGACCATCCGCAACTGCTCAACATTTGGCTGCGCTCCGTTCGCGCCACACATCACTTCCTGCAAGAATCCGATATTGAGGCATTGCTCCCTCAGCTTCGCGATATTTACCTGCCTGCTGTTGAATTATGGGTTGCGGTTGATGCCGAGGACTGCCCGTTAGGGTTCATTGGACTTAATGAAAATCGAACCCGATCTGCGAGGAAAAGGGATTGGCCGCGCATTGCTGGATCATGCCCGCAGTTCGCGCAATCAGATGAGTGTTGATGTAAATGAACAGAACCCCGAAGCGGTAGGGTTCTATCTACATTACGGGTTTGTTCAAACAGGTCGTTCTCCGCTGGATGGCGAGGGGCGCCCCTTCCCCTTGCTGCACCTGAGCCTGCCCGGCTAGAGCTGTAACCGTGAATCGCTCCTAAGCTCTTGCTTCGGGGCGATTCATCATTCAGCAGGCCTGGCGCATGGGCAAGTAGGCGACCAAAAGCCTAGCCAGGCTCCACTGACGCCGGCATCGCCACTCTCGAACAGACGAAAAGCAGCATGCCTATCAGGATCAACGCCCCTCCCCGCAACCATGTTTCCAGACTTTGCTGACTGAGCAGGACCAGGCACGAGACGATAGCAAGTACCGGAACCCACGTAGGCACTCGAAAGTGATCTTCCGCAACTTCGTCGCGGCGAAGGATCAACACGGACAAGTTAGTGCTGAGAAATACGAACAGCAGGAGCAGAACGACGGTTTCGGCCAATGTGGCGAGAGTCCCCGTCAGCGTGAGTCCGATCGCTACAAGCGTGGTAGCGACAATCGCAACCCAAGGGGTGCGTCGCCGCGGCAGCACCTTACTCAATGCGTCAGGCAAAAGTCCCAGGCAGGCCATGCCATAAGTCAGGCGACTCGCCATTATCATGGTCAGAAGCGCGCCGTTCGCTACCGCGATCAACGCTATGAAGGCGAACACGCGAGGCGGAATGTTTAATCCTGAGGCGCGTACCACTTCAAGAAGAGGAGCCGAGGTTGCCACGAGTTTATCCATGGGCAGTACGGAAGATGCGGCAACTCCGACAGCCATGTAGACGACTCCGGCTGTTAGCAATGCGGCAAATAATGCGCGCGGGTAAACCTTACGAACGTCTCGAATCTCCTCGGCAAGATTGGCGGATGTTTCGAATCCTACAAAGGAATAAAAGGCGATCAGTGCCGCGCCCAAAACGGCCAGCATCGGGCTGATCCCCGGCTTGAACTCAAGACTGCGCCCCAAATCTGCTTCCCCTGTACGCAAGAACCAGGCAGCGGCTACGACAACCAGAAGAAGACCTGACAGTTCAATGACTGTCATCACCAGGTTGGCTCCCAACGACTCTTTGATTCCCCTTGCGTTCAGCAGTGCGATGACGACAAGGAACAGTAGCGCGGCAATGTGAGGCGGTAGCTGAATAAACGCCGCCAGGTAATCACCCGCGAACGCCAACGATAACCCCGCCGCGCTCGTGACCGCGGCGGACAGCATGCAGAAGCCTACGAGAAAAGAAATGAGCGGAGACCGGAACGCTTTCTCTGCGAAAACCGAAGCGGCGCCCGCGTGGGGATATTTTGTCACCAACTCTGCGTAGGAACCGGCAGTCAGCATCGCAAAAAACAGCGCGATGAGCAGAGGCACCCAGATCGCGCCACCCACCTCCCCCGCGATCGTCCCGGCAAGCGCATAAACGCCCGCCCCCAGAACATCGCCGAGAATGAATAGAAAAAGCATCGGGCCGGTAACAGCGCGGCGCAGAGAGGTCTTGGAGGGCAAGGTCTTCACGTTCAACTTCCTGACTTGAGTTTCCGAGAGCCGATTACCGGGCTGGAAGCCAGGCGGCTTCACTCTCAATCAATGGAAATTCGCGTATCGGTAAAGTTCACATATCTTGCCGATCGCCCTTGACCAGACCTGCGTCCATGCAGCTCCGCAGCACTTCATTGAACAGCCAGCGAAAGAGATCGCTGTCCCGAAAGCGACCGTGTCGTTTTTTGGAAAAGGTCGAGTGATTGGGGACTTTCATCTTCAAGGCTAAACCGGCAGAACCAGCGATACGTCAAGTTCAAATGGGCGTCTTCGCACAACCGGCGCTCTGAGCGAATGCCGTAGCAATAGCCCACGCTCCTGTCCATTCGATAACTGTCCCATCATGCTGCGTGTCTCCCTGCTGGCCAATGCTGCGATTTTGCCGCAGGCCAGATTTGCCGCTGGAAACAACCAGCTCAGAAGATCTGCAATGTAAACAGCCCGGCCCGGCACCCTCGTCAATGACGAAGGATGCCGGGCCGGGCTGTTTGCGTTTCAGTTACTGGTTATTGACGGTGATGTACGGGTCCCAGGTGTGTTGTGGGCCGAGTTGGTTCAGGTCGCGGTCGAGCAGGACGAAGGTGATCTGGTACCAGAGTTTGCCTGGATCCTCGGCCGTGGCTTGCCACATGGAATAGATCACATCGGTTTTGGAGATACCGCCGTTGACAGCCTTGTTCAGGTAAGGCACTACGCCGGGGATGTTGTAGGTGAGCGGTGTCGACATGGTGCCTTTGTAATCGCCGCCCTGGTGGGGGTCGCCGCTCTGGACGTTTTTGATCAGGGCGATGCGGTCGAAGTTGCGCGACAGTGTGGTGGCGCGCCAGCGGATGTTGTCGCCGGGTTTGACGTCGATCCACAGCTCGTCGCCGCCTTCGCCGGTGTTGCCACTGGCATTGGGGTCGACGGCGTCGCGCGTCACCAGCATGGAGATAGCGCCGCCTACGTCGTTGGGATGGGCAAGCAGGTAATCGGCATCGACATTGACTAGCACGTCAATGGTTTGGGTAGCACTGGACATTTTGAGGCTCCTTGTTTTTGGAATCGCATAAGCGACCGCGCCCGCGAAGGCTGTCCGGCTCATCCGGTCCATGGATGCGGTCTGCGGAGAACGATAGGAGATGGCCTGATAGTGTCAAATCGCGATTCCTTGACGCGGAAAAACCAGATCACAGCGCGACGCAACCAAGGTTTTGATTTGGTTCTGTGCGAGTCGATCTCTTATGGATTTAGAGCTGTTCTCTGGCGACGACTGTTGGCGAAGACGCACAGCCGCTGTTGGCATTAACCGCGAATCGGCTACGCCCGGCCGGGGGGCGTTTGACGAAGGGGCGCACTTGAGTGGCGCTGCCCCGCTGATGTGCAAACCGTGATGGGAAACCGTGCCGGCCTTTTTGCCCATTCCTGATGGGAATGCCCCCATAAAAAACATGAATTTTATTTAAGGCGCTTAATCTTTTAGCGTGGCCATTCTGCATATGGAGATGACGCTATGAATGACTCAAGCCTGCGCCTTTACGTCGATGCTCAATTCGCCAGTCCCTACGCAATGTCGTGCTATGTGGCCCTTCGCGAAAAGGGGATCAAGTTCGAAATGAGTACCCTGGACCTGGACAAACTGGAAAATCAGGCCAGCGATTACGCCCGTCTTTCGCTGACTCAAAGAGTGCCCACCCTCGTGCATGGTGACTTTGGGTTGTCGGAATCATCGGCGATCACGGAATACCTGGAAGATGTGTTCCGCCAAACACCTGTTTACCCACGGCATCCACAAAAACGCGCCGCAGCGAGGCAAGTTCAAGCGTGGCTACGCAGTGATTTGCTCCCGATCCGACAGGAGCGCTCTACCCTTGTCGTGTTCTATGGTCAGAAATACGGACCGTTGTCAGCGTCGGCCGAGGCTGCCAGGCAAAAGTTGCTCGATGTCGCGCAATGGCTGCTCACCGACAATCCGGACTACCTTTTTGGTGAATGGTCGATCGCCGATGTTGATCTGGCGTTGATGCTGAACCGATTGATACTCAATGGGGACACTGTGCCGGCTCAACTGGAGGATTACGCTCAACGCCAATGGCAGCGCACGACAGTACAAGAATGGATCAAGCTGGAACGACCTCGAATTCAGGCAGACCTGCATTGATGGCAGCCCAAGCACTTCTATTGACTGTGTCAATAACAACCATTAACTCAATGAAGTTCTCATATCAAATCCGAAGCGTAGGATCTGCTCCATACCAACCCAATGCACACGGAGTACAGAACCATGAAACGCCAAACTATCCTCGGCATCGCCTTCTCGCTCTTCGCCCTGAATGCTGTTGCGGCGACTGAAACGGATCCACTGTTCAGCGATGCTGTTGCCGCTGCGACCCAGACCGATCCATTGTTCAGCGATGCCGTAGCTGCGACCGAAACTGATCCGCTGTTCAGTGATGCAGTTGCCGCGACCGAAACCGATCCGCTGTTCAGTGATGCAGTTGCAGAAGGTGGTTCTGACCGTCTGATTGAAAGTCGTAACGCCTGAATGCCGGGTTTTACCGCAGTACCCGACGAAAGCCCGGCCTTATCCGCCGGGCTTTTTCATATGGGGAGATTTATTTTTCAATCGAAGACGCCGTTGAGCACTTCATAAATCAGCCCCGTAGCGAGCGCGACCAGGATCAAATCGGTACCGACCTGCTGCCATTCGTAGCCGTCGTAGTGCGGCAGTCTGCCGACCAGTCGACCATCGAGCTTCTTCGCAATACCGGGCGGCAGCGGTTTGCCCCGCGCCAGGTTCTTCTGAATGCCGGGTGGCAACGCCGGACCCGGGGTCCAGTAGCCACGATAGTCGTCCACAATCCCGATCACCCCGCCGCGATCGATACTCGGGCCGTGCCCTTGATAGCCACCCTCGCCTTTTTTCCCCTGATTGCCATGATCCTGGCTGTTATGGGGATTGCCTTTGCCCTGGCCCTTTCCGTTACCAGGATCGGCCAGCGCGGTCACCGAACTGCACAGCAGCGCAATACAGGTTGTGGTCGCAATCAGCGTGCGTAAACCGGACATGAGTCGTTCCTTGAATGAATGGGTGTGTGGATTCTAGTCAGTTTTTTTACAGGCTGTCTTTGCGTTCGGGATCGTGAAATCATTCATTTGACTTGCTTGCCTAAGGCAACTATATAGTTGCCTTAGGCAAGCATTATGAGCATCACGCCATGTCCACGATTACCGACCGCGCCGACATCGTCCGGCAGTTCAACCGTTTCTACACCCATCAGATCGGCGTGTTGCAGGAACACTTGCTGCAAAGCGACTACTCGCTGACCGAGCTGCGCATCCTCTACGAGCTCGCGTCCCAGGGTGATCTGACCAGCACCGACCTGCGCCAGATGCTGGGCCTCGACGCGGGCTACATGAGTCGCCTCATCAGCGGTTTCGACAAAAAGGGTCTGATCCAGAAAGAACCCTCCACCACCGACGCCCGCGCCAGTCAGCTGCACATCACCGATCTCGGCCGCGAGGTCCTCGCCCCGCTGGAGCAAGCTTCGCGGCAAGAAGTCATCACCCTGCTCGAACGCCTGTCCGAACCGCAGCAACTGCAACTGATCGCATCGATGAAGCAGATCCAGACGCTGCTCGAGAGCGGCCAGTCAACGACCTACCTGCTGCGCGATCCGCAGCCCGGTGACATGGGTCTGGTGGTGCATCAGCAGACTGCGATCTACAGCCGTGAATACGGCTGGAATTCAGAGTTCGAAGCGCTGGTGTCAGAGGTCGTCGCCAAATACCTGCGCGAATTCGACCCCACGGGCGAGCGCTGCTGGATCGCGGAGAAGGACGGCAAGGTGGTGGGTTCGGTGTTCGTCATCCGCCACGACGAAACCACCGCGAAACTGCGCATGCTCTACGTCGATGCCAGTGCGCGGGGCTTGGGAATCGGCAATCGGCTGGTCGAGGAATGCCTGCGTTTTGCCCGCGATGTCGGCTACAAAAAGATGATTCTGTGGACCACCAGCAATCTGGTGGATGCCCGCCGGTTATACCAGCGGGCAGGATTTGAGCTGGTCGAGGAAGCGCCGATTCACAGCTTCGGCAAGGATCTGGTCGGTCAGACGTGGGCGATTGCTTTGTGAGGTCTATGCCCATTCGTTGTAGCCCAGGCAAAACGGGCTCCGAATGATGCCCTGGTCGATTCATACCGCGCGTTCGGACCTCTGGCGACTAGCAACTGACTGCGACCCGGTCTGCGCACGGTGGCTTGCTCGCACGCGCGTTTGATGCGAAGCGGATCAACTGTTGCGAGCCTGCCCACCGGAACATTGAAATTACGCAGCAGCATGCGCAGACAGCGTTCGACTTTTGTCGTGGAAATTAGTCTGTCTCGACGCTTGTATCCTTCGCGGGTTTCCAAAGCTCTATGCGCCAATCCGCCGAACGCCTCTGTTCATGTATCCCAGTGTGTACACAGGCCGAACCGCTACAAAACATTGACTTTGCAGCCTCGCAAGACACAAGCGAGATACACCAGCAGGATCAACTACGGTCACGGCCAGCGCAGTTGGTCGTGGTCCTGAAGCCTCGCGGCCAGGAGATCATTATTCGCTGCTGCAAGGACACCTCCCCCATGTTCAATCCCTCACTCTTGAACCGACTGAACCTTAACCTCGATCGCGCTGGAAACTGGATCGCCCCTTTGAGCCTGCGTGTGTTTCTGGCGTGGGAGTTTTTTGAGGCGGGCTGGGAAAAGTGGAACGGTGAGAACTGGTTCCCGAGCATTCAAGGCGCCTTTCCTTTTCCCTTCAATCAGTTGCCGGCTTCGGTTAATTGGCAGTTATCCATGTGGGCGGAACTGCTCTGTTCCATTGCATTGCTGGTCGGTCTGGGAACACGCCTCTCTGCACTTGTCCTCATTGTCGTAACCGTCGTCGCAACTGCCGCCGTTCACTGGCCAGCAGACTGGTCGACGTTGAGCGAACTGGCCAAGGGTTACTCCATCAGCGACCGAGGCTACGGCAATTTCAAGCTGCCGTTGATCTATCTCGTCGCACTTGTGCCGTTGCTGTTCACAGGTGCCGGCAAACTGAGCCTGGATGCATTCATCGATCGCTGCAGCAAGCGTTTGAATACACGCTGAGTCGCTAGCGCGTTCATCAGTCGTCGTGGATTGCAAACATCGATCGGAGAATTAAACCCATGCTGCCGAACATTTCATCATCCGTACATTCAGCGCCACAGCTGCCACTTGAGGCGAGCGTTGGCCTCGGATTGCGCCGTGCGCTGCTCAACACGCTGCGTGACGCTCCGGTTGGGGATTTCGATTTTCTCGAGGTTGCTCCAGAAAACTGGATCGGCATCGGCGGCGCGCATGGCGATGCCCTGCAGTTGCTGGCCGAGCGCTATCCGCTTTCATGCCATGGCCTGTCGCTTTCGCTGGGTGGCAGCGCGCCTCTGGACGAAGCTTTTCTTCAGCAAGTCCGCGGCTTTCTCAATCGCTTCAATGTGCCGTTTTATAGCGAACACCTGAGTTACTGCAGTGACGATGGCCACTTGTACGACCTGCTGCCGTTGCCTTTTACCGAGGAGGCGGTTCATCACGTTGCTGCGCGCATCCGTCGTGCCCAGGACATTCTCGGCCGCCGTCTCGCCGTAGAGAACGTCTCTTACTATGCCGCGGCTCATCAGGATATGGACGAACTGACGTTCACCAATGCCGTGCTGCGTGAGGCCGATTGCGACCTGTTGCTCGACGTTAACAATGTCTACGTCAACTCGGTGAACCATCGGTTCGATCCAACGGTGTTCCTCGCCGGGCTGGACCCGGAACGCGTGGTCGCCATGCACGTGGCTGGGCATTATGACCAAGCCGATGACCTGATAATCGATTCCCATGGTGCCTCGGTCAAACCAGTGGTTTGGACATTGCTGGAGCAGGCCTATCGCCTCTTTGGGGTGAAACCGACGCTGCTGGAGCGTGATTTCAACTTTCCACCCTACGGCGAGTTGGTGGCTGAGCTGAATACCATCAAGCGCTTACAACGCGAGGCGAATACTTCGCTGCAGGTGACCGTCGATGGCTGACCTCACTTCAAGTTTGCACAGTCAGCAGCTCGCGCTGACCCGTTACCTGCGCGACCCGGACAGGTATCCGCCGCCGGCCGGGATGAATCCCGCGAGAGCGCAGGTCTATCGCGATCTGGTACTCAATAATCTGTTGGGGTTGCTGGGTGGAACGTTTCCGGTGCTGGTTGCCGTGCTGGGTGATGCCGGATGGCGTGCGCTGGTGCGTGGTTTTTTGCGTGACCATCGCGCGCAAACACCCCTTTTCGGAGAGATTGCCCGGGAGTTTGTCGACTTCGTCGCAAGCCTGGAGGACGCGCCTGGTCACGAACATCCCTGGTATCCATTCTTGCCTGAATTGGCCCATTACGAGTGGGTGGAAATGGCGCTGCAACAGTTGGACGCTGCGCCGTTAACAGCCAGTGATGCCGTGCAGTTACTCGACCGCCCTCTTCGGCTATCCCCTCTCGTCTGGCCGCTGGCCTACACCTGGCCCGTACATCGTCTCGGCCCAGGCCACCTGCCCGCTCAGGCACCGGATCAGCCCACGTTACTGCTGATCAGCCGTGTGCCGGGTGGTCAGGTGCAGTTCTCGCAGGTCAGCCCGCTGGCATGGCGTTTGTTGCAGCGGATCGAGCAGTTCCCCGACATGGATGGGCGAACGCAGTTGCATGCATTGGCTGCAGAGGCTGATGCTGCAGACGTGACCCGCTTCGTCGCTGACGCACTGGTTCTGCTGCGTCAGTTGCATGAGCAAGCAGCAGTCGGTGTCGCAAAATAGCCCCGTTTGTATCCCTGTGTACCCGAACGCGCAGTCTTGGAATTGCCTTACAAATGCTCCCTTCGCCTGATACATCGTGGATACATGCCTTCGGCTAAATAGGCCTTACCCGAACAAGGTCGCTCTGGCGAAGTAGAGAACACAAGCCATGGAACGCCTGGTTTGCTCACCTCGTCTTGAGCGTCCTTGAGGGTTTATCCGCCCTTTGGCATGAACCGCGGCTCGTCTGCGCAAAGCATCTGGAGAAACACCATGTACCGTAAACCCTTCTCGAACAAAAGCAGTCTTGGCCTGGCCGCTATCGCATTGGCCGGTGGCATGAGCCTGGCATCGCCTGCGGCTTTTGCTGTTGAGCCGTTGTCCCAAGGCTATCAACTGGCATCGGCGGATAAAACCGGCGAAGGCAAGTGTGGCGAAGGCAAATGCGGTGCCAGCCAGGCCAGCGACAAGTCCGCGACTGCGGAGGGAAAGTGCGGTGAAGGCAAGTGTGGCGACGACTCCTTCGCACGCACCGATACCGACCATGATGGCCGCGTCTCTCTTGCAGAACTGCTGGCTGTGGCACCCAAGGGCGGTGACGAATTTAAAGCCATGGACACCAACCACGATGGTTTTCTTTCGGAAGGTGAGGTTTACAAATTCAGAACCAATCAGTACCTCTCCAATGGCAAGAAAGTACCCACCGAGCTGTTCAGCCACATGAGCAAAGCGCAGAACTGATTACTGCTCCCGTGACCTTCGCCCTCCTTCGGCTGCCGCCAAGGAGGGCTATTTCATTTATGAAAGCGCCCACCAGCGACTGCCCCCTGCCCGTTCACTTTATTGATTACACAGCGTAATAAGTAATGTTCTACGTCGCTCATTTATTCACTGAAAGCAATCTCCTAAAGTCCACCCTACTGCTCACCTCATCATGTCGATGGGTCGCAAACAGGAGATTTCCCCATGCCTTTCATCAGCGTTCGTATCACTCGCGATGGCGTCACCAAGGAACAGAAAGCACAAGTTATCGCCGAGATAACCAAGACCATGGAAACCGTGCTCAACAAGGACCCGCACCTGACCCATATCGTCATTGAAGAAGTCGATACCGATAACTGGGGCTATGCCGGAATCACCACCACGGAATATCGCAAACAACTGACGGAGTCGAAGAAGTGACTCTTCCCGTCAGTATCTATCCGTCAAACCGCACCGCTTATCTGCTGGTCGATCCGTACAACGACTTTCTCTCGGAAGGCGGCAAGGTCTTCCCCTTGATCAAGCCAATTGCCGAGCAGGTCGGACTGCTCGACAACTTGCGGACCCTCGACCGCGCCGTACGGGCGCATAACATTCCGGTGGTCATCGTGCCGCACCATCGCTGGCAACATGGCGACTACGAAGGCTGGAACCATCCGACACCGACCCAGTGCAAAATCATGCACATGCACCACTTCGCACGTGGTGAATGGGGCGGCGAATGGCATCCCGATTTCGCGCCGCAGGACGGCGACATTGTCGTGCAGGAGCATTGGGGCTCCAGCGGCTTTGCCAACACCGACCTGGATTTTCGCCTGAAGCAGAAAGGCATCACCCACGTCATCATCGTCGGCCTGCTCGCCAATACCTGCATCGAAGCGACCGCCCGCTACGCCTCGGAACTGGGCTACCACGTCACCCTGGTGCGTGATGCAACCGCCGCTTTCCGTCCCGAAATGATGCACGCCGCCCACGAGTTGAACGGGCCGACCTTCGCTCACTCAATCGTGACCACCGACGAATTGATTGCCGCGCTGGCACAGCAGGAGTAATGCCCTGGACAGCGCGGCGCATGTACATCAGGTCACCAGATTCAACAGCAACACCACAATCAAACCAACCACAGCAACGATCGATTGCACCACCGATATGGTCTTGGTGGCCTCGCCCATGGTCATGCCGAAGGATTCCTTGACCATCCAGAAACCCGCATGGTTGGCGTAGTTGAAGAACAGCGAGCCGCAGCCAATGGACAAGGCCAGCAGCGGCAGGTTGAGGCTCGGATCAGCACCGGCAAGCGGCGCCAGCAAGCCGGCAGCCCCCACGATACCCACGGTGGCAGAACCGGTGGATACCGAAAGCAGCATGGCGATCAACCAGCCGAGGATCAGCGGAGGGAACGCCGACTGTTGAGTCAGGTGCACAATCGCATCGCCCACCTTGGCGCTGGTCAGCAGCTCCTGAAACGCGCCGCCGCCGGCGATGATCATGATGATCGAGGCGATGGGCTTGAGGCTCTTGCCCAGCGAGTCGCGCAATTGCCCCGCATCGCCACCGCGCGCGAGTACCAGACTGGCGCCGGCGAACAGCACGCCGAGCAGCATGGCAATCAGCGGATTGCCGAGGAAACCGGCCATTTTCAGCAGCGCATTGTCCTTGGCCAATACCATCTCGGCCACGGCATGAATCAGCATCAGGATCGCCGGCAGCAAGGCTGCCAGTACGCCAAGGTATACGCTGGGGCCTGGTTTATCGTCGGTTTTTTCAGCCAAGGTGAACTGATCAAGCAACACCTGATCCGGCCGGGTGCTCATGCGCGGCGAAATGAACGCGCCATACAGCGGGCCGCCTAAAATCATCGCCGGAATAGCCGCCAGGAAGCCATAAAGCATGGTCGGGCCGACCGAGGTTTTCAGCGCGGCGATGGCCGTCAACGGACCCGGGTGCGGCGGGACCATGCCGTGCATGGCGGCCAGTGCGGCAATCACCGGAACCCCCACATAGACATACGCTGAACCCTTGAACCGCGCCTGACTTTCCAGCTTGCGCGCCACGCTGAAGATCAGCGGCAGCATGATCACCAAACCGACCTCGAAAAACATCGGAATACCGATGACAAACGCGACCATCATCATCGCCCACGGAATCATCCGATCCGATGTGCGCTTGAGGATCACCGCGGCGATCTGCTCGGTGACGCCGGCGTCAGCAAGAATTTTGCCGAGCATCGCCCCCAGCGCAATGACCACCCCTACCGCCCCCAACGTCTTGCCGGCGCCAGTGACCAGGTGCGACACGATGCCATCCGGCTCCATGCCGGTTGCAAAGCCGACGCCGACGGAAACCACCAGCAAGGCCAGCAGCGGATGCATTTTGAGCCGCGAAACGATCAGCGCTACCAGCACCAGGACGCTGATCAATGCGGTCAATAACAGATCTATATCTAAGGGAGTCATGAAAGGTTCTCGGTTGGGCTGGTGCCCAAGTTCTTGTTAATGGGTGAGATGAATGGCATCTGCAACGGCCAGGTTTCAGCGTTGGTCTTTTTAAAAGCGAAATAATTTTCGAGGCGCTTGCACCAGCAACGAATCGCGGCCCTGCGCCGAAAGTTCCAACGCTTGCAACTGCTCGACGACAGTGCCGAAACCGATGCTTTGCTCATGCTGCGTATGCGGCCAGTCGCTGCCCCATACCAACTGATGCGAGCCGAAACTTTGTTGCAGCAGCGGCAATGCCCTTCGAGCGAAATCAATGTTCTGTTGTGGCGTACCTCCCAAACGATAGATACCCGAGACCTTGATCCAGATCGAACCTTTCGATCCGGCCTCAAGCAACTCGCCAAACCCGGGCTGATCGACGCCCGCATTGGCATCCGGCCGACCAAAGTGATCGATCACCAGTTTCACGCCGAACGGCGTCAATTGCTGGATCAGTCCCGGCAGATCCTTGATCTCCCGGTGCAACTCGACATGCCAGTCGAGCTCAGCGATATCGCTGAAAAAACCTTGCCAGGCGCGGTCACGAAAATCGGGTAATGCCTTGCCCATCAGGTTCAAGCGCACGCCGACCACGCCCAGTTGGCTCATGTCATTCAAGGTCGAGCGACTGACGCCTGGCTCCAGCACCACCACACCGCGCAACTGCTGCGGCGTTTGCTTTAACGCCGCCAGCAGGTAGCTGTTGTCGGTGCCGAGGAAGCTCGGTTGCACCAGGACGCCATGACTCAGACCATGCGCTTGCAAGTGATCGAGGTACTGGGCAAGCGTGGCGTCGTAATCAGGGGTGTAGCGCCGTGTACCGATCAGATGCAGATAGCGGCTGAACACATGGGCATGGGCGTCGATGCCGGTGATCGGCACAGAGTGAGTATCTGACATGGGTTTCATCTACTGAAGGTTAGGGTCATCACGCCCGAGCGCGTTGGTTGCCGGTGCTACTGGCCGACGCGGAAGTGGTCCTGGCTTCAAGGTCCCTGCCCCGGGTTTCAGGCAGGCAGAGTGCGGCAAGCACCGCCACGCCGTAGGCGATCCCGGCATCGATACCAATCGCCGAGCCCAGCGACATGGAGTCGCTCATGTGCCCGACCAGGAATGGAAACACCGCGGACAGCACCCGACCAAAGTTGTAGCAAAAACCAACGCCGGCGCCGCGCACATCGGCCGGGTACAGTTCGTTGAACAGTGCACCCAGACTGGCCGGAATACCGGCAGCGAAGAACCCCAGCGGGAACCCGAGGAACAGCATCTGCGTATTGCTCAGCGGCAAAAACACGTAGCACTGCACCGTGACTACGCAGCACAGAGCAAACAGCACAATGTTTTTACGACGGCCAATGCGGTCGATCAAATAACCGCTGGCCACACACCCACACCAGAAGGCGAAGATGATCACCGCCAGATAGCCGCCGGAGTTCAGCACCGACAGATTGCGCTCGGTCTTGAGGAAGGTCGGCAGCCAGGTCATCACTGCGTGATAGCCACCGTGTGCGCCCAGTCCCAGCAGCCCGCCAAACAAGGTCACGCGAATCAGTTCCGGGCGAAAAATGCCGGCAAGCGACTTGAAGAAATTTTGTGGGATGGCGTTGTCTTTTTGCAGACGCTGGAAGCTGTCCGGCTCCTCGACGTTACGACGCACCCAGATGATCAGCAATGACGGCAGCAACCCGACAAGGAACATCACGCGCCAGGCCATGTCCTGTGGCACGAAGGTATAGATCAGCGTGAACACCCCGACCGCCAGGCCCCAACCCACCGCCCAGGCACTTTGCACAGTGCCCATGACCTTGCCGCGATACTGCGGATTGATCGTCTCGGCCATCAACACCGCGCCGGCCGCCCACTCCCCGCCGATCCCGAAACCCTGCAGCGCTTTGACGATCAACAGCTGATTGAAGCCCGTGACAAAAGCCGAGAGAAAGGTGAAGAACGAGAACCACAGAATCATCCACTGCAACGTGCGCACGCGGCCGTAGCGGTCCGACAACGTCCCGCCGACCCAGCCACCGAGTGCCGAGGTGACGAGGGTCACGCCGCTGATCAAGCCGGCATCGCCCTTGGTCAGCGCGAACGCGGCGATCAGCGCCGGGATCGCCAGACCGAACATCTGTACTTCCAACGCGTCGAGCGACCATCCGCCGAAGCAGGCCCAAAACGTTTTGCGCTCGCGAGGAGTGACTTGGCGATACCAGCTGAACATGATTCTTATCCTTATAGGTGTTACGCAAGGCAGCCGACAGCCAACCGCACCGCGGCGGAGCCAGCTTGGGCAAACAAACAGAAAACCGGTGGCGATCCACTCGCCGCAAAGCGATCCGCTACGCAGGCAGGCGTCAGCGAATATCCACGCTGTAGCGGAAGTGCTCGGCGTGACCGCGCGAGCGGCGCCATTCCAGCGGTGAACCCGCGTAATCGCGGGCCAGACGCTCGATCACAATCACCGGACTGTTGACCGCGACCTGCAGCAATCGGGCATGCACGTCGTTCACCGATTCAGCGGTCAGCGTTTCTTCGGCCGAGGCGACAACCTGTCCGCACACTTCTTCGTAGATCGGATACAGCAGCGGCCCTTCACGACTGAGGTCGATCTCCAGCAGCGCCTGAAAACGCTGGCGGGGCAACCAGATTTCTTCGGCGAGCACCGGCTTAACGTCGAGCAGACGCACACGAACAATCCGAATCACCGGCGCATCGGCGGGCAACCCCAGCGCTTGCGCTACGGCCGAAGGTGCAGCAACGGGCTCGATCGAGAGGATGCGACTCTCCGGCACCTGGCGCTCACCGGAAACAGTCTGGAATCGAAAGAAACGGAATAATGAGGATTGAAACTGCGGCCGGCGAATAAAGGTTCCGCGCCCCTGCTGACGCTCCAGAATGCCCTCACTGACCAGCGCATCAATCGCCTTGCGCACCGTACCGGTGGACAGCTGGTATTCAGCAGACAGCGCCGCTTCAGTAGCAATCGCCTCACCCGGACGCCAGCGGTTGTTGGCGATCTGCTCAGCCAATTGGTCACGCAGGCGTTGGTACAGCGGCAGTCGGGCATCACTGGACAAAGAATTCATCGACTTTATTCACCTTGTTATCTAGTCATCTATATGAATCTTGCGGCGAGTATTTGCCCAGTTAACCTGCCTGTCAAGGAGGGGCTTTTCGCTTGGCTGACGAATGGCTGCCCCACTGCCCTCCTCATCGACATTCGGCCGATTGCAGCCCGGCAAAAACGGTTCAGGTTCGATCTATCTCAAGCACCAGTACCCAGCGGTTGAACGGCGCTGAGCCGGCCAAACCTAACACGTCAAAAAACACCCACTTGCGGGTCCTGACCAAAAAAAACTGGGCTGTCTGTCCGGGTGAAACGCTCAGTGCATTGCTGGTCAATATGACCTCACCAGACGTGCCTCCAATGTAAGGCGAGTTCGCAGGGTCAAGCATTCCGACCTGCAACACCCCGCGACTTTCGGGAAAGGTCAGAGAGCGTGTTTCACCCGTCTCCAGACGCCCTACGACCATACCGTCAAACAGAATTGCCAGCGGAATAGCCTGGCCATAGGCGCTATCGAACAGACCTTTCTTCCGTTGAATCGTAATGTCCATGTGCCGTCCTTAAGGTGCTCACCACCAAGAGTGTAGTTGCACCTCGCGCCGCACTAATCGCTCAAGATGTCGTGTTCCAATAGAAATGGATGTATTCATCAGGACTACCCCCAAAAATGCCTGACAAACACCACCGCCAACACCACCCACACGCCAATAATCACCACTGCGGCCACGCGACTGCTGGGGCGCCGGTCATTGTTCTGTTCAAAAACGCGCGCCTGCTCGCGGCTTTCGCGGTAGACGTCTTCCGGGATCAGACGACAGATCAGCCAGATGGCTGCTGGTAAGAGGATCACATCATCCAGCAGTCCCAAAACAGGGATGAAGTCCGGAATCAGATCGATGGGGCTTAAGGCGTAGGACACCACCAGCACACACAGCACTTTCACCGGCGACGGCGTGCGCGGGTTGCGGCAGCAGAACCACAAGGTCATCGTCTGTTGTTTGATTGATCTTGCCCACTGTTTCAAAAGTCGCAGCATTGAGTCGTGCTCGGGAGGATCAGTCAGTCACTGTAAGGCAGATGGGGTGAAAACCGTGTCAGCCACTGTTCGGAGCAAACCGCGAAAACCCACTGCACGCTGTTCGCGCAGTGGGTTGGGTCGTCGCATTGACGGTGCCGTTAGCGGCAGTGCCGATCAGTGACCAGCGCTTTGCCCGCCATCAACGTGGAGGATTTCGCCGGTGACGAAGCTGGCGCTGTCCAGATACAGCACCGCGCCGACGATGTCTTGCACCTCGCCCATGTGCCCGACCGGATGCAGGCTGCCCAGCGCGGCGTGGCTTTCCTCGGCGTGCATCGGGGTCTTGATGATGCCTGGCGACACCGCGTTGACCCGGATGCCGCGCTTGGCGTATTCGATCGCCAGGGATTTGGTCGCGGCGTTCATGCCGCCTTTGGTCAGCGACGCCAGCACCGATGGCACGCCATCGATGGCGTGATCGACCAGTGAGGTGGTGATGCTGACCACGTGGCCACCGTCACCCTGTTTCTCCATCTGTGCGATGGCCTGCTGCGACATGTGGAAGAAGCTGCCCATGTTGGTGGCCACGGTGTTCACATACTCTTCGCGGGTGTACGCGGTGAACGGTTTGGCGAGGAAGATCCCGGCGTTGTTCACCAGCGTATCGATGCGACCGAAACGCGCGACGCCTTCGCGGATGATTTTCTCGGCGGTGGCCGGATCGGCGATGTCACCGGCGACGGTCAGAATGTCCGGATCGGTTGATGGTTTGATCGAACGCGATGTCGCCACCACCTGATAGCCGAGCTTGCGGAAACCTTCAACGATCCCTGCGCCCAGACCCTGGGATGCGCCAGTGACCACAACGACTTTTTTTGCATGGCTCATGATAATTCCTCGTTTGCGGCTCATCGGAGGTGATGAGCCGGCGTGGAATGAACTTTAAGTGTTGCCCCTGAAGGGATAAATGCGGGTCCGGTTACTTCATTTGTGATGCGATGTAATAAGTGGAGCGCTTGTGTATGCTTGCCGGCACGGCCCTGTAACCGGTGTGATTGCCATGAAACGCCACTTTGATGACCTGCAACTTGGAAGCATCGAGCTGTTCTGCCTCGCCTCGGAAACCGGCAGTTTTACCGCTGCCGCGCAGGTCGCCGGGGTCACGCCGGCAGCGGTGAGCCGTTCGATTTTGCGTCTGGAGGAGCGTCTGGGATCGCGCCTGTTCGTGCGCACCACCCGCAGCATTCGCCTGACCGAGCCGGGCCGGGCCTTCTACGAGCAGTGCCGCCAGGCGCTGACGCAACTGGTCGAAGCGCAGCAGGATGTGATGGGCGCGCAAACCAAACCCTCGGGACGGCTGCGCATCAGCCTTCCAACCACCTACGGGCATCACCGGATCCTGCCGTTGCTGCCGAAGTTTCGAGCGCTGTATCCGGACGTCAGCGTCGATATCCATCTGGGCAACCGCAACATCGACTTTGTCGCGGAAGGTTATGACCTGGCGATTCGGGTCCGCGCGCAACCGGACTCGAACCTGATCGCCCGCTTGCTCGAAAACGCGCAACTGGTGGTCGTCGCGACTCCCGAATACCTGGCGAAAGCAGGCATGCCAACCACGTTGGATGAGCTTGGCGTTCACGAGTGCATTCAGTTTGAACTGCCCAGCAGCGGGCGCCGCATCTCATGGCTGTTCGAGGTCGAGGGCAAAACCCGCGAGATCTTCACCGACGGCAGCTACTGCTGCTCGGACGATGTGCTGGGTGGCGTGACCCTGGCTAAGCACAGCGCCGGCCTGTTCCAGACCTACAAATTCATTGTCGAGCGCGAACTGGCTGACGGCAGCCTGGTCGAGGTGCTCCAGCCGTTCAATGGCTGCTCCAGGCCCTACACCCTGCTCTACCCCCATGGCCGCTACCTGCCTCAGCGGGTGCGGGCGTTCGTTGACTTCCTGTTGCAGCATCGCAGCGCCTGGGCAGCCAACTGAACGCCGCTTGCACAGATGCAGCGTTAGCCCGCGAGATTCAGCAGATTATTCCTTGCCGACGGTAACAACGGCATCTTTCGCCTGGGCGCCTTTGTTAGCTTGATCAAAGCAAAGCACTGGCTGTCACAGCCTCCCGCCCCCGCTGTTAACAGCACCTGTTACCGCTCCAAGGAGCCCGTTGGATGACCACACACTCTTCGAATAGCGACCACATCGATCCGCAAATCTCCCAGCAGTTTTATATCAACGGTGGCTGGTCCTCACCGGCAACGCCGGGCAGTCTGCCGGTGATCAATCCTGCCACTGAAAGCGTTATTGCCCAGGTCGCCAGCGGATCGGCCGAAGACGTGGATCGCGCCGTCGCTGCAGCGCGTGCGGCGTTTCCTGGCTGGGCCGCGACCTCGACTGAAACGCGCGCGGCGTTTCTCGGCAAGATTTACGAGCTGATCCTTGAACGTAAAGAGCTGTTGGCGCAGGCACTGTCCGTGGAAATGGGCGCGGCCATCGGTTTCGCCCGCGCGATGCAAGTGCCGTTGGCCGCCGAGCACGTGCGGATTGCCCGGGACCTGCTGTCCACCTATCACTTCCAGACCGTTGAAGGCGGCACCGCGATTGCGCGCGAGCCGATCGGCGTCTGCGGGCTGATCACTCCGTGGAACTGGCCGCTTTATCAGATCACCGCGAAAGTCGCGCCGGCCATCGCAGCCGGCTGCACCGTGGTGCTGAAGCCCAGCGAACTGTCTCCGCTGAGCGCCCTGCTGTTTGCGCAATTGGTGCACGACGCCGGACTGCCGCCGGGGGTGTTCAACCTGGTCAATGGCACCGGTCCCGAGGTTGGCGGCGCGATGGCGGCGCACCCGGAGATCGACATGATTTCGATCACCGGATCAAACCGTGCCGGTGCACTGGTCGCTCAAGCGGCCGCGCCTACGGTAAAACGCGTCACTCAGGAGCTGGGCGGCAAGTCGCCCAACGTGCTGCTGCCCGATGCTGATTTCGCCAAAGTCGTGCCACTGGGCGTGATGACCGCGTTTCGCAACGTCGGCCAATCGTGCAGCGCGCCGACCCGAATGATCGTGCCGAGGGCACGGCTGGCGGAAGTCGAGGCACTGGCTGCTGCGACCGCCAATGCGATCATCGTCGGCGATCCACAAGCGGAACAAACGGTCCTCGGCCCGATCGCCAACGAGGCCCAGTTCAAGCGCGTGCAAGTCATGATCGAATCGGGCCTGAACGAAGGCGCGAAACTGCTTTGCGGCGGGCCGGGTCGCGTACCCGGTCATGAATCGGGTTTCTATGCCCGGCCGACGGTGTTTTCCGAAGTCGATTCGAGCATGCGCATCGCCCAGGAAGAAATCTTCGGCCCGGTGCTGTGCATCCTGGCTTATGACACGCTCGATGAAGCCGTCGCGATCGCCAACGACACGGTCTACGGGCTCAGCGCTCACGTGCAATCAGTCAACCTTGAGCAGGCACGTGCGGTAGCCTCGCGCATCCGCGCCGGCCAGGTGCTGCTGAACCACCCGGCGTGGAATCCGATGGCGCCGTTCGGTGGCTACAAGCGCTCCGGCAATGGTCGGGAGTTTGGGGTCTACGGCTTCGAGGAGTATCTGGAAACCAAAGCCATCGTGGGTTTTGGTGAGTAAAACAAAAACGGGGGACAGTCAGCTGTCCCTCGTTTTTGCTTCGCAGTTTTGCGCACCTTACGCAGCGCTTTCAGAATTTCCCACCCAGCGGATACTCGAGCGCCAGACGCAGCTGATTCGCATCCAGTTCAGCCTGCGCCGCATTGCCACGATGCACCGCATGACGCAGGGTAAATGCCAGGTTCTTCGCCACGCCCGACTGCACCACGTACCTGGCCTGCAGGTCGCGCTCCCAGTGTTTACCGCCCTCCCCGTAGCCAAGCCAGGTGTAGCCGCCGTTGCGGTCCATGTGGCTGCCGTCGATACCGCTGCCGCGCACATAGAGTGCACCAAAGGTCAGACCGGGAATGCCGTAGCCGGCCATGTTCAGGTCATAACGGGCCTGCCAGGATGCTTCTTGCGGTGCGTTGAAGTCGGACAGCGCGACGGCATTGCTCAGGTAGATTGCGCCTCGGGTGACATAGTCGTAAGGCGTGTCCCCGTCGACTTTCTGATAACCCAGGCCAAAGCTGTGGGCGCCAGCCTTGTAAGTCGTCAGCAGACTCCAGGTGGTGTTGTCGATCCGGCCGGACAAGGCTTTGCCGGTATCCCGAGTGCTGTACAGATTGAGGTCGAAGGTCAAATCCTGACCTGCCGCTAACGGCTGCGTGTAGACCGCACCCAGGTATTGCTGGCGCCAGGTCTCTTCGTAGAGCGCGCTGAACCAGCTGGCACTCAGTCCTTTGAGCGCTGTGTTGCGCACCCCGACCAGGTCGAAGCTGTTTCCCTGCTTGCCGTTGGAATAGTTGACCACGAATCCCTGGTCGTGACTGCTGGCATTGCGGTCAGTGCTTTCATTGAAATGTCCACCGTACAGCGTAGTCGCGGGCAGTTCGCGACTGGTCAGCAGCCAGCCGGTGGCGGTTTCCGGCAGCAGGCGGCTGTCGGATGAGCCAAATACCGGGGTCTTTACCCGTTGCTCGCCGTAACGCAATTCAGTCGAGGAAAAGCGCACTTTGCCCACCGCACCAGCGCGACTGAATTCATCCTTCGGATGGCCGTCATTGTCCACGCCAAGCAACCGCGCCTTGCCCGCTCGCCCGCCGCCGCTGTCCAGTTCCCAGCCGGAATAGGCGTGGGCATCGATGCCGAAACCTACGGTACCGGTGGTGTAGCCGGAGGCGATGTCGGCCATCAGGCCATAGGCCCATTCTTCGGCGAGGTCGCTGCGCTGCGCGCGCGGTTTGAAGGCATTGCGCGCACCGTTACTCCGTGCGCCGTGTTCATAGTCCCGACGGTCGTAAACGCTGCGATTGAGCAGGTTCCACTGACTGTCTTCGACAAAGCCTTTGGCGTTGTCTTGCTCTGCAGCGCAGGCCAGCAGGGACTGCCCGCCCAATGCCACCAGCAGGGTATGCGTCGATAAGGTTTTCACAGGGCAACTCCACAGAATACGGGTCTGTAAGGTGTCCCGCCGCACGGGGGACACCGTTGGCTGGCTCACAGATACTTGAGGATCGCGATGTCGCGCCGGCGTTGTTTGAGGGCGGCGAACCAGCGTGTCGGGAAGAACAGCAACACGCCGAGAATCGCACTCCACAACCACACCATGGGCAGGTCATCGAAGCCGTAGTACGCGCCTTGATTGGTGCCCCAAATGGCCACCGATACCAGGTACATGGCCTTGAGCACATACAGGTGCAGCAAATAGAAGAACATCGGTGCACCGCCGTAGATCGCCAGCGTCGCGGTGGACCAGCGATCCTGGAGTTTCTCGAACAATGCCAGCAGGAGCAGGCCCAGACCGAGGGTCGGCATCAGGAACATCAGCGATGGCGGGTACTTCTTCGCACTCATGAAACTCATGAACGTGCGCAACGCATCACCGGTCTGCACCCAGGGTTTCTCGCCGTAGACGTTCAGGTAACGGATGAACACGAACGCCACCAGCAGACCGCTACCGAGCTTGACCAGCCGCGAGATGCGCTCGCTCGGCGGCATGTCCTTGCCAAACCAGGGGCCGATGGCCCAGCCCAGCACAATCACCCCGATCCACGGCAGCACCGGGTACGTGGTGCGCGCCCGGGTGAATTCGGTGATGTCGATAAACACCCGCTGATGCAGGATCGACCACGGCACAAAGAACGGCGACTCTGGCCCGACGGTCACGTTATCCAGCAGGTTGTGCCCGGCGACGATGGCCACCCCGAGCACAATCAGCCAGCTGCGCTTGAAGTGCAGTAACCCGGCGAGCACGATCATGCAGATACCGATGCACCAGATCACCTGCAACCACAGGGTCTTGGGCGGAAACTCGGCGTTCCAGGCGAAACACACGAAGGTGATTTCCAGCAGCACCAGAAACAGCCCGCGCTTGAGCAGGAACACCGAGGTTTCAGCGGCGGTGTGTTTCTGGCTGTAGAGCCAGGCCGAAAGTCCGGTAAGAAAGATAAACACCGGCGCGCAGATTTCACTGAGCATCCGCGTGAAGTACAAGTCCGGCGTCACGCTTAACGCGTCAATCGGGTCGGTCACCTGGCGGTGCAGGAGGAAGGTTTCCCGCACATGGTCAATCAGCATCAACAGCATGACGAACCCACGCAGGGCATCGATCGCCAGCATCCGGGTGTTGGTTTTTACCGCCGTGGTAGCCAGTGCCGGGGGAATACTTCCCGCCTGCCCGGCCAATCCTGAAGATTGGGACATAGTGGTGACTCCTGTGGGGGCGCAATCAGGCTTGTTTTTTCAACCGGGCGACTTCCGAGGCCGGCAACTGGGACGGTGCCCGTGGCAACGGCGGCTTGCCCTGTGTCCGATAGAACGACAGCGTCGAGCTGAAGCTCTTCAGGTCATAGGGTTCGGCCTTGCCGTCCGGGCCGACGCGTTCTCCGGCGATGCGATCCTTGTATTCGACCGCCACCACATACGTGCCCTGCCACGGTAGATCGAAGCTGACCTTGCCGGATTTGTCGGTGCGCGCGGTCACCACTTCGCCCGAGCCGATCTCCAGGACAACGTCCTGATCCACCAGCGGCTTTTTCGAATAGAAAACCTGGAACTGCGCCTTGTCAGCCTCGACCTGGCCGGTCGGTACGATGTCGAGGGTCAGCTCCGGGGTGCGCGCACGCAAATCGCCGACCCAACGGGTGGCAGGCGTCCAGTAGGTCTTCAGCGTCTTGCCCGCCTCATGCAGATCAAAGATCGGATAATGCGCGTCCTCGGCCAGCAGCGAATCATCGCGCTTGCCCTGATGGGCCACTGCAAAGGCCTGACGCTGCAAGGTCAGGTTCAACGGCAAAGACGGGTTGCCGACCGACCAGCCCTTGAGTTGCTGGAACCGGTCCATCCCGCCCGGCGTGACTTCCAACATGTTTTTGTCATACTCGCCGTAGTACAACGACAGGGCTTGCCCGGGTGGTTGTTCGTACCAGATCTGGTGCGCTTCGCTGCTGCCGGCCAGCAGGAAGACGCTGTAACCCAATAGTGCTTTTGCGTTGCTCATTCGCATTTTTTTGGCTCCGATTGGTGTTATTGAACGATCTGTGGCCGGCGCTTGATCCTTGCGAAATCAGCGACGTCACAAACCGCGTCCCTCTCTCTGTACGCATTACAACGCAGCGACTTTGGCGCTTTGCGCCGAAAACCGCGCAGGCAGGGCAATCAGCAACTGTTTTTGCCGGGGCAAACAGGGGTTTATGCGGCTTGCGCAAGGATGAGGCGTGTTGGCGGGGCTGAGCGGCGTGATGTCCAAACACGGTGCATTGCGCACCTGAAAACAATTGTGGGAACGGGCTTGCTCGCGAAGGCGGTTTATCAGTCAACCTCTCTATCGACTGACACGACCTCTTCGCGAGCAAGCCCGCTCCCACAGGGGATTTGCGTTGGTGTCGAGGGCTTCAGTGCCGCAGCAACTTGCGCAGCGGCACGCCGTCTTTCAGCACCGGGGATTTGATGTGGGAGCGGGCTTGCTCGCGAAGGCGGTTTATCATTCAACCACTCTGTCGACTGACATGACCTCTTCGCGAGCAAGCCCGCTCCCACAGGGGATTTGTGTTGGTGTCGAGGGCTTCAGTGCCGCAGCAACTTGCGCAACGGCACGCCGTCCTTGAGCACCGGAGATTTGATGACGATGTAGCTGAAGTACTTGGAAATGCCGATGTTCTTGTCCAGCAGGCTTTCGATCACTTCCTGATAGTGCTGAATGCTGCGCGTCATGAAACGCACCAGATAATCGTAGCCGCCGCTGATCAAGTGGCACTCCAGCACTTCATCCACCAGACGGATATTGGACTCGAACTTGGCGAAGTCTTCGCGCTTGTGGTCACTCAGAGTGATCTCGGTGAAGACCGTCACCGACTCGGTGATTTTCGCCAGATTCAGGTGGGCCTTGTAGCTGGAAATGTACCCGGCCGACTCCAGCCGTTTGACCCGTTGCAGACAGGGGCTGGCCGACAATCCCACGGCATCGGCCAGGCTGACATTGGTCATGCGCCCGTCCTTCTGCAATTCAACCAGGATACTGATGTCGATGCGGTCCAGTTTGACTAAACCTTCCATTGCGAACCTCTTGACTGCCATTTGTAGGACAATCTACTAGCAAAATCAGCGCCGTAAAGACAGCTGATGCTGCGCGACCAGGTCGGCCATGCTGTTGATGCAGTAATCCGCCGCGCAGGGGCTCGGGTGTTTCTTCCGTTCACGACCGATCAGGCACACATCGGTCAGCGCCTCGCCGCTGGCGGCGGGTCGCGTCACCCGCAAAATCTGCGCCGGTTGCAATTCGTTGGCCTGCAACCAGTCGGCGTCCTGCAGCGGCTCGCTGGCCAGCGAAATAAAATCATCGGCGCCGATCCCCAGACGCTCGCACAACAGCGCGCGATCCTCGGCATCCCGGTCGCCAACGACCAACAGGCGATAGAACTTGCGCAAGTACAGCATCGCCCCTGGCGCATCTTCGAACAACGACCAGTTGGCTGCGGAACGGGCGAAACTCATGCCCTCCTCCCAACTGGCTTTCAGGCTCCAGCGCTCGGCCAGTTGCCGGTGGGCGAAACACAGCAATCCACTGAAGCCTAGCTCAGCGAAGCGCGGATAGAGCGCGCGCACCACCTCGCGAAATTCCCCCAGCACCTGTTCCTTGTCCGGGCGCCCGCCGCGGTTGTCGAGCAACGGCTGCAACGCCGTCCAGACCCCCGAATCGCGGTCGACCAGGACTTCATCGCAATCGATGAGCAGCGCTCGATAATCAGTCAGCCCCATGGTGTCCACAGCCTCCGATGATGCGTTTGATCAATCCATGCGCCAAAACGGTTCAGCGCCGCCGGCCTGCGCCCGCGCCGCTGAACCCGGCGGACATCAGTTCAATACCCGTGCCAATGCGTCCTGCAGAATCTGCAACGCTTCATCGACTTGCGCTTCGGTCGTCACCAGTGGCGCGAGGAAGCGCAGCACGTTGCGATGCACGCCGCACTTGATCACCAGCAAACCACCCTTGCGCGCTTCATCAATCACCCGCTGGTTCAGGTCAGCGTCCGGAGTACGCGCTTCGTCGTTCTTGATCAGCTCGATGGCCAGCATGAAACCGGTGCCGCGCACATCGCCGATCTGCGGGTGACGCTGTTGCAACTGCAGCAGACCTTCACGCAGGCGCTTGCCCAGGGCATCGCCACGTTCGAGAAGTTTTTCTTCCTCATACGCGTCGATCACTGCCAGCGCCGCCGCGCAGGAAAGCGCGTTGCCGCCGTAGGTGCCGCCGAGGCCTCCGGGCAATGGCGCATCCATGATCCCGGCCTTGCCGACCACACCCGACAACGGCAGACCACCGGCCAGACTCTTGGCCACAGTGACCAGATCCGGCTGAATCCCTGCGTGCTGGAAACCGAACCACTTGCCGGTGCGGCCGAAGCCGGTCTGGATTTCATCGAGGATCAGGACGATGCCGTGCTTGTGGGTCAGCTCGCGCAATGCCTGGAGAAACGGCGCCGGTGCCGCGAGGAAACCGCCGTCGCCCTGCACCGGTTCAATGATGATCGCGGCGACCCGCTCCGGCGCGACCTGGGTGGCGAACAACTCGTCCAGCGCCTTCAGCGCCATTTCGCTGGTGACCCCGCGATAGGCATTCGGATACGGCGTATGGAACACCTCCGGGGCGAACGGCCCGAAGTTCTGTTTGTACGGCTGGCTCATGCCGGTCAGCGTGGTGCCGAGCAAGGTCCGGCCATGGAAGCCGCCGCGAAAGGAAATCACCGCGGAACGGTTGGTGTGGGCGCGGGCGATCTTCACCGCGTTCTCCACCGCTTCGGCGCCGGAGGTGAAAAATGCCGCTTTGTAGCGCTCCTCGCCACCGATCATTTCGCACAGGCGCTGGGCCAGATCCAGATACGGTTTGTAGGCCACCACCTGAAAGCAGGCGTGCGAAACCTTGTGCAATTGCGCCTGCACCGCGGCGACCACCTTCGGATGGTTGTGGCCGATGTTCAGCACGCCGATGCCGCCGACGAAATCCAGATAACGCTGGCCGTCCACATCCCATAACTCCGCCCCCTGGGCACGATCGATCACCAGCGGGTGCGCGGTTACCAGCCCGCGCGGCACGAACTGCTCGCGCTGACGGAGCAAATGAGAGGTTTGGTCGACTTGGCTGTTCATGGCATTTCCCATCGTGAGTCCGGCAGCCCGGAGTGAATGCAGGAGGTGGTTGCAGATGGTGTCCAGATTAAGGCCTGCGCAAAGCCGACTACGCCGAACTTGGCCGCTGAGAAATCCGGATCGACTGTTTTCACCCTGCGAAACGGCAGATTCCTTCAGGCCGCCGAATCTGCCGCCGGTGCGCGAATCCGGCATGACGCGAGGTGTTCACGGCGCTGCTTTCGACAGATCCTGCTCTGGCGTTGGGCGATGATGGGAACACTTTTCAACCCTTCAGGAATTGACCATGGCTCTGCTCTACAAAGCTGACCCCGTGCGCGGCGAACAGTGGAAAGCACTGTTTGCCGAGCACGCTCCGGATATCGAATGGCGCGCCTGGCCGGACATCGGCGATCCCGCCGACATCAAGTACCTGGCGGCGTGGCAGGCGCCGGATGATCTGCAGCGCGTGCTGCCGAATCTGCAGGTGTTGTTTGCGCTGTCGGCCGGGGTCGATCAACTGGACTTGAGCCGAATCCCGCCGAGTCTTCCGGTGGTGCGCCTGCTCGATCCGGGGATCACCCAGGGCATGTGCGAGTACGCCAGTTTTGCCGTGCTCGCCCTGCACCGGGACATGTTGCGCTATCGCCAGCAGCAGCTGGCGCGCTGTTGGCAGGCGCATCTGTTGCAACCGGCACATAAACGCCGGGTGGGTGTAATGGGACTCGGCGCGCAGGCGCAGCAGATTCTCGCCACCTTGCAGCCGCTGGGTTTCGCGCTGAAGGGCTGGGCGCGCAGTGCGCATCGAATTGACGGCGTCGAGTGTTTTGCTGGTGGCGAACAACTGCCGGCGTTCCTCAGCCAGTGCGATATTTTGCTCTGCGTGTTGCCGCTGACCGAACAGACCCGGGGCATTCTCGACCGCGAGCTGTTTCGTCAATTGCCGCGGGGTGCGGCGCTGATCAACATGGGGCGTGGCGGGCATCTGGTGGAGGCGGATTTGCTGGAAGCACTGGACAGCGGGCAACTCAGCGGCGCGGTGCTGGATGTCGTGCAGGATGAACCGGCACCGGCGGAGCATCCGTTCTGGCGCCACCCGCAGATTCTGCTGACCCCGCATATCGCGGCGATGACCCAGCCGGAAAGCGCATTTGCCGTGCTGCTGGAAAACATCCGCTGCTTCGAACGTGGTGAGGCCATGACCGGACAGATTGATCGCGATAAAGGCTACTGAGCCACACCATCCTGTAGGAGTGAGCCTGCTCGCGATTGCGGTCTGTCAGTCAGCATTGGTGTTGGCGGACCCACCGCTTTCGCTGGCAAGCCAGCTCCCACAGGGACTGTGGTTGTCTTCAGGATCCAGATCCAACTCGAGCACCCACTGGACATGTGGTTGTCTGCAAGCCTCAGGTTCACTGCAAGACATTGTGGGAGCTGGCTTGCCAGCGATTGCAATCTTTCAGCCGGTATTGATGTCGACTGACCCACCGCTATCGCTGGCAAGCCAGCTCCCACAGGGACTGTGGTTGTCTTCAGGATCGGGGTTCAACCCAAACTCCCACAGTGGGTGTGGTTGCCTGCAAACCTCAGGCTCACTGCAAGACATTGTGGGAGCTGGCTTGCCAGCGATTGCAATCTGTCAGCCGGCATCGGTGTTGGCTGACACTCCGCAATCGCGAGCAGGCTCACTCCTACAAGGGGCTCGGGTTGTTCGCAAAATCCGGGCTCAACCGAAACCACTGTGGGAGCGGGCTTGCTCGCGAAAGCAATCTGTCAGTCAGCATTGATGTCGACTGACCCACCGCTATCGCTGGCAAGCCAGCTCCCACAGGTTCGGGTGTTATCAGAAACAGGCGTGGTCTTTCAGAGACGCTCGGCGATGGCCTTGCCGACCTCCTGGGTCGAGCCCTTGCCGCCCAGGTCCGGGGTGATCGGGCCTTCGGCGATGACCCGTTCGATCGCCTGCAGGATCCCGTCGTGTGCCGCGCGGTAGCGTTCGTCGCCGTTGCCGAGGAAATCCAGCATCAGCGCCCCGGACCAGATCATCGCAATCGGGTTGGCGATGTTCTGTCCGTAGATGTCCGGCGCCGAACCGTGCACCGGTTCGAACAGCGACGGAAAGCGTCGTTCCGGATCAAGGTTGGCCGACGGCGCAATGCCGATGGTGCCGGCACACGCCGGGCCGAGGTCGGAAAGGATGTCGCCAAACAGGTTCGACGCCACCACCACATCGAAGCGATCCGGTTGCAGCACAAACCGTGCGCACAGGATATCGATGTGCTGCTTGTCCCAGGTGATTTCCGGGTACTGCGCCGCCATCAACGCAGTGCGCTCGTCCCAGTACGGCATGCTGATCGAAATGCCGTTGGACTTGGTCGCGGCAGTCAGGCGCTTACGTGGCCGGGTCTGGGCCAGGTCGAAGGCAAACTTGAGAATCCGGTCAACGCCGCGCCGGGTGAACACCGATTCCTGCAGCACGAATTCATGCTCGGTGCCTTCGAACATCTTGCCGCCGACCGACGAATACTCGCCTTCGGTGTTCTCGCGGATCACCACGAAATCGATGTCCCCCGGCTCACGTCCGGCCAACGGACACGGCACACCGGGGAACAAACGCACCGGACGGATATTCACGTACTGGTCGAAGTCGCGGCGAAATTTCAGCAGCGAACCCCATAGGGAAATGTGGTCCGGTACCTTATCCGGCCAGCCCACCGCGCCGAAGTAAATCGCGTCGAAACCCTTGAGCTGCTCGAACCAGTCCTCGGGCATCATCTGCCCGTGCTCCAGGTAGTAATCGCAATGCGCCCAGTCGAGCACTTCGATGCTCAGATCCAGCTGCCATTTCTTCGCGGCCTGCTCCAATACCCGCAACCCTTCGGGCAGCACTTCCTTGCCAATCCCGTCGCCGGCAATCGCGGCGATCTTGAATACCTTGCTCATCAATTGTGCCTCCCCGTGTCTGTGAAATTACAAGCCGCCGATGTGGAAGGCTTTGACTTCAAGGTATTCGTCGAGGCCGTATTTGCTGCCTTCACGGCCCAGGCCCGACTGCTTGATGCCGCCGAATGGCGCGACTTCCATGGAAATGATCCCGGTGTTGAGGCCGACCATGCCGAACTCCAGCGCCTCGCCGAAACGCCAGGAACGGCGCAGATCCTGAGTGAAATAGTAGGCGCCAAGGCCAAACGGTGTGGCGTTGGCCAGCGCCAGGGCTTCGGCTTCGTCGCTGAACCGCATCAGCGGCGCGACCGGACCGAAGGTTTCTTCGTTGGCCAGGAGCATGCCGGCGTGGGCATCACCGAGCACCGTCGGTTGCACAAACTGACTGTCACCGTCGGGAATGCCGCCACACAGCAATTGCGCGCCCTGGCTCAAGGCATCATCGATGTGGCGCGCGACTTTGCTCACCGCAGCCTTGTTGATCAGCGGGCCAATGCTCACGTCGTCGTGCAGACCGTTGCCGACCTTGAGTTTGCCGACCTCTTCGACCAGACGCTGAGCGAAACGCGGGTAAATGCCGTCCTGCACCAGAATCCGGTTGGCGCAGACGCAGGTCTGCCCGGCGTTGCGAAACTTGCTGAGCATGACCCCACTGACCGCCTGCTCAAGATCAGCATCGTCGAACACAATGAACGGCGCGTTGCCGCCCAGTTCCAGGCTCAAGCGCTTGATGTGTTCGGCGCTCTGGCGCATCAGCAGACGGCCGACCGCGGTGGAGCCGGTGAAGGAAATCTTGCGCACCGTCGGGTTGCCGGTCAGCTCCTCGCCAATCCCGGTGGGCAGGCCGGTCAGCACGTTGAACACCCCGGCCGGAATGCCGACACGCTCGGCCAGCACCGCCAATGCCAGCGCGGACAGCGGCGTCAGGTCCGACGGTTTGACGATGATCGGGCACCCCGCCGCCAAGGCCGGGGCGCACTTGCGGGTGATCATCGCGTTGGGGAAATTCCACGGCGTGATCGCCGCGCAGACCCCCACCGGTTGCTTGAGGGTCAACAGTCGACGGTCGCCGCTGGGCGCCGGCATGGTTTCGCCGTAGATCCGTCGCGCCTCTTCGGCAAACCATTTGACGAAACTGGCGCCGTAGCGGATTTCACCTTTGGCTTCATTCAGCGGCTTGCCTTGTTCGCAGGTCATGATCAGCGCCAGATCGTCGAGGTTGTCGATCATCGCCTGATACCAACGCTCCAGCAGCGCCGCCCGCTCGGCCGCCGGTCGCGCGCGCCACGCCGGCCAGGCCTGCTCCGCAGCGTCGATCGCACGCCGGGTTTCCGCGCCCTGCATGGCGGGCACGCGCGCGATCAATTCGCCGCTGGCCGGGTCGACGACATCCAGCGTCGCGCCGTCATCGGCGCCAATCCACTGGCCGTTCACATAAGCGAGTTCTGCGAGAAGACCGGGGTCTTTCAAACGATTCCTGAGCATGGTCGAGTCCTGATCCGAGACAGACTTCAGTCTAGGGAGAGCCGGCGGATAAGGATGCTGAAAGTGCCTGGTGGACAGTGTCGGATGCTGAAAATGGCGGTGGAACGGCAGATTTGATATTCACTGCTGTGGAGGCTTCGAGCATGGACCTGAATCCTTGTCGACCGACCCGCCGCTTTCGCGAGCAAGCCCGCTCCCACAAGGATTTGTGCCGAAATACGATTGCGTGATTAGCATAAAAACCTGTGGGAGCTGGCTTGCCAGCGAAGGCGACGCCGCGGACACCCGACAAACTACAGACCACAACGTCTTCAGCGATGCTGAAAATGGCGGTGGAACGGCAGATTTGATATTCACCGCTGTGGAGGCTTCGGGCATGGACCTAAATCCTTGTCGACCGACCCGCCGCCTTCGCGAGCAAGCCCGCTCCCACAAGGATTTGTGCAGACATACCATTGCGTGATCGGCATAAAAACCTGTGGGAGCTGGCTTGCCAGCGAAGGCGGCGGCACGGACACCGGGCAAGCCAGAGATCACAACGCCTTCAGTTTTTGAGGGAGGTAAGCAAGCCGTGGAGGAAGCGTTCGCCGGCTTCCATCTGCGCGACTTCGATAAACTCATCAGGCTTGTGCGCCTGCTCGATCGAGCCCGGCCCGCAGACCACCACCGGCACATCCAGACGCTGTCTGAACAACCCGCCTTCGGTGCCGAACGACACCTTGGACATACCGGTATCCGGCGCCGCAAAGTTTTTCAGAAAGCGCACCGCCGCAACACTCGGGTGCGTATCCAGGCCGGGATAGACGTTGACCGTTTCAATCTCGATCGCCGCGACGCTGGACAGCTTCTTGGCCTCGCGCACGATCAGCTCGGCGCGTTCCTGCATCTGCGCCAGAATCTGCTCCAGATCATCCGCCGGCAAATTGCGCACTTCGAAATCCACCGTGCACAGATTCGGCACGATGTTCAGCGCCCGCCCGCCATTAATCTGGCCGACGTGCACGGTAGTGTAAGGCACGTCGTACTCGGCATCCTGGGCGCCCTGCTCCTGCAGTTGGCGCTGGGATTCACGCAGCGCCGCGATGAAATCGCAGGCCACGTGGATCGCATTGACCGAGCGCGGCGCCAGTGAAGAATGCGCCTCCAGCCCGCGGCAATAGGTGCGGTACGAGCCCTTGCCCTTGTGCCCCAGCACAAACTGCATGTTGGTCGGTTCGCCGATCAGGCACAGAAACGGCCGCACCGGCGCCAGGTGCAGCACGTCGAGCAAGCGCCGCACGCCGACGCAGCCGATTTCCTCGTCGTGGGACAGCGCCAGTTGCAACGGGCGGCTGAGGGAATGCTCACTGGCATCGAGCATCGCGTCGATGGCCAGCGCAATAAAGCCTTTCATGTCGCAACTGCCGCGCCCGTAAATTCGCCCGTTCTGCTCGGTCACCTGAAATGCGGGAACCGTCCACGCCTGTCCCGCCGCCGGCACCACGTCGGTGTGCCCGGACAACAGAACGCCCGGTTGCTCCTTCGGCCCGGTGCTGGCAAACAGGTTGGCCTTCTTGCCGCTTTCGTCCTTGACGATCAGCGACTCGATGCCCTTGCTCAGCAGCAAGTCGCGCACGTATTCGATCAAGGCCATGTTCGATTCCGACGACACGGTATCGAACGCGATCAATCGTTTGAGAATCTCCAGTACCCGCGGTTTCATGAGGCTTTGCTCCGTTGCTCGGCCTGGCGCGCGAAGCGGCGTATCGAAAAGGGTTCGATCAACGTCGAGGTGCTGCCGGTGCTGATCAGCTCAGCCATGACATCACCCACGCCCGGCCCCAACTGGAAGCCATGGCCGCAGAAACCGAAGGCGTAAAACAGTCCATCGACCGTGCCGCTCGGGCCCATGATCGGCAGCGAGTCCGGCAGGTAGCTTTCGATGCCGCTCCACACCCGAATCAGGTTCAGATTTTCCACCCCCGGCAGCAGGCGGCGCATCTGTCGCATCTGATTGAGGATGCTGCGCGGCTCGACGTGCGCGCGGCGATTGAGCATGTCCGGTTTGCTGCGATAGCCGCCGCCGATGACGATGTTGCCGCGCGGAATCTGCCGGAAATAGATCACTTCCTCGGGGACTTTGGTGAACACGCCAATCACCGTGGGCAAGGCGTACGGCACCGGTTCGGTCACCGCCATTTGCGGGCCGTGGGTGTCCAACGGCACCGGTTCGCCGAACTGCGCGGAGAGTTTTTCGCCCCAGGCGCCGGCGGTAATCAGCAGTTGCGCGGCGCGATATTGCCGGCCATCGCTGGTAGTAACACTGAACTCGCCGCCGAGTTTCTGCACTTCGGCGACTTCGGTCTGTTCTTCGATGCGCGCGCCGAGACGCCGCGCCGCCCGGGCAAATGCCGGTGCGGCCAGACGCGGGTTGGCGTGACCGTCATGCGGTGCGTAGGAGCCGCCCTTGACGTCCGGCCCGAGAAACGGGAAGCGCCGATGCAGTTCCGCGCCGCGATAGATCTGCAGGTCCAGTTGCGCCGCTTCCGGCGCTGCGGCGTAGGCCTCAAGCTCGGCAATCTCGTCTTCGCGATAACACACGCGCATGTGGCCGCTGGCGATGAACTCCAGATCATCGTCGATCAACTCCGGCAAGCGCTTCCACAGCGCATAGGAACGGTTGGCCAGTTCCAGTTGCCCGAGATAACGGCCCTGGCGGCGCACGTTGCCGAAGTTGACGCCACTGGCGTACTGGCCGATCTGGTCGCGTTCGAGCAGGGTTACCGAGTGCCCACGCTGACGCAGAAAAAACGCTGATGCCGCGCCCATCAGGCCGCCGCCGATAATCAATACATCACTTTTCTGCGGGTTCATGACGGCTCCTCGATGATCACCATCGGCAACGGTTTGACCGGGGCCTGACCGCGTTGACGGCCGACCTGTTGCACGCTGACCCCTGCGGCTGCGGCAATTACTTCGGCGCCGGCCTGCGAGCAATAACGGCCCTGGCAGCGGCCCATGCCGACCCGGCTGAAGGCCTTGGCCCGGTTGACTTCACAGGCGCCCTTTTCACTGACCGTGCGCCGCAGTTCACCGGCGCTGATCATTTCGCAGCGACAGACGATTGCCGAATCCGGCAAGGCTCTGGCCTGTTCAGCAGGCCACGGAAAGGCCTGCGCCAGGCCGAGACGGAACTGATCCATCACCGCCAGGGCGCGCCGCTGTTCCGCGCGCAGTCCGGCATCCACGGGTTTCTGCTGATCCTCCAGCAATGCCATCGCCACCAGCCGCCCGGCATGTTCCGCCGCATCGGCGCCGCGGACCTTGGCACCGTCGCCGGCGGCGTACACACCGCTGACCGAGGTGCGGCCCTCTTCATCCACCGCCAGCCACCACTGCCCTGTCGCCTCATCAAAACGCATGCGACAGCCGGCCAGATCGGCCAGCTGGGTTTCCGGGCGCAAGTGATAACCCAGGGCCACGGCATCGCAATCGATGTCCAGCGTCTCACCGTTGGTTGAGCGCACACGCACGCCACTGACGCCGCTGCCGGCATCGCCCAGAATCTGCTCGGGCTTGATCCCCAGATGCACGGGAATTTTCGCCTTATACAACTGTGCCAGCAGTTTCATCCCGGTGAACAGCACGCCGGGCCGCGCCAGCATCTTGGGCAGGGCAACGATGCGTTTGCTCAATGGCGCGGTATCCAGCACCGCCGCAACGTTGGCGCCGGCCTTCAGATACTGGCTGGCGACCAGATACAGCAACGGCCCGCTGCCCATGAACACCACGCGCTGGCCGATGGAAACCGCCTGCGACTTCAGCGCAATCTGCGCCCCGCCGAGGCTGTAGGTGCCCGCCAGTTGCCAGCCTTCGATCGGCATCAAGCGGTCGGTGGCGCCAGTGCAGAGGATCAGCGCGTCGTAATCCACGGTCGTATGCTGGCCCTGGTTGACGCAGCACAATTGCTTCGGCACCAGATTCCACACCAGCGTGTCGGGGCGGTAATCGATGTGCGGGCGCAAACGCTCGAAACTCTCGTGCAGGTCACGCGCCTTGGCCGCTTCGCTGCCGTACAGCGCCTGATAATCACGAGTAAAACCATCGGGTTGGCGCCGGTAGATCTGCCCGCCGTCGCGGCGGTTTTCATCAATCAGGATCGGTTTGTAGCCGGCCTTCACCAGCGTTTCCGCGCAGCGAATCCCCGCAGGGCCGGCGCCGACGATAACTACCCGCGCAGTGGCCATGTCGCCTCCGGTTGTGTGGTGACGATATCCAGTCCTTCCCGGACTTCATTGGAGCACGCGCGCAGGCGTTCGCCGCTGCGCGTCCACACCCAGCAGTCCTGGCAGGCGCCCATCAGGCAGAAGCCGGCGCGCCGCCCGGAATCGAATTCCGACTGGCGCAACGCGTTGCCCTGAGTGAGCAACGCGACCATCAACGTGTCGCCCTGCAACGCCTCGATGGGCGCGCCGTCCACGCTCAGCCTGACAGTCGCCCGGCCCTGCTCGGCCAGTCTCACAAAACGCCCGCTCATGCATAGGCTCCCTGATTCAAGGTGGTCAGATTCTGCTGGGTTTTCAGCAATTCAGCGCTGTCATGGTGACAGAGGATTTCGCTGCCGCCATCGATGATCCGCCGATTCGGCGCGGTGCGGTTGCACAAGCCATCGACCCGCACCGGGCAGCGATTGAGGAAGGTGCACAGCTCGGCGACGTTGGCTTTTGGCCCGATGGGCGGCAGCTCGCCGCTGGTAGCGCCGCAGGTTTCCAGCCAGCCCTGGCGCAGCTCCGGCACCGAGTGAATCAACAGATCGGTGTACGGATGAAACGGCGCCTGGGCAAACGACTGCCGGCTACCGGCCTGAACCTTGTGCCCGCTGTACATCACCACCACGTCATCGCACAGCGCGCGCACGGTGGAAATGTCATGGCTGATAAACAGGTACGACACACCGAGCTGCTGACGCAAATCGCGGAGCAATTCGAGAATCGCGGCACCGACCACGGTATCCAGCGCCGAGGTGACTTCATCGCAGAGGATCAGATCAGGCTTGGCCGCCAGGGCACGCGCCAGATTCACCCGCTGCTTCTGCCCACCAGACAACTCGCTCGGACGCCGCTCAGCGAGGGCGCGCGGCAGGCGCACCAGATCCAGCAATTCGCCAATGCGTTCCTGCAGCGCCGCGCCTTTGAGGTTGAAATACATCTTCAGCGGTCGGCTGAGAATGGTGCTGAGGCTGTGCATCGGATTGAGCGCGGTGTCGGCGTTCTGGAACACCATCTGGATCCGCCGGAACTGCTCGTCGCTGCGTTCCGACAGACTTCCGCCCAGCGGTTGCCCGTCAAAGGTCAGCCCGCCCAATGCCGGGGTTAACAATCCGGCCACTACCCGCGCCAATGTTGACTTGCCCGAGCCCGACTCGCCAATCACGCCAATCGCCTGGCCCCGGCGCACGGTGAGGTCGATGTCTTCGAGGACACGGATCGCCGGCATGCCCTGGGTGTTCTTGTTGCCGTAGCCGGCGGTCAGGCCGCGAATGGTCAATAGCGGCACTTCTTCGGCGATGCCGCTGGGCGGACGAATTGTGGTGTCCGGGCGCGCGGCGGCAAGCAGACTGCGGGTGTATTCGTGACTCGGGCCTTTGAGCAATTCCGCCGTGGCGCTTTGTTCGAAGATCTGCCCGCCGTTGAGCACGACGATCTGATCGGCCATTTGTGCGACCACGGCCAGGTCGTGGGACACATACACCGCCGTGGCGCCGCGATCGCGCACCACGCGCTTGAACGCACGCAACACGTCGATCTGCGTGGTCACGTCGAGCGCCGTGGTCGGTTCGTCGAGGATCACCAGCAGCGGATCGCTGATCAGCGCCATTGCCGCCATCACCCGCTGCAACTGCCCGCCGGACACCTGATGCGGGTATCGCTGGCCGATGTGGTCCGGGTCCGGCAGGGCCAGATCGCGGAACAGCTCAATGGCCTTGGCTTCGAGCACGGCGCGGGTACCGAGGCCGTGAATCAGCGCGCCCTCCACCACTTGATCGATGAGTTTCTTCGCCGGGTTGAACGCCGCCGCCGCGCTTTGCGCGATGTACGACACGCGGTTACCGCGCAGACCCTGCAATTGCGCCTCGCTCAGGGCCAGCATGTCGTGTTCGCCGACCTGCACCACGCCGCCGGCCAGGCGGCAGCCACGGCGGGCATAACCCAGCAGCGCCAGGGCAATGGTGGTCTTGCCCGAGCCCGATTCGCCGATCAACGCCAATACTTCACCCTGTTCCAGGGCAAAGCTCACGCCTTTGACGATTTCGCTTTCACCGTGTTCGCCGCAAGCGACCACGCGCAGGTCTTGCACTCGAATCAATTGGCTCATCTCAATGGCCTCCCGTGCGGCGACTGCGTCGCGACGACAATCTGTCGATAAACAGATTCACGCCAATGGTCAGGGTGCCGATGGCCAGCGCAGGGATGACGATGGCCGGCGCGCCCTGATTGAGTCCGCCGATGTTTTCCCGCACCAGCGAACCGAGGTCGGCATCCGGCGGTTGCACGCCCAACCCAAGAAAGCTCATGCCGCTGAGCAGCAGCACGATGAAACCAAAGCGCAGGCCCAAATCGGTGAGCACCGGGTTGAGCATGTTCGGCAGGATTTCCACGCAGGCGATGTACAGGCGCCGTTCGCCACGGGTGCGGGCGACCTGCACGTACTCCAGCGCTTCGATGTTCACCGCCATGCTCCGCGCGATACGAAACGCGCCAGGGGCGAAGCTCAATACGGCGGTGCTGATCAACAGCGTGACCGAGGAGCCGAACGCCGAGACCATGATCAGCGCAAGCATCTTGCTTGGGATCGAGATAAAGGCGTCCATCAAGCGGCTGATGATTTCGTCCAGCCACTTTGGCGACACCACCGACAACAACGCACAACCGGTGCCCAGCGCACTGGCGAGCACTGCGGCAATCAACGCCAGGCCCACGGTGAAGCGCGCACCGACCAGCACCCGGCTGAGCATGTCGCGGCCCAGATAATCGGTACCGAACGGGTACGCCGTGCTGATGTTGTCGAACACGTTGTTCGAGACCACTTCGCCCACCGGATGCGGCGCCAGCCATGGGCCGAACAGCGCCACCAGCAACCAGATCACGCACATCGCCGCGCCAATCAGTCCCAGCCACGCCGGCCCGTGTGACACCTTGCCCGCTGACAGATCAGGGGACGCCGGGGTCGATTTCACAATGAGATTGTTCATTGGTTTCTCAGCCTCGGGTTGGACAGAATCGCGCACAGGTCGGCAATCAGCACCAGACCCAGGTAGGCCGTGCAAAACAACATGGTGCAGCCCTGCACCAGCGCCATGTCACGGTTGGTCACGGCATCGACCATCAGGCTGGCGATCCCGGGATAATTGAAGATCGTTTCGACAATCACCACGCCGCCGAGCAGGTACGACAGGCTCAGCGCAATCGCGTTGGCAATCGGCCCGATGGCATTGGGCAAGGCGTGGCGCAGGACGATGCGCATCGGGCTGACGCCTTTGAGCCGGGCCATTTCCACGTAGGGGCTGTCGAGCTGATCGATCACCGCTGCGCGGGTCATCCGCGCCATTTGCGCGACGATCACGCAGCACAGGGTCATCACCGGCAAGGCGTAGGTGCGCATGAATTGCCACGGTGAGGTGATGTCGCTGGCATAGGACAGCGCCGACAACCAGCCCAGGTTCACCGCAAAGATCAGCACCGCGAGGGTCGCCACCAGAAACTCCGGCACCGCGACCATCGCCAGTGTGGTGAAACTGAGAACGCTGTCGATCCGCCCGCCGCGGCCCATCGCCGAACCGATGCCGAGCACCAGTGCCACCGGCACCGACACCAGCGCCGTGGCGGCCGCCAGCATCAGGGTGTTGGGCACGCGCCCGGCCATCAGCTCACCGACCGGCATGGCGTTGGATACCGACACGCCCATGTCGCCACTGAGCAGGCTCATCAACCAGTGCAGGTAACGCACCACGCCGGGTTGATCGAGCCCCAGTTTCAGGCGCAACGCCGCCACCTGTTCCGGAGTGGCGAACTGGCCAAGGGCTTGTTGCGCCGCGTCTCCCGGCAATACCGCCGTGATCGCAAACACGACCATCGATACGATCAGCAAAGTCACGATCGCCGCGCCCAGCCGCCGTCCGATCAACCACAGTGTGTTGCTATTCATCGCCTACCTCCTGCATCCGGCCTGCCGTTCATTGCGACGGCTCTGCTCAAGCGTCCAGCCAGACCTGCTCGGCGAACATGTACCCCATGAAACCGCCGAGCGGGTTGCTGCCGTAGCCCTTGACCCGTTGATCGACCGCGTCGATGTTGCTGATGAACACCGGGATACCGATGCCGCAGTGGTCGTGCACCAGGGTCTGCATGTCGCCATACATCTTGCTGCGCTTGGCGTCATCGGTTTCGCCACGGGCGAGCATCAGCAACTGATCGAACTGCTCGTTCTTCCAGCCGGACTCGTTCCATGGCGCCTTCGACTGGAAGAACTGCGAGAACATCACGTCGGCGTTCGGCCGCGGGTTGATGTTGCCGAAGCTGATCGGGTGCTTCATCCAGTGGTTGGACCAGTAGCCGTCGCTCGGCAGGCGTTTGACGTCGAGCTTGAGCCCGGCCTGCTTGGCCGATTGCTGCAACAGCACGGCGATGTCCACCGAACCGGTCGCCGCCGGCGAGGCAAACAGCTCCATGCTGATGTTTTCCATGCCGGCTTTTTTCAGCAGGAACCTGGCTTTTTCCGGGTCGTAGACCGTTTGCGGCAGGTCGCTGTTGTAGTAGCGCGAGCCGGGCGCGATCGGATGGTCGTTGCCGACCACGGCATAGCCACGGAATACCGCGGATTTGACCTGTTCGCGGTCCAGCAGGTACTTCATTGCCTGAGTGAAATCGGGGTTCTGCCCGGGCAGCTGATCCTGACGGATGATCAAATCAGTGTAGTTGCCGGACGGCGCATCCACGACGCGGTGTTTGGCGCTGGCCTTGATCCGGTCGGTAGAGCGCGGGTTGACCTCGTTGATCATGTGCACGTCGCCGGACAGCAGCGCGTTGACCCGCGACGGCTCGTCGCCGATAGCGATGAATTCGATTTCGTCGAGGTACGGCAGGCCCGGTTTCCAGTAACCGGTGTTGCGCGCGGCAATCGAACGCACCCCCGGTTTGAACTCCTTGACCTTGAACGGCCCGGTGCCGATGCCCTGGTTGAAGTCGGTGGTGCCTTCGGGAACGATCAACAGGTGCGAGACGGCCAGAATCGACGGCAATTCGGCGTTCGGCGCGGTCAGGCGGATCTGTACTTCGTTGGCGCCGGAGGCCTTGATTTCGGCGAACTGCTCCATCAGTGGCATGACCTTGGAGCCGGTCAGCGGATCTTTGTGCCGCGACAGCGAGAACACCACGTCGGCGGCGCTGAGGGTTTTGCCGTTGTGGAAGGTCACGTCTTTGCGCAGGGTGATCGTCCAAAGGGTCGCGTCGACGTTATCGATGCGCTCGGCCAGTTCCAGTTGCGGCACCAAGTGCGCGTCGAACCGGGTCAGGCCGTTGTAGAACATGTAGTGGCGCACGTAGTCGGTGGACAACGCACCCTTGGCCGGATCGAGGGTGTCGGCGGTGGAGCTGGACATGCCGGCAACGCGAATGCGCCCGCCCGGCTTGCCTTTGCCCGGAGCCGCCGCTTCGTCAGCCCAGAGTTTGCCGGCGGCGCCGAACAGGCTGCCGGCGCCCGCTGCCGCGACACCGGCGACGCCGAGCATTTGCAGCGCATGACGGCGCGACATGCCGCGATTGAGGCCTTCGAACACCCGCAGGCTTTCTTCGCCGGAGATCAGCGGTGAGTCATTCTTGTGATCAGTCATTTCAGTGGTACCTGTCGAAGTTAAGAAGGCTCAAGTGTTCCGGTTGGCCGGAACGTCCTGGAAACGCAGACGACGGTGAAGCCACAACAGCAAATCAATGCAAATAGTCTTGAAACCGGTAGTAGGCGCCCACGAACGGCAGGAACCACGGCTTGCCGAAATGCCCGGGGATTGCCGGCCAGTCGAGTTCACGCCAGGGGTTGGCCTCGGCATTGCCGGCCATCACCTCGGCCATGACCTGGCCCATGTGCACCGACATCTGCACGCCGTGGCCGCTGTAGCCCATCGAGTGGAAGACCCCGCCGTGCTGCCCGGCGCGGGGCAAACGGTCGGACGTCATGTCCACCAGGCCACCCCAGCAGTAATCGATCCGGACGTCGGCCAGTTGCGGGAACATCTGGATCATCGCCGCCTGCAGCACCTTGCCGCTCTTGGCGTCGTTGACGCTGTCGGACATGGCAAACCGCGCACGCCCGCCGAACAGCAAGCGGTTGTCTGGGGTCAGGCGGAAGTAGTTGCCGATCATCCGGCTGGTGACGTAGGCGCGGCGTCCCGGCAGCAACTGATCGATCAGCTCCCGTGGCAGGACTTGCGTGGCGATCACGAAACTGCCCACCGGCACGATCCGCCGCCGATACCAGCCCAGGCCACCGTGCTGACAGGCGCCGGTCGCCAGCAGTACCTGCCCGGCGTGCAGCGAACCCTTGCTGGTGTTGACCCGATAACCGCCGGCCTCGGCTTTCCAGTCGAGCACCGAAGTGCCCTGATGGATCAGCGCGCCGTGGCGCACTGCGGCTTCCGCCAGACCGACGCCGAAACGCCCGACATGCATCTGCACGCCGTTGCGCTGCAGCAGGCCGCCATGGAACTGCGCCGAATGCACTTCGCTGCGGGTCTGCTCGGCCGACAGCAACTCGACATCGGCATCGACTTCCTTGCGAATCAGCTCGCAGGTGCGGGCCAGCCCTTCGTAGTGCAGCGGTTTGGCCGCGAGCTTCAACTTGCCGTTGCGCAACAGGTCGCAGGCGATCTGCTCCTGCTCCACCAGCGACACCACGCTTTGCACGGCACTTTCGTAAGCCTGGTAATAGGCTTTCGCCCGCGAGGCGCCGAGACTGGCGCTGAGGGTGGCGTAATCCTGCGCCACCCCGGTGTTGCACTGCCCGCCATTGCGTCCCGACGCCTCGCCGATCACCCGCCCGGCTTCCAGCACCACCACACTGGCGCCCTTGAGCGCCAGGGCCCGGGCCGCCGCCAGCCCGGTGAAACCACCGCCGACGATGGCCACATCGACCTGCCCCGGCAAATTGCCGAGCTGGGCGCCGGTGAAGGCCGGTGCGCTGTCGAGCCAGTAGGATTCACTGCCCATGTTCAATCCCGCCTTTGCCAATGAAGATGTCGTTACAGACCGACCAGCCCGGCCAGACCACCGATGTCCGGGATCTGGTGGTAGCTGTAGAAGGCATTGCCCGGCACTTCGTGACCACGGGCGACGAAGGCCTTGTTCTTGATCTTCATGTCGTGGGCCGGCATCAGGTCGTAACGGAAGCTGGAGGACACATGCAAGATGTCTTCCGGGCCGCAGTTGAGGTTGTCGAGCATGTACTCGAACGCCGCCAGACGCGGTTTGTAGGCTTGTGCCTGTTCGGCGGTGAAGACTTTGTGAAACGGTGCGCCGAGCTTTTCGACGTTGGACATGATCTGGCTGTTGCTGGCGTTGGAGAAAATCACCAGCGGGATCTTGTCGGCGATTTTCGACAGACCGGCCGGCACGTCCGGGTGCGGGCCCCAGGTCGGAACGGCGTCGTAATACAGCTGGCCTTCTTCACGGTACTCGACGCCCCAGCGTTTGCAGGTCCGCGCCAGAGCGGTCTTGAGAATTTCGTCGTACGGCATCCAGTCGCCCATGACCTGGTCCAGGCGATAGGCCGAGAAATCCTTGACGAACTGATCCATCTGCTCGGCCGGGACGCGATCGGCGAACAGTTCGCGGGTCATCGTGCCCATGTGGAAATTGGTCAGCGTGCCGTAGCAGTCGAACGTAATGAATTTGGGGCGAAGAAAGCTCATTGAGTGCGTTCCTGAAGTTCGTTGAGGTCATTGGCGCGACCCGCATTTGCCGGGTTTTCGCAGCTGCGATGCAACGCTGCAGCACAACCTCATTACAACACCGTGAAATCAGCAGATGGCGTTAAAAGCGATCCTCGTTCGATACAAATCACCGTTTTGATCGTCCGCCTCAGCAGACTTTGCGGTGCGCTCCAGCCTTGGGCAAACCCCGTATTCATGCGCTCTTATGGACCTTTATCGGTCAGTGTGGATGGCGCATGGCGTGTTTGCCCGCAGAAACTGCGCCGCAGCGTCAGGATCGGCGTCAGATACTGCGGCGCACGTCCGTCCTGTTCTGAATCGAGGTAGTTGCAGGCCTGATCGGCACAGCTCGACGCTGCCTTTTATAGGGTAAATCGGCCCAAGCATTTGCTGCCGGCCTCAGGCCACAAATGAGTAGTAAGTGTGGTCGATCAGCCTGTGCCGCGCGGAATCTGCCGAATATTCCCTGGCCCCTTGTCAGGCTTTCGCGCAGATGGGATACAGGCCTCACGTCGCCGGAAAAACCCCGGCGCAAGCGTTCATTCTTTATCGGAGATTTGCCATGTCCGCCCCGCTGCCTTTTTTCGTCTATCGCCCGATGACGGCCGACGACCTGCCCCAGGCTCATGCCCTGTCCGTGCAATTGAAGTGGCCGCACCGGCTCGATGACTGGGCCATGCTGCAGCGGGTCAGCCAGGGTTTTGTGGTACTCGATGGCGAGCGCCTGATTGGCAGCGCGTTCGCCTGCCCGCAAGGGGCTTTCACCACCATTGGCCTGGTGATTGTCAGCGACGATTACCAGGGCAAAGGTATCGGGCGCAAACTCATGGAGCATGCGCTTGAAGCTTGCCAGTCAAGCACGGCGATCTTGAACGCCACCGTGGCCGGCGCGCCGCTCTATGCCAGTCAGGGGTTTGTCGAGTTTGGCCGGGTTCAGCAGCATCAGGGCCAGGCCCACGCCACACAGCCCGGGCCATTGGCCGACGGCGAAGAATGCCGGCGACTGGGCGCAGCGGATCACGACCGGGTACTGGAACTGGCCAACGCCGGCAGCGGCCTGGATCGCCACGCGGTGCTCAACGAGCTGTGGGCTGATGTCGAGCAGGCGGTGGGCATTGAGCGCGACGGGCAGTTGCGTGCGTTCGCCCTGCTCCGCCCGTTTGGTCGCGGTCGTTGCCTCGGTCCGCTGATCGCCGAAAACCTCGCGCAGGCGCAGCACCTGATCGCGGTATTGCTGGCCAAGGTCCCGGATGCGTTTGTGCGTATCGATATCCCGGCCGATTGTGGTCTGGCCGATTTTCTCAAAGCCGCCGGTCTGAAACAGGTCGACACCGTGGCGCAAATGGCTCGCGGTGCCGCACCACACGCCAGCAACGGCGTTCGCCAGTTTGCCTTGGTCACCCAAGCCATCGGCTGATTTATCCGGGGTTGCGCCTGTCGCGCCCCACCCCCTCACTACACGGAGCGTCACCTGTATGTCCGAACCTTGCATCATGCTGTTGGCCCGCGCCGACGGCAGTCACGTTGTCACGCCTTTCAAACAGCAAGCGTTGAACGCTGCAGATCCCTTTTCGGCTGGGCGCCAGATCGCCTGGTCGGGGTTTGACGGTGTCTCGGCGGGTATCGTCGAAGCCAGCGGAATCGTTGCTAGCGAGGATTTCCCGCACACCGAAGTGATCGTGGTTCACGCGGGCCACGTGACATTGAAAACTCAAGAGCAGACGCTGGAACTGGCAGTCGGTGCCAGCGCGGTGATAGGTCGTGGCAGCGCCCTGCGGATCGAAGCCCAGCCCGGCAGCCAATGGGCGTTTTGCGCCATGGCCACCGAACAACCGACGCCCGGTCTGATCTGGCTCGATCCGCTGGCCATGCTGTCGCCGTCCGCCGCGCCCGAGGAAGCGATTCTGATCGGCCCGGCGCCACAATGCCGCTCACGCAATGCCTTCGAAGATCCCGTAACCGATCTGCGCGTCGGTGTGTGGGACTCGACGCCCTATGAACGGCACGGGCGTCCGCACAAGCTCAATGAGTTGATGTATTTGATCGAAGGCAGCGTGACATTGCAGACGCCCGACGGATCGAGCGTGACCGTCAACAACGGTGACAGCGTGTTTGTTGCGAAAGGCGCGCCATGCGCGTGGAAAAGCACGCGCTATGTGCGCAAGGTGTACGCGGTCAAATAGTCTCTGGCAGAGACAGCAGCGCCGGCTGAACCCACAGGGCGCCGGCGCTGCATGTCTTAGGCGATGGACTCGGCGTCCGCCTGCTGCGCCTTGGTCTCGGCAGGTTTGTAGCCGAGGCTACGCATCAGGTCACGGGCGGTGTCGAAGAACACGTCCTTGATTGCATCCGCGCTTTCTTCGGTCAGGCGGCTGGCCGGGCCGGAAATCACCAGCGCGCCAATCAGCTCCTGTTGCGCCCCGTAGATTGGCAGCGCCACGGACGCGGCATGCGGATCGGTTGCGCCGCGAGAGAAGAACGGTTTGCTCAGCTTGATTCCCACCGAGTAAGGCGCGCGCAACGCCTGGGCGCCTGCCGCTTCGTCCATCGGGCGCATGTCTCCCGGTTGCATGTTCATCCGCAGTCGGTGCGAGGAGTTGATGCGGTATTGGCACATCCGGTACGCGCCATGCCGGACATAGAAAGACGCGGTCTCTCCCGACTGTTCGGCGAGATACTGCAAGCGCGGCATCACGTGTCGTTCGAGATCAAGCGTCTCCTGATACACCGCATTCAGGCGCATCACCTCACTGGCCAACTGATAACGCCCATCGGCCATCCGCGTAATGAACCCGTGGGTCTCCAGGGAAACCATCAAGCGCATGATGGTGCTTTTGATCAGCCCGGTACGTTCTGCCAGCTCGACAAGGCTCAGCGCCGCGTCGCCGATTTGAAACGCCGTCAGCACAGTCAGCACACGGTCTGCCGAAGCCACTCCATTTACCGCCGGACGCGGCCGCGCTTTAACCATTTGCTCATCCTCGATTTTTGTCTGCCCTTTGGCTCACGCCCGGGCTGTAGGCCGGGATTATCCGACAACGCAGGGTCGCCTGCAAACGCGCCTGGCGCGATAGGAAGACAGCGGCCCGGATCGTTATTTTCGCAATGCCATTTTCTTTGATAACTATCAAAAAACCTCGAGCCATCCTTGCGATGCTCAAATATCAAGGGTGGATTTCAGTCGCATTCCGTCTGAAACTGATTTATTTTGAAATGGCATTGCATTAAACAAAACCAATAACAGCAACTGGACGTCCACCGTCCGCTCGCCCTCAGGAGCATCCATGAGCTTCTTCGCCGTCCCGCCCACCGTTGAAACCAGCGTCTTTACCCGACTGCCTGAGCGTTTTCGCAACCCTCGCCCAAGCGCTTGGGCGAATGCCAATCGACAAGGGCGTGCCATCGACTCGTTTCTCGAAGGCCCGTCGTTCGACCGTCAGGGCCGCTTGTATGTGACCGACATCCCCAACGGGCGGATCTTCCGGATCTCTGCTCAGGGCGAGTGGGAACTGGTGTGCGAATACGATGGCTGGCCCAATGGCCTGAAGATCCATCAGGACGGGCGTATTTTCATCACCGACTACAAGCGGGGGATCATGCTGCTCGACCCGGACAGCGGTGCCATTGAAACCCTGCTCGATTCGGCAGGCTCCGAAGGCTTCAAGGGCGTCAACGATCTGGTGTTTGCGCCCAATGGCGATCTGTATTTCACCGATCAGGGCCAGACCGGTCTGCAGGATGCCTCCGGTCGCGTTTACAGGCTCGACGCCGGCGGCAACCTCAGTTGCCTGCTTGGCACCATTCCCAGTCCCAACGGCATCGTCTACGACCCGCACCTCAACCACCTGCTGATCGCCGTGACCCGCGCCCAGCAAATCTGGCGCATTCCGCTGGGCAACGGCTCGATCATCGGCAAGGTTGGCGTGTTCGCCCAGTTGCACGGTGGTCTGGGTGGTCCGGACGGTCTGGCCCTCGATGCGCAGAGCAATCTGTACATCGCCCATACCGGTTTCGGTTCGGTGTGGAAGCTGTCGAAAGTGGCCGAGCCGCTGCAACGCATCGTGTCCTGCGCCGGCATCAGCAACACCAACCTGGCCTTCGGCGGCGATGACGGCCAGACCTTGTTCATCACCGAATCCGAGACCGGCAGCATCCTCCAGGTGCGCACCACGACGCCGGGACTGCCCATGTACTCGCACAGCTGAAGTCGCGCCGTCGGCGTACACAACAACTACAAAAAGAGTGACGACATGACCCACGAAAACCTCGCGAACCAGGCGCCGCTCAGCGATGCCGAGGGCGAACGCCTGATGCGCCGGATTCTCTGGCGCCTGGTGCCGTTTATCTTCATCTGCTACGTGATCAGCTACCTCGATCGCACCAACGTCGGCTTCGCCGCCATCAGCATGAACCACGACCTGGGCCTGACCGCGACGATGTTCGGCTGGGCCGCCGGGCTGTTCTTCTTTGGCTATTTCCTGTTCGAGATCCCCAGCAATCTGCTGATGCAGCGCTTCGGCGCACGCGTGTGGATCGCGCGGATCATGATCACCTGGGGGCTGATTTCCATGGCCACGGCGTTCGCCACCGGGCCGATCAGTTTCAGCATCGCACGCTTCATGCTGGGCCTCGCCGAAGCGGGATTCACCCCCGGCGTGTATTTGTATTTCACTTACTGGTTCCCTGGTAAGTGGCGGGCGAAAGCCACGGCGGCGTTCCTGCTGGGCATTCCGGTGGCCAACATCGTCGGCTCGCCGCTGTCGGGCTGGTTGATGGAACAACATGGCGTCTGGGGGCTGAAGAACTGGCAACTGCTGCTGGTGACCGAATCCATGCCGGCGGTACTGCTGGGCATCGCCTGCCTGTTCGTGCTGGTCGACACCCCGGCCAAGGCCAAATGGCTCAACTTGCGGGAAAAGGCCTGGCTGACTCAGCGCCTGTCACACGAGCAGCAGGCCATCGGCGCCTCCCACGGCAACACCCTGCGCGCCGCCCTGACCAATCCCAAGGTGTTCACGCTGGCGGCCGTCAACTTCTGCTGCATTGTTGGCTCGATCGGTATCGGCATGTGGCTGCCGCAAATCATCAAGGGCTTGGGCATAAGCAGCAGCGTGGTCGGCGTGGTGGTCGCCCTGCCCTATCTGCTGGGTGCCGTAGCGATGACGATGTGGGCACGTCTGGCCAATCGCAGCCGCCATCGCCTGCCGTATGTGGTCAGCGCATTGGCCATGGCGGCCGTGGCGTTGGTGGCGGCGGCGCTGATCGAGCAACCGACGCTGAAGATCGCCTGCCTGGGCGTGGCGGTGGCAAGCATTCTGTCGTTCCAGGCGACGTTCTGGGCGATACCGTCCACCTTCCTTACCGGGCGGGCCGCCGCCGGCGGGCTGGCGATGATCGTATCGATCGGCAATCTGGGCGGGTTTACCGGGCCGTTTCTGATTGGTCTGATCAAGGACGCCACGCAAAGCTTCAGCATGCCATTCTTTGCCGTGGCATCGATTCTGCTCGTGGGTACTTGTCTGATGCTCTGGCTGGGTGACCCGGCCAAACAGCAGACGCCTCAAGGCAAAGCGCAAACCGCCTGAGCGATCAGCCGCGTCGACGCATCGCGTACTGGCCCAACAGCCCGGCCACTAGCACTCCGCCGGCGATCCCCAGGGTCGTCGGCGCGCCGCAACGGGCGGCGATCAGGCCCGCGGCCATGCCACCCAAGGCTTCGAAACCGAAACGCATGGCGATGTAGAAGGCAATTACCCGGCCGCGCAAATGATCCGGCGCGGCGCTTTGCAGTTGCATGTTGGTGCTGACATTGCTCAGGGTGATGCCAAATCCCAGCACCGCCAATGCCGCTAGCGCCCAGGGCAACGCGCCCGCCAGCCACAGGCCGATCAGCGCCACCGCACAGAGCATCGCCCCGGCATCGGTAAACTGTCGCAGGCGTGGCAACGCACCGCCCACCGCCAGCACCAGTGTCGCCACGAACGCACCTGCGCCGGCCGCGCCCCACAACCAGCCCAGCACGCGCGCATCGCCCGCGAACACGGCCTTGGCGAGAATCGGCAGCAACGCCGCGTAGCAGGAAGCCAGCAGATTGACCATGATCACGTTGACCAGCAATTGGCGCACGCTGCGGGTCTGCCACAGATAGACCAGTCCCTCGCGGAACACCTGAGCAGTAGAGCCGGCGGCTTTGGCGCTGGCCGTGCCGCGCACTTTCAGCAAGCCACCGAGCAAGGCCAGAAAGGCTACGGCGGTCAGAGTGAAACACGCCGCCTCGCCGGCCAGGGCAATCAGCGCACCGGCCAATGGCGGGCCGACGAAACGCGCGGCGTTGATCAGCATCGCGTTGAGCACCAGCGCATTGGGCAGGTCGGCCGGGTCATCGACGAAGCTGCCGATCAGCGCCTGGCGCAGCGGGGTTTCCAGTGCATTGAGCAAGCCGAGCAGCAGCGCCATGCCGGCGATGAATGCGCCGTCGACCCAGCCGAGCCAGGTAGAAATCGCCAGCACCAGCGACTGCGCCACCAGTACCATTTGCACGATGATCAGCATGCGGCGTTTATCGTGCCGGTCGATCCAGGCCCCGGCCAACGGGCCGATAAGCAATTGTGGCGCCAGTGTGAGGAAGGTGATCAGTCCCAGCAGGACTGCGGAACCGGTCAGGTGATAGGCCAGCCAGGCGAGCGCGACCTGCTGCACCCACTTGCCTAACGTGGAGACGCCCTGGCCGGCAAAATAGATCTGGAAGTTGCGATGGGCGAGCGCGCGAATCGCGCGGGGCCATGGTTTGCGCTGCGGTGATGATGAAGCGGACAAGTCTGCGAATCCTCCATAGACCCGCAAACGAAGCTCAACCCGCGAGCACTGTGCACCTCGTCGCAAGGTGCGCAGCTCCAAGGGTTCAGCCTGGCAGCAGGCAACCTTTTTTCTTCAAGGACTCCAGAACCCACGAGCGGTCATTGGTGCCTTGGGCAATTTTTTCCATCTGTGCGGTTTCGGCAGCGTGCTTGGCTGTCGCGCCCGCGTAAACCTCAGCGACAAAGTCGTAGGGCACACACAGCAGGCCATCGTCATCACCGATCAGCAGATCACCCGGCTCGATCACCATACCATCAATGGCGATGGGCACATTGATCTCGCCCGGGCCGTCTTTGTAGGGGCCGCGATGCGAAATCCCCGCCGCGTACAGCGGGAAATCATTGGCGCCAATATTGGCTGAGTCGCGAATCGCGCCGTTGATGACGATACCGGCCACACCGCGCTTGATGGCGTAGGCCACCATCATTTCGCCGATCAGGGCGTTGGTCAGGTCACCACCGGCGTCCATCACGATCACATCGCCTGGCTGCGCGATATCGATCGCGTAATGCAGCATGAGGTTGTCACCCGGACGAGCCTTGACCGTCAGGGCCGGACCGCACAGCACGCCTTCACGGTGCATGGGGCGCAAGCGTGCGCCACCTGCGGTCAGGCGATTCATCGAGTCGCTCACGTTGGCGACCGGCACTTCGCGATACCGCGCTACCCATTCTTCGCCGACTTTACGTGCGCGCTCAAGCACTTGGAAGCCAATGCTCATGTGACCTACCTCTCTTGGAATTATTCGATGTCATCGACAGCCTGCCGAATCTGTTTTTTAGAATGGCATTCCATAAATCTCTTTGCAAAACATTTTTAACTGGGCGATCAGCGCACAAAAGCGGCTTGTTCTAATTTTCTTGCAACGTCATTTCATTATGATAGGGTAAAAACATTGCCGACATTGAGCGGCTGTTACGCCCCATGACAAAAACAAGGTATTGAACATGTCCCGCACGATTCTGCTGACCGGCCCTGAGCTGGCGCCTGAGGCCATGCGCCTGGCCGCCGAACACGGCGTCAACGTCGTTCCCACCACGCCTTACCTGCCAGAAGATGAGCTCGAAGCGATCATTCGGGCGGAACAGCCCGATGCCATCGTTGTGCGTCAGGGCAAGCTGACCCGCGCCATGATCGAGGCGTCATCGCAGCTCAAAGTGATCGCCAAGCACGGCGTGGGCTACAACACGATCGACATCCAGGCGGCTGCCGATCTGCGCATCCCGGTGTCGATCGCCGTGGGCGCCAATGCGCAGTCGGTGGCCGAGCATGCTTTCGCCCTGCTGTTCAGCGTGGCCCGGCAGACCGCCCTGCTGGATGCGCGCATGCGTGACGGGCATTGGGACAAGTCGTCGGCCAACGGTATCGAACTTTTCGGCAAGACCCTCGGCCTGGTGGGTTTGGGTTCGATAGGCAGCATCCTGATGGACCTGGTCGCCCCGCTGCGGATCAAGGTCAAGGTGTTCGATCCCTATCTCAAGCAAATGCCGGAGCGCGCGCACGTTGAACGCGAAGAGGACTTCGATCGGCTGCTGGCCGAAAGCGATATCATCAGCCTGCATTGCCCGTTGACCGCGACCAATCACAACCTGATCGGCGCGGCGCAATTTGCGCGCATGCGTCCGGGCGCGATCCTGATCAACACCGCGCGCGGTGAACTGGTCGATACCGCCGCGCTGGTGCAAGCGCTCAGCGAACGACGCATCGCCGGCGCCGGGCTGGACACCTTCAACCCGGAACCGCCACCGGCGGACAGCCCGCTGTGGGGCTTGCCGACTCTGGTTGCCACGCCTCATGTCGGCGCCAATACCAGCGAGGCCCGTGACCGTGTCGGGCTGGTGGCGCTGCAACAGGTTCTCGATGTCTGGGCAGGCAACGCGCTGGATCCACGTTGCGTGGTCAATCGCCATCTGTTCGACAGCTGACAGGACTCCGCACACGCCCGCTGCTTGAATGCGGGCGTGTTCACCCCGCTTTACTCCAGAAAAAAAACAATGGGAGAGCACCATGACTTCAGCCACATCCCGGCCGGATGACCTCGAACGCAGCACCATGCGCCGCGTCGCCTGGCGGTTACTGCCGTTCCTGATCATCTGCTACCTGATCGCGATCATCGACCGCGGCAATATCGGCATGGCCTCGCTGCAGATGAACCATGACCTGGAGCTGTCAGCCAAGGTCTTCGGCTTCGCCAGCAGCCTATTCTTCTTCGCCTACTTCCTGGTCGAGGTGCCGAGCAACCTCGCCATGCAGAGATACGGCGCGCGGATCTGGATCGCCCGCATCATGATCACCTGGGGTCTGATCTCCGCCGGTACCGCGTTCGTCCAGGGCGCCAACTCGCTGTACTTCATGCGCTTCATGCTCGGCGCTGCCGAGGCCGGTTTTTTTCCTGGCGTGCTGCTCTACCTCACCTACTGGTTGCCGACGGCTTACCGCGCCCGCATGGTCGCGCTGTTCATGGTGGCGATTCCGGCGGCCAACTTCATCGGTTCACCGCTGTCGGGATTGCTGCTGAGCCTGGATGGCTGGATGGGCATGCGCGGCTGGCACTGGCTGTTCATTCTCGAGGGGATCCCGGCGGTACTGCTCGGTATCGCCTGTCTGTTCGTGCTGACCGACCGCCCAGAGCAGGCCAAGTGGCTGAGCGATGAGCAACGCGGCTGGCTGATTCAACGCCTGGCGCAAGACTCCGCGAACAAAACCCCGATCGGCCATATCTCGCTGTGGAAGCTGTTGCGCCACAAGGACATCTGGGTTCTCGCGTTGATCTACTCCGGCGCCTCGGCGGCCGGCAGCACCATGAGCGTCTGGGCGCCGCAACTGCTGAAAACCTTTGGCCTCAGCGCCATGGAAATCGGTCTGGTCAACGCCATTCCGTACGGCGTTGCCTCGGTGGCTATGGTGATTTGGGGACGCAGCTCCGACCGTACCGGCGAGCGCCGCTGGCACACCGCGATGACCATGTTGCTCATAGCCGCAGGTCTGTTGATGACTCTGTTCACCTCATCGTTGCCGGCCACGGTCTTGATGCTGACCATGGTGCTCGTCGGTGCCTATTCCATGAAGGGGCCGTTCTGGGCGCTGGTCTCCGGCTGGCTGTCGTCGTCCACCGCCGCCGCGGGCCTGGCGGCCGTGGGCGCCATGGCGAACCTGATCGGTGGCGGCCTGATGGTCAATGCCTACGGCGCGATCCACGACGCCACCGGCAGCTATGCGCTGGCACTGATGCCACTGGCTGCTTTGTGCACGGTTGCGGGCATCGCCGTGCTGGTGATGGGTCGTAAACGCCAGATCGAACAGGCTGACACCGCCGCCGCAGCCGGCGTGAAGTAACGCCACACGCAACATCTGATGTTCACTTTTCTCGGGAAAGTGGGCATCTTTTTTACAGCGGACCTACTGCACGCCGCATGAATGAACGAACCTGGCAGTGTGCTGCAACGACTGGCGGATGTCCGGCCTGACGATGCCATGGCGCTTGGCAAATAGCTCAAGCGCTGCGGTATCAAAACGCGTGGTCTGGATAAAGTCCAACGCTTCGGGTTGGCTATTCAGATAGCGCGCGACGGGAGCGATCTGCAGCAGCCATTTCAGCCAGCGCAGCGAAAGGTAATGCCTCGGCGCCTTGATCCCGAGCGGTTGTGCCACCTGTGCCAGCAATTCGCGCAGGTCGGGCGTCTGCTCATCCAGCGCCAGCAGCTCCTGCCCGGCCATCGCCGGATCGAACGCACTGGCCGCTGTCAGCTCCACCAGGTGATCCACGGTCACCAGCGGTAGCCAGTGCCGGGCGCTTCCGGGTATCGCCGTCAGCTTGCCTTGCATCAGGTTGCGTATCAGCGCCACCAGCGGCTGACCGTCAAGGATATGCCCGCTGCGGCTGTGGCCACACACGGTTGCCGGGTGCACCACGGTGATTTCGCCGCCCAGCGCGGCCATCAGCGCCAGGGTCGCAAAATGCGCCTCCAGCTTGCTGCCCTCATAGCCACCGACGCGGCGGTAGACCGCTGGCCAGTCCGTCAGCTGCGGCTGAAAGGGATTGATGCCGATGCGCCGCAGATGCTCGAAATTCTTCAGCATGAAACCGCCGAGCATCACCATTCGGCTGTGTTGTTCGGCCGCCAGCGCCGCCACACGCTTGGCCCCTTCGACATTCACCGCACGCGCCTGTGCCGCGGACAACCCCCAGGCGAAATGCGCGCCGAGATGGAAGACGACCCCGGCCTGCCGCAACACTGTCCGGTCTGCGAGGCTCAGGCCCAGTCCATCCTGTTGCAGATCGCCCGCTACGGCGAATACCCGGCTGGCGTCGCCGCCCAGCGCAGCGACTTGTTCGCGCAGATCGGCGAGTCGTTCGGGACGGCGCATCAGCACCCGAACGGTGTGACCTTTTGCACTCAGGTGCGCCAGCAGATGCTGGCCGATAAATCCTGTGCCGCCGGTGACAAAGCACTCCACGCGCATTTCCCTGCTCCTGTTTTCAGATGAGAAATCGAGCGTAAACTATCGACCCAACTCTACAGTCAAGCGGTGTTTTCATGAAAATCGGCGAACTCGAAACCCGCAGCGGCGCCAGCCGGCACACGCTGCGTTATTACGAGCAAATCGGCCTGATCGCCGCCCAGCGCGGCGCCAACAACTATCGCGTCTACAGCACGCAAACCCTGCAGGACCTGGACTTTATCCAGCGCGCGCAAAGCATGGGTTTCTCCCTCGGCGAAATCCGCGAGATTCTCGATGCGCAGCGCAACCAGCTGATCGACTGCGCCGAGGGTGCCAAATTGATTGAAAGGAAGATGGCCGACATCCAGCAGAAGATCGAAAACCTGCAGAGCATCCATCGGTATCTGGACCAGGAACGCGCCAATCTGGAAGCCAGTGCGGCGCGGCAACTCGAGCTTCAGCGGTTGAATCAGATGGCGGCCATCGACTCGTAGCAGGTTCCGCGCAGACCTCAGATTTGCGACAAACCACCGTCGACCATCAGCTCCACGCCGTTCACGTACCGGGCGGCGTCGGAGGCCAGAAACAGCGCCGCACTGGCGATTTCTTCAGGTTGCGCCATGTAGCCCAGCGGCGTGATCTGCTCGACGTATTGGCGCAGCGCGGCGATGTCGCTCTCGCTCATTTTCAGCCCGTTGTCCATCAACGGCGTGCGGGTGAAGCCGGGGCTCAACACGTTCGCGCGGATTTTGCGGCCCTTGAGTTCATTTGCCCAGGTGCGGGCAAACGAGCGCACTGCGGCCTTGGACGCGTTGTACAGACTCAAGCCTTCCATGCCGTTGCTGGAGCAGATCGAAGCGGTGAGCACGATGGCCGAGGCGTCTTTCATCAACGGCAGCAGCGTCTGAACACTGAAGAACACGCCTTTGACGTTGACGTCGAACATGGCGTAATACGCCGCCTCGCTGGTTTCTCCGATAGGATTTTTCTCACAGATCCCGGCATTGGCGAACAGCGCGTCGAGTCGATCACCCCGCGCCTCGATGGTGTGCTTGAGCGCGTCGAGATCAGCCTGACGCGCGACGTCGGAGACCACTGCAACGGCCTTGTCACCGAGCCGGGCAACCGCCGCCTCCAGTGATCCCGCCGAGCGGCCTGTGATGTAAACGCGCCGGGCGCCCTCGGCGAGCAAGGCTTGCGCGATGGAAAAGCCGATGCCCGTGGATCCGCCAGTGACCACGGCAACCTGAGCGCTGAATTTACCTGACATGTGTGACTCCTCAATCGTTGATAAGCGGTCGTGTGCAACGACCTGCCCATCCTGAGCGTGAACGGCGCCGAGCGGCACTGACACGAATGAACGCTGGCCGTGCAGTTTTGTCAGGCGAAAGCCCCGGTGTGATTGCCTACATTGGCCGCCAGCGGCCTGGTGCGAGCGGGACACAAACCCGCGCGCCCCAAGCCAGATCTTTCACTCAGGGGATGCCTGTCATGTCTGCAATCGAAATCGAAGCGCCGGAGCCACGGCGCTGGTTGATGTTCGCGATCCTGCTGGTCGGTGCGTTTCTGCCGCCGCTGGATTTTTTTATCGTCAATGTGGCGCTGCCCTCGATCCAAAGCGATCTGGGCACCGGCGCCTCGGCCGAGCAATTGGTGATTTCCTCCTATGCAACGCTGTATGCGGTGACGCTGATCACCGGCGGGCGGCTCGGCGATCTGTACGGGCGCGGGCGGATGTTCTTTGTCGGCTTGCTGGGTTTTGCCGCGGCGTCGCTGATGTGCGGCCTGGCCGCTTCGCCGTGGATGCTGATCCTCGGCCGCGCCTTGCAAGGCGTGACCGCCGCGGTCATGGCACCACAGGCGCTGGCCTCGGTGCAGGCGATTTTCCCGGCGGCGGAACGGCCGTTGGCCTTGAGTCTGTATGGCGCCGTGTTTGGCCTGGCGTCGGTGATCGGTCAGGCGCTGGGCGGCGTGCTGATTGCGCTCGACGTGCTGGGCATGGGCTGGCGCGCGATATTCCTGGTCAATCTGCCGATTGCGCTGCTGGTGATTGTGTTCGGTATCCCGCTGCTCAAGGAGACCCGGGCGCGGCACCCGAGCAAGCTCGACCTGGTCGGCACGGTATTGTCGATGCTGACCCTGACCGCGCTGGTGCTGCCATTGATTGAAGGCCGCGCCGCGGGATGGCCGTGGTGGGCATGGTTGTCGCTTGCTGCCGCGCCAGTGCTGGCGGTGTTGTTTTGGTGCTACGAGACTCGCTTGAGCCGCGCCGGCGGTACTCCGATTCTCAACCCTGCCGCGCTGCAAGCACCGGGTCTGGGCCGCGCGCTGCTGGTCGCGCTGTGCTTCTATGCCATCGGCGTGTTTTTCCTGATGTTTTCGATGTATGTGCAAGGCGCATTGCAGATGAGCGCGCTGCATGCGGGACTGATTTTTCTGCCGTTCGGCGCGGGGTTCCTGCTTGGCCCGCTGTCGGTTCCGCGCCTGCGCCGTGTCCTCGGCGACTACGTCAACCCGACAGGCATGGCGCTGGAAGTCGGTGGACTGCTGTGGCTCGGCTGGTTGCTGTCGGCGACGCCAGCCGCCCTCGCCCCTTCCCTGACCTCTTTGGCGGCGATCCTGTTCCTGATCGGCTTCGGCCAGGGACTGGGCCTGCCGACGTTGATGCGCATGGTCACCGGCCGGGTCGCGCCGGCGTATGCCGGGATGATCGCCGGCATCACCAGCGCCACATTGCAGATCAGCACCTCGCTGAGCGTCGCCCTGATCGGCGGGATTTTCTACACGTTGCTCGGCGAACAGACGACGGCGGAGAGCATCACCCACGCCTTCACCGTCTCGGTGCTGTGCATCGCCGCTTGCCTCACCGTGGGCGTTGCACTGAGCCTGTCGCTGGCGCGGCAGCCGGCGCAGGAGCCGCAAGCTTCGGCGGTGCGCTCGACCTAATCCGCGCCAATCATGCTCGCCGCCAGATCGGCCAGCGCGCGCAATCGGTCCATCTGGCGCATGTCCTGGTGATAGCCCATCCAGATATCGCGCCCCGGCGGTGGTTCGTGTTCATCCAGCAGGCGCAGCCCCGGCACCGAGTCACCAAGGACGCGCGGCAATACCGCAACGCCCAGCCCTCTAGCGCACATCTGCGCCTGCACCGTGCGGCTGCTGCTGGTAAACACGGTGTGGGCCAGCGGATAGCGTTGCTGCAGCCATTGCACATCCGGGTAATGGCCTTGGGCGACGTTCATCAGAATCAGGCCCAGACCTTCGCCATCAGGGTGCGGCGCCGGCGCATGCAGCGCGGTGTAGAGCCCGTAGGCCAGGGTGGTCAGCTTGCGGTGAACAATGTCGGGCTCGGTGAACGGCACGATACGGAAAGCAATGTCGGCATCGCGCCGGGCCAGATCGAACAGCCGATGCCCGGCAATGACTTCCGGCACGATCAGCGGATAGCGTTGCACCAGCTCGCTCAGCACCGGCGCCAGCACATGGCAGGCGAACCAGTCGGCAGAAGAAATGCGCAATAGCCCTTCCGGCTGATCACCATGCCCGGCCAGACGCCGCTCGATGGCCAGCGCGCTGTGCTCCATGTCCTGCGCCAGACTGAGAATCCGTTCGCCAACGTCCGTCAGCACCAGACCTTGAGCGGTACGCAGAAAAAACGGTTGCCCGGTGCTCTGCTCCAGCACCTGCAAACGCCGGCCGACCGTCGGGTGACTGACCCCCAGTTGCCGGGCGGCGGCGCCCAGCGAGCCGCTTCGGGTAATCGCCAGAAAGACCCGCATGTCACTCCAGTCCATGCCGCACTCCTGATAAAAATGAAAACGTTGTCCGTTTCTGCGCGCGCTCAGTTGCAGACTACGCGGACGGTCTGGCGCACGCGCTGACCACCAGTAAATCGCCCCTCAAAAAGTGGCGCCTTGGACAAAACACGGTCACAAAAATTCAGACTATTTAACACTAACCGTCACGCATCCACTTCCTCTCTCAATTAAATGCAAAGTGTTACCAAATACGTCTCTTTGTACATGACGCTTATGCAGAACTGGCCTAGTATTGGCACGCCAGTCCTAACGACAGGTTCGACGCGCTTTAATGACTGGCCTTTGGCGCGAACCATAAAAAACTAGAACCAAGGAATGAGCGATGCCCCAAACAGATCCACGTTTTTCTTACTGGTGGAACACCTCCGGGCCATGGGTAGAAGAACCTAACGTGCGACGCAGTGGCACCAGCGGCGTACAACGCGTCATGCATGACGGCACGACGGTTTATGTCAAACGGCAGACCGGGCACCTGTTCCGCAGCCTGCGTTACCCATTGGGACGGCCCACCACTTTGCGTGAAGGCCGTGCGCTGTCGAAGCTGGTCCAGCTCGGCGTCAACGCCCCGCAGCCGATCTATTACGGCGCGCAAAAAGTTGCCGGCGTCTGGCACGGTATTCTCGTGACCAAGGACCTGAACGGCTTTCAGGATCTGGATTCATGGTACGAACACGGCGCAGGAAGCCAGCTCACTGCCGAGCAACACGACGGCATCCTGGAGAAGCTCGCAGTGCTGATGGCGCGGATGCACCGTGGTCGCTGGCAGCATGGCTGCATGCGCACCAAGCACATTTTCATCAAGACCAGCACCACAGCGAATGGTCCGGAATTCGATCTGGCACTGCTCGATCTGGAAAAGTCCCACGGCCGGGTCAGTTCCATGCGCGCCGCCCGCCATGACATCGCGCAGCTGCGCCGTCATTCGCGCTGGAGCGAAGCGCAATGGCAGCATTTCCTCAGTCATTACGAAAAGAATCTGGGGCGCCCGCTGACTGCCCTGCCGCGTCGCGCCTGACGGTCGAAACGCCTTGAGCACCACCCGAGAATTGTCGATAGAACCCCTTCCCACGGGAAAGGTCTGCTCTGTTAACACTCTCGGGAATCGATCCAATGTCTGCGCAACACAGCCTGGTAATACTCGCTCGGGGTGGCTACGCCGCTCGGGGTTTGCTGTATCTGATCATCGGTATCTTCGCACTGCTGGCAGCACGCGACTCCACGCAACCGAAAGACAGCCACAAAAGTCTCGAAGCCTTGTTAAGTCAGCCATTCGGCTATTTTCTGGTGGGAATTGTGGTGGCAGGCCTGCTCGCCTTTGCGGCCTGGCGCGTGCTCCAGGCCACCCGTGATGTCGATCATCACGGCAAGGAAATCAAAGGGCTGGTGATTCGCGCGGGGTTGTTTGCCGGTGGCATGGTCAATGGCGCGCTGGCGATTTTTGCCCTCGGCCTGCTCATCAGCGGCATCCGCAGCTCGGGCGACTCCGGTGGGCAGACCAAAGACTGGCTGGCGCACCTGTTGTCCTGGCAGCACTCGAACCTGTTGATCTACCTCGTCGCACTCATTCCCTTGGGTGTCGGTATTGCTCACTTGATCAAGGGCTGGAAGGCGTCATTCGAAAAGTATTTCGAAGCCGACGAAGAAGTCATGCGCTACGTGCGCCCGGTCTCGCGATTCGGTCTGATCGCCCGTGGCGTGGTGTTCATCGAAATCGCCTTGCTGATGGCGATCAGCGGCTCCGCCTATCAGGCAATGGACCCACCGGGCATGAAGGAAGCCCTCGACGCGCTGCAGGACTTGCCCGCTGGCTGGTTGATCCTGATCGTCATGGCGTTCGGTCTGATTGCCTTCTCGGTCTACAGTTTTGCCGAAGCGTTCTGGCGCAAGATCAACATGGATGTCCCGGGCGTTTCGAGGGCGTAGCGGTGAAAAAAAGCGAATTGCCGATCAAGACCTGCGTGACTTGCGGCCTGCCCTTTGCCTGGCGGAAAAAATGGGCGCGCTGCTGGGATGAGGTGCGTTATTGCTCGGAGCGTTGCCGCCGGGGTAAGGACCGGGAACACAAACGGGCCCTTTGAAAGGCCCGTTTGTGTTGCCTGCGGCGTCTCGAACCGCGTACCGCAATGCCAGACACAATCATCTGAAGGTCTGTTAGCGGCGCTGAACGAGGATATCCGACAGGTTATGCAGTAAACCCGTGGGGTCAGAAGTAATAACCAATGTTCATGTAAAGCTGGTTTTCCCATTGGTCAGTACCACCCGCCCCCAGACTCTGGGTCAGACTGCCACCACCAATGACCGGATCATTTTTTCCGTACAACCACTCCGTAGCTATCCACAGTTTGCTGAGGGAGAACGAAGTGCCGAAAATCATCCGTTGCGAGGTCTTGAAGTCGTTCGCGGATTTATCGAAGGCGCTGTAGTTGGCGTAGAGCTTCACGCCGCTGACTTGATCGAACAGGTATTTGCCGCTGACATCGTAGCTCACATCCGCCACATACAAGTTGCCCCGACTGGCGACGTTGAAGGTGCCGTCGTAACTGCCGAAAGTCACCAGTTCATCGGTGCCTGGGTTGCGCGGCGACATCTGTTGCCGCGCGGCTTGCAATTGCACGCCCCACGGGCCGTTTTTGCCGATGTAATGAACCGCCATGGCATTGCGCCGGCCATTATTGTCTGTGTCGCGGTTCTCCAAGGTTGCCGTCAGTCCGGATATCCCGACTTCGGACTTCCACGGTCCAAGGTCAAGCGACTTGGCTACTCGCAGAACCACGGTGTCGCGTTCCTGGTTGTGGCTGCCGTCGATGACATAACTGTCCGCTTCAGAGACAACACTGGAATAGGTTTCACCGTTGCTGGTGCCTTTGCCCTGCCAGGCCGGGCGCAGGTAATACCCAGCCTGGAGATTCCAGTCACCGCTTTGCTGGATGTATTTGGCACCAACTTCTTCGATGTCTTCCAGCCCCATGACGCTGCCCAAGGTTTGATAGAACGTGCTGCCGAAGTACGGCTGCAAACCGAACGGCAACTGGTTCAGACCGACCTGGACCTGCTGGTCGGGGTTGAACTTGTAACCGATCCACGCCAATTCGGCGAACTGCACGTCACCCACATTATTGGTGTACTTGTACGGGTAAGCTCGGCCGTAGAACCGGTATTTGGCCTCGCCGATCCAGGTCGCGGAGTTGTACTTGGCACTGAGGATCGCGGTGTCGAAGTTGAATGTCTGGATGTCGCGGTCCGGGTCATAGTCCCAGCGCGCCCGCACGGCACCGCCCAGATCAAGGTTGTCGGTCACCTGGATCGCCATCGCAGGCGTGGCAAGGACGCCCAATAATGCCAGCGGGGTCAATGTGCGCAAAGTTCGGGGGGTATTCAAATGCATGGTCGCTCCGTCTCTAAGTTTTATTTTTGGCAACAACCATCCCGGCCACGACAAAGCGCAGTCTGGATGAATGGGGTAATGCCCGAAGGCTGAGGACGCGCGCAGCGCCCAGGTGTTGGCAGGCCCCGAAGGGTCAGCCGGCAGCAGCACTCAGTTGCGCTTGCACCTGAGCGCAGAACGTCGCTGCCGGCAGGCTCTGCATGTCGTTACGCAGAACCTGTATTCAATCGCGTTGCAGTTCCTCGACCACAGCGGCACACGCGCGGAAGGTATCGAGCGTCAACTCTGAATTGATAAAGTCCGGCCAGCTGGACAGTTTGACGATGGTCACTTGCGAAGCCGGATCCCAGTAAATGCTCTGACCGAAGACCCCGCGCGCCGAATAGGTCCCCAGTTCGCTGTCCAGGACCCAGCATTGGTTGCTGTAGGCCGCATTCGGATAGCTGTTGACGTAGAAGCCATAGAGCACCTCAAACGCCGGTGTCGAGCCACGGCCGCATGCCCGCACAAATTCTTCTGGAACTATCTGCTGACCGTTGAAATATCCCCCTTGCAGATACATCTGGGCAAAGCGCGCCAGATCCCGCAGCGTCACGCTCATCCCGCCATCGGCCAACGCCGTTCCGACGCCGTCCAGGGTGATATTTGCGTCCTGTTCGGCCCCCAGTTTTGACCAGATTTCCCGACTCAGTAAAACGGGAAGACGCTCTGCGCAAGCCCGCTCGCAGACCCAGGCGAGCATGTCGGTATCCACCGAGCGATACTCGAAGAACTGGCCATGGTCACGGTCTTTTTTGAGCGATTCCAACAAACCATAAATGCTGTCGGGTGACTGCAGCTCGCCGCGTTCACGCCAACCCGACGCGACGTCCAACTGGATGAACTCAGCGTCCGGATCGGTGTAGTCCTCCCTGAACCTGACTCCCGTGCGCATATCCAGAAGGTCCTGGACCCGGGCGTCACCATAACCACGACCCGCAACCTCCGGCACATAGTGGCTGACACGTGCTTGCGGATCGATTTTGCCCTGGCCGATCAACCTGCCCACCAGGCTCCCGACGACAGTTTTGGAGACCGATTGCAGCAAATGCAAAGTGTGCGGCTGCATGCCGTTGAAATACTGCTCCGAAATCACCTTGCCCTGATGAAGCACCAGAAATCCATCGGTGTAGCTGTCGATCAGAAAGCTCGCCAGATCGGTTTGTGCGCCGTCGACCCGCTGAAAACGTACGCCGTCCAGTGAGCGTTCGTTGCGTTCAAGTTCGATAACCGGCCCGGAACCGCGATGAATGGCGGCCACCGGGAACAGCTGGCTCATATGCTGGAATGACCAGCGGTTATAGGGCGGGCTGTCCCAGTTATGTTGGGCGACTTGCTTTTCCCGAGGCGGTGGAAACCCCTGCATCAGCTTTAAATCCTGATAGCCGATGCCTGGCGCGGTCGTGTCGTTTTTGTTGTACATAAGGATTCAGCTCTCATCGTTCAGAGGGTGGTGGCACGAAAAACGGTGGTCGTGATCCTGAGTCTCGATTGGCACCTCGTGGCGACAACGATCACTGGCGCGCAGGCAACGAGGCGCAAAATGGCACCCGGCAGGCCGGTTCAACGGGCTGGGGATTTCGCCGCTCAGAATTTGCAATTGGTCGCGGCGCTCCGGGTCGATGGAGGGCACCGAGTCGAGCAGCGCGCGGGTGTATGGATGACGCGGCCGACCGAACACCTGCGCTACAGGTCCCGATTCGACGATGCGTCCCAGGTACATCACCAGCACCTGCTGCGCCAGATACTCGACCGTCGCAAGGTCGTGACTGATGAAAAGGTAACTCAGGCCGTTGTTGCTCTGTAACGTCTTCAGCAACTGCAACACCTGGGCTTGTACCGACACGTCGAGCGCCGCCGTCGGCTCGTCAAGAACCAGCAGTTTTGACTCCATCGCCAGCGCCCGGGCGATAGCGATCCGTTGCAACTGGCCTCCGGAAAACTCGTGGGGATAGCGCTCCATGTGCTCCTCGCCCATCCCCACACTTCCCAGCAGCGCAAGAATGCGTTCGTGCAATGCGGCGCCGCGCAAGCCAAAGGCAACCTTCAGCGGCTCGGCAACAATCGCCTTGATTTTCATTTTCGGATTCAGCGAGGCGTAGGGGTTCTGAAACACCATGCTCAAGCTTCTGCCTCGCTCCCTGGCATCGATCGGCAGCGGTCGTCCCTCGACCAGAATCTGCCCGCTGTCGGCGGGCAGCAGACCGAGCAAAGTCGCGGCAACGGTGCTTTTCCCGCAACCGGATTCCCCCACCAGCGCAACGGTTTCACCGACTTTTACCTCAAGGTTTATATGGTCGATGGCGGTCACCAGACCGTCGCGGCTGGCGTAGGTCTTATGCAACTGGTTGACGCTCAGCAGCGTGGGCTGTTCGTTGTTATTCATAGCCATTTACCTTCTCCAGAAGCCTCACACCCTGACCAACGTGTTGTGGCAAGCGGCCCAATGTCCCTCACCGATTTCGACCCTCGGTGCGGCATGTACGCAACGTCCCGTGGCACGCTCGCAGCGCGGGTTGAAGGCACAGCCTGCCGGGGGATCCGCCATGTTCGGCACCTGCCCGGGGATGAAACCCAACTGCAGGTCGCCCTGCCCCAGCTTCGGCACGGTGGCCATCAGTTTCAGGGTGTAAGGGTGCGCCGGTCGCTTGAACACCTGGCCCACCGGCCCGGTCTCCACCACTTCGCCGGCATACATCACTGCCACCCGGTCACAGAGCGACGCCACGACCCCAAGGTTGTGAGTGATAAACAGAATGGCCAGATCCTGCTCCCGGGCCAGCTTGCGCAGCAGCGCGATGATCTGCGCCTGCACCGTGACGTCCAGCGCTGTAGTGGGCTCATCGGCGATCAGCAGTTTTGGCCGGCACGCCAGCGCCATCGCGATCACCACACGTTGCAATTGCCCGCCGGACATCTGATGCGGGTACTTGCCTAGCGCCAGATGGGGGTCGGGCATGCTCACCGCTTCCAGCGCGCTTATCGCCTCGGCGCGGATTTGTGCTTTCTTCAGTTTCCGATGACAGCCGATTACATCGAACATCTGCCGCCCGACAGTGAAGAACGGGTTGAGCGCCTTCATCGGATTCTGGAAGATCATGGCCGCACCACCGCCGCGCAAATCGGCCAACTGCGATGCCGATGCACCGTTAACCTGCTGTCCGGCCACCCTGACACTGCCGCCAAGCCGCGCGGTTTCAGGTATCAATCCAAGGCAGGACATGGCGGTCATCGATTTACCCGAGCCCGACTCTCCGACCAGTCCGAGGATCTCGCCGCGCCGGACGCTGAGGTCGATGCCGCGAACGGCTTTTACGGTCTTGAACAAGCCCGGGAAGGACACCGTCAACCCTTGCACTTGCAGCACCAGGTCTTGCGCCGTATCCGGATGCGAGGTGACAGGACGCTCGCTATCTGCGGCTTTGAAGGATTTGTTCAGCATCAGCGCGTCCCCTTTTTCGGATCAAGCACATCGCGCATCCCGTCACCCACCAGATTGACCGCCAGTACCAGGACAAAAATCGCCACCCCGGGAAACAGCACCGTCCAGGGGTTCTCCAGTAACTGCGAGCGTGACGCCGCAGCCATCAGCCCCCATTCGACCATGGGCGGTTTGGCCCCAAGCCCGATGAAACTCAGTGAGGCGGCGGCGAGAATGGTGTAACCGAAGTCCATCGAACCCTGCACGATCACAGGCGTGGTGGCATTGGGCAGCACATGGCGAAACAAGATGCGCGCGTGGCTGACGCCCATGGACCGGGCGGCCTGGATATAGGTTTCCGAACGAACCCTGACCACCGCGCCGCGCATGATCCTCGCGTACCATGGAGACCAGGAGACCGCGAGCGCCAACATCGCGTTGGCGAGTCCCGACCCCAGGGCAGCGGTAATGGCAATCGGCAGCAACAACGGCGGAAAGGCCAAAAACACATCGGAGAAGCGCATCAAAAACGTATCCACCCGGCCACCGAAGTAACCGGAAACGAGCCCGAGCGGAATCCCGATCAGCATTGCAATCAGAGTGACTGTGACGCCGATAATCAGCGATGTTCGTGCCCCATAAAGCACCCGCGAAAAGATGTCACGACCAAACTCGTCGGTGCCCATCCAGTGTGCCTGGTCGGGCGCCAGCAGCTTCGCGGAAAAGACGATCTTGTTCGGCTCATAAGGTGCGAGCCAGGGAGCAAAGACTGCCGCCAGGATGATCAGCAGCAATAGCAGCGCACCGAAGACAAACAGCTTGTTGTCGTGGGCAAACGCCAGGGCCTTGATCCGCCAAGTCGGGGCTCGCGAGGGCATGGACAGGGTTACGTCTTGAATACTCATTGGACTCGCAGCCTCGGATCAACAAGGTGATACAAGAGATCAACAATCAGGTTGATCGACAGATAGGCCGTGGCCAGCACCAGGGTGGCGCCCATTACGGCGGGGAAATCGTTCTGGGCAATCGAAAACACGACAAACCCGCCCAGACCTGGCCAGTCGAAAACGAATTCAACGACCACCGCACCACCGAGCAGATACCCGAAGGTCAGCCCCACCACTGTCAGCAGTGGAATCATTGTCGCCTTCAGTGCGTAGGTGTAATGGATACGCCACTGGGGTACACCGTAAGAAATGGCCGTGCGGATGTACTCCTCGGATAACACCTCGACCATCATGTTGCGGGTAATCCGGGTGACCGTGGCCAGCGTCACGATGACCAGCGTGAACACGGGAAGCGTCAGGTGTTTGATCGCGCTCCACAGTGCCGCAAAGTTGCCGGCCAACAGCGTGTCGATCAGATAAAAACCCGTCACGCGCTCGAAGGGGCTATCGAGCAGAATGGAAGCATCAATACGTCCTTGCAGTGGCAACCAGTTGAGCTTGCCGTAGAACAGCAATTGCAAGCCCATGGCCAGGATGAATACCGGAAACGCGGTCCCGGCAATCGAACCTGCTCGTGCCAGATTATCGACCGCCGAGTTCTGTCTTGCCGCCGAGATCACACCGATCGGCACGCCCAGCACCACCACCCAGAACATCGCAAGGAACGTCAATTCAAAGGTCGCACCAACCCGTCTCACGACTTCCTCGGCTACCGGTCGGCCGGTGCGCAGACTGGTGCCAAAGTCTCCGCTGAGAAGATGGCTGAGGTAATTGAGGTACTGAACGGGCACAGGCTTGTCCAGCCCGAGTTTTTCCCGTGCGACAGCAATCTGCTCCGCCGTGGGGTGATTTCCCAGCATCGTTTCGACCGGCGAGCCCGGTAGAGACCGGCTCAGTACGAACGTGATGGTCAATACGCCCAAAAGAATGAAGAACATCACTATCAAACGTTGGGCAATATACTTCGCCATATGGAATACCCCTTGTGGCTATAAACTTGAACCTGATGGCTTGCTTCAAGATAACGCCATCGACAGCGCTCTAACCTTCAGAGATTACCCGGGGGATTCAAATAACTTCCCGTGGTCGGGCTTATAAATGGAATCAGGCCTTTACGTTCAACCTGAACAACAAGGACGGTGTGTTTTTTCAGCGACTCAAGTTGTAGTAAAGAATCGCCTCATAAGCAGGATTCAGACTCTTTTCCATACCCTTGATGTCTTTGCGGGAAACGCGTATCTGCTGCACGTCGGCGTACCAGATCGCAGGCGCGTCCTTGGCCAACAGTTGCTGGGCTTGCACGTACTTTTCAGAGGACTTGGCGCGATCACTGCCCTCTAGCGCCGCCGCGTCCTCGATCAACTGGTCAAAGTCCGGGTTGCTGTAGTGAGACAGATTGAACAGCGTGGTTTTCTCGGTGTGGAACTCACTGAAAAGCCAATCGCTGGGGGTCGGGTACGTTGGCCACCACGCCATGGATTGCATATTCGGTGCAGTTTCCAGCTTCTTCGCCCGATCCCAGATCACCCCCCATTCGCCGGGGCGCAACTCAACTTCTACGCCGACTTGAGCGGCGGTCGCCTGAAAGAGCTCGGCGGCGTTGGCATAAACCCCGCCAATGTATTGCATCGAGATCTTCCAGTCCTTTTCAGGTATCCCGGAGGCCTGCAGTAATTGTCGAGCCTTATCCAGATCGTAAGAAGGCATCGGCACACTGGCGTGCCCCCAGATACTGCTCGGCAGAGGCCCCTTGGGCACGCTGCCGTAACCATGCAGAATATCTTTGGTGACACTTTCATAATCCCAGAGATATTGCAGCGCCTGGCGAAATGCCAAGTTGTCCGTGGGGTATTTCCGGGTATTGAGCAGAAACTGGAAGTTCTTCCAGGAAGGCGCGCTGCTCACGCTGATGGCGGGGTTTTCGCTTAACACTTTGAGTTGATCAAGCGGTACGTCCCAAGCGACGCCAGCCTCGCCGTTTTTGATCATCTGGGTGCGAGTGGAGGCTTCAGAGACGACCTTGACGATGACTCGATCAAACTGTCCCTCTTTCCATCCTCCCCAGTAGTCATTGAAACGCTCAAGCACTACCTGTTGGCCCTGTTCGACCTGCCCGAGTTTATACGGGCCGGTGCCGATAGCGTGGGGAGCCATCATCCAGTCATGCCCGTTATCCACCGCTGCCGGGGCGATGATGTAGGCCGCATACTGCCCAGCCGCGATCAGATTGGCCGGCGTCGGATTCTTGAACTTGAGGACTACCGTATCGTCAGCCAGCGCCTCGACCGTATCCAGACCTTTCCATATAAACGCGGCGCCCTGCTTGAGCTCCCGAACATAATCGATGGATTTTTTCACCGCCGCGGCATTAAAGGCCGAACCGTCATGGAATTTAACGCCATGCCTCAACTTGAAGGTCCAGGTTTTGCCGTTGTCGCTGCTGTCCCAAGCAGTGGCGAGTCCGGGAGCGAACTCCTCAGCACTGCCCGGCGCGTTATAGACCACCAGCGTCTCGTAGATATTACCCAGCAACCGCACTTCTTCGGAAAAAGCCGAAGCCGGATCCCAATCCTTGAAGGAGGCCCGATCAGCGACCACCAGGGTATTGTTTGCCGCACATGCCCAACCACTGGCCAATGATGCAGTGACGGACAGCGCCATCAACCCCGCTATCAAGGTCTTGTTAAATTTCATCGGTGTTCCTCTTATTTTTATGGTGGGCGCAGCAAATCGCGTGTAGTAGCAGGCACGCATTCAACTGGAAGGAGTCGTGGATCTGGCCTCTGGTTGGCATTATTGATCTGCCACACAACCAGCTCAATTTCGCGATTTCGCAAAAAAAAACGCCAAGTGACGCTCGAAAGCGTCACCTGGCGTCTATCCAGAAAAACTAAAACAGCGGTGGGACGAGATTGAACTCACCTTCAGAAGGATGTACCAGCAGTCGCGCTCTGACTTCGACGGGAATCTCAGGCGCATCAATCGCAAAGCAGCTGCAGCTGGTAAGCGCGTTACGCAGATCGATCGACTCGCCCAGATACTCAAAGACGATATGCGCACCAAAAGGACGACGGAAGTTGTCTCCCGAAACGCCGATGACCAAGCCGTTGAGAAAGCGAAAGCGACTACGGTAGGAAGGATAGATCGCCGACCATATGTAGCCCCGGGAAGAGAGATACTCGCGCTCGACGATGTAAATCAGATCCGAGGACGCGAAACAAAAACCACGATATTTGTTGATGCCGAAACTCTTCTGCTGATCGTCGCCCAGCCTCATCCGCTCGTAGGTTTTGCTCAGAATCTTCTCGCCGGAGCGGGTCAGACGGGTGATCGACTTGATCACTTCGCCAGGCGCTGCGGGCGACATCAAATAGACAAAATAGTAGCCCTGGTACTTCGATAGCTCCTGAGCGGAACTCGGGAAAAAATCAGCGGGTATCGCACTTTCTTGCTCTCGCGGCGCTCGTTGGCTGTTGAGCAAAGCGCGGAAGGACTCATGTTCGGAGAATATTTCTTCTTCATCCACCCCGAAAAAAGTGCAGATCTTGCGTAAGGTAAACGACGACGGAGTCGCTTGCGCCCCCAGGTACTTGTTGAACTGCTGGCGATTGATATCAAGCGAGCGGCACACCTTCGCCACCGACTTGTAAAACCCGCACAGAAGACGAAGATTCTGACTGAAGTTGTGCAGCGACTGAGATGAAGCAGAACTGGCCATTGGAGTATTCCTAACGCCACAATTGGCGATGCGTAGACTGATCGTCGCTTGTTATCACGGTTTCAAAAACTGCGGGTGGGTGCGCAGAATCCCGGTATTGCCAACCGGTGATCGATGCGCGCATGGGCCCGACCTTAGCGTTCTGAGGAGGCAATTTTCAACACAGCGGCTAGCCCTGCTCCCGCCGCAGCTCCGCCCATTCGATCAACGCCTGAATCGCCGGCCCGAGTGCATGGCCAATCGGCGTGAGCTGGTATTCCACTTTCGGTGGTACCTGCGGATACACCGTGCGCAGCACGATACCGTCCTTCTCAAGTTGCTTCAGCTGCTGAATCAGCATTTTCTGATTGATCCCTTCAATCAGCTTTTCAAGATCGGAAAAACGCAATGCACCTTTTGCCGCGAACAGCTGGCACAAAATGATGATTTTCCATTTTCCTTCAAGCACCCGCAGCGTCTCAGTCGTCGCCTCAGCCCACTCACGCCGATTTTGCGGATCGCCGCAGTTCCATTCCCGCGCCATTTCTTTCTCTCCAGTGGGTAACCCACCTTTTGGTGTGTACTTACGATTATCTCATGAGCCCTCTAATATCGGTGCAAGACGATCAATTGTAGAGGCTCGACCATGAAAATAGGCATCATTGGAACCGGCAACATTGGCGGCACTATCGCCCGCAAGCTCAGCGCGGCGGGGCATGACATCCGTGTCGCCAATTCTCGCGGTGTCGAAGGTGTTCGTGCGTTCGCCGAAGAGATCGGTGCGCGGCCCACAGACATTCGCGGAGCGGTGGATGGGGTGGATGTGATCGTGCTGTCGATACCGATTCCGGCATTGAGCAAGCTGCCTGCTGACCTGTTCAGCCAAGTACCTGACAGCGTGCCGGTGGTCGATACCAACAATTACTACCCTGGTTTACGTGACCCTCAGATTGATGCGATTGACCAGGGAATGACCGAGAGTGTCTGGGTTGCGCAGCAGATCGGACGGCCGGTGATCAAGGCGTTCAACAATGTGCTGGCCTATACATTGGCAGAGCTGGGTTGTGCGCCGGGCACTGAAGGTCGCCTGGCGGTTGCGGTGGCGGGAGATGATCGCGCGGCCAAAGACACGGTCATGTCTCTGATCAACCAGACGGGCTTCGATCCGGTCGACGCGGGCTCTATTGAAGAATCCTGGCGGCAACAACCGTCCACACCGGGCTACTGCTGTGACTACGCCGCAGAAACCATGCTCAGGGCGCTTTCGTTGGCAGTCAAAGGCCAGGCAGCGGCGAAGCGTAATGAACTGCCACAACACTTCATGAAGCTCGGGCCGAACCCATCCCACGCTGATGTTATCGCCATGAACCGCGCCTTCAACCCGCTGGATTAACCGCCGTCCAACAGGCGTGATTCAGATCATGCCTGTCAGCAGCGCCCGAGCGTGCAGCAATGGCGAGCCATGGTGGAACGCGGCGAGCCGTAATATTGAGGTGAGGAAAAGGCGTTGTTAGCGGCTAATACTGATCACTTAAGTTGTAATGGTCCCCTGTGGTGAGGGGATTTATCCCCGATGGGCTGCGAAGCGGCCCAAAAAAAGTCAAAAGCGGCGACTGCTTCGCAGCCGATCGGGGATAAATCCCCTCGCCACAGGGGTAAGTGAACAGCATTACTGTTACCGGCACGTGCCCGACCGCTAGCTGTTTCTTTCCGCCACTACACCGTTCGTCCATTCCATTGCCCACTCCACTGCCAACGACTGTCTTCCAAGGACACTGCCAAGAGTCCTTATCCCATGCGCCAGCTTCTGCTTCCCCTGACATTGCCGATTACCTGCAGCCTGTTATTGGCCTGCTCCGCTCATGAAACCCGGTCGCCGGTCGAAACGCCTGGCAAGCCCACGTCGGCAACGATGCGAGTGCTGGACGCCGGTGCTGCAACGCTGCAGTCGCGGCCGCCGATCGATGCGCTCAACGCATACCTCGATGGTTTCCATTTCTACAACGGCCATCCGCAGGTTCAGATGGAAGCCCACCACTTCTGCTCCATCCTCAACGACGACGTGATCCAGTGCGTGATTTTCGACGGCAATAGCAAGGACGCCAAACTCATGGGCGTCGAATACATCATTGACGAAAAGTTGTTTGCCACCTTGCCAGCCAAGGAAAAAGCCTTGTGGCACAGCCATGGTTACGAAGTGTCTTCCGGTCAGTTGGTGGCGCCGGGGATTCCCGCGACCGCTGAGCATGCCTTGATGAAACGCCTGGCTCACACCTATGGAAAAACCTGGCACACCTGGCATACCGATCAGGACAAAAGCCTGCCGGTCGGTGTTCCACAGCTGATGATGGGCTTTACCGCTGACGGTCAGGCTGACCCAGCGATGGTCGAACAGCGCAACCGGCGTCTTGACGTCAATCCGCAAGAAAAGAAGGCCCAACGGGCTGACATCGCGATTCCACCGGCAGACCCCGATGCCAATGGCTGGGAGCATGGCAAGGTGATCCAGATCGAGGACCCGACCGGTGCTCATCTGCATCGCCCCGCTACTGCGACGCCAGCGAAAACAAACAGTCGCTCTACCCAATAGCGACGGTCGGGCGTAGCTATCTGGCCCCCTGCTGATACTCACGCGGCGTACAACCCAACTCGCGCCGAAACACCGTGTGCAGATACTGCGCAGATTTGAAGCCGCATGCACGGGCCACGTCGGCAATCGCCGAGTCGCTTTTCTCCAGGCCGCTGGTGGCGGCCGCGAGTTTGAAGCGCAGAATTTCGTCGTGCACGCTGCAGCCGCGCGCCTGACGAAAATGCGCTTCCAGCGAGGAGCGCGAGATACCGACATAAGCCGCGACCTGCGCCGTCTTGATGCCCTGGCAGGCGTATTGGCGGATGAACAGCAGCGCCTGCATGACGTAGGGATTGCCCAAAGGTTGGTGCAGGCTCGACATCTGCACATTGACCGCATCCGGCGCGATCAGGATCTGCTGCCCTGTCGACGGCATGCCGTGCAGCATCTGATGCAGTAAATGCGCAGCGGTACGGCCCATGGTTTCGGTGCCCTGGATCACCGAACTCAACGGCACTCGGGTCAAGCTGCGGGTCAGCGGGTCATTGTCGATGCCGATCAGCGCCACCTGCTCTGGAACGGCGATGCCGGCGGTCAGGCAGGCTTGCAGCAATTGCCGGGCGCGGGCGTCGCTGACAGCGATGATGCCGATCGGCTTGGGCAAGCTGTGCAGCCAGGCGATCAGTTGTTCGACCGCACTGTCCCAAAGCGGCGCGCTGGTGCCCATCCCGCGATAGATTTCCGCGTGCAGGCCGTCACGCTGCATCAATTTGCGAAAGGCCTTTTCCCGCTCCTGCGCCCAGCGATTGGCTTGCGCTTCCGGCAGGCTGAAACAGGCAAAGCGCTGCAGCCCGGCCTCGATCAGGTGGGTGTAAGCCAGGTTGATCAGTGCCGGGTTATCGGTGGCGACGTAAGGGATGGTTTTCGGGTAGGCGCGCTCGTCTTCATAAGAGCCGCCCACCGCCACCACCGGCAGGTTGATCCCGGCCAGCGCCTCGCCAATCAGCGGATCGTCGAAGTCGGCAATGATCCCGTCCCCCTGCCAGCGCTCGATGCCTTTCAGGCGGCAGAGAAAATCCTCTTCGAGAAACAGATCCCAGGAAGCCCGGGTGCTGCTCAGGTAGTTGCCGATGCCGCTGATGATCCCACGGTCATAGATCTTGCTGCCGTTGAACAACAGGGCGATGCGGTGCACAGGCGGTACGGTTTTCATTGTTGTTATGGGTGTCCCGAGGCCTCTTTGGGCAGAGGCGATTGGCACAGACTAGGCGCGCCGGCCGCGAAGCTCAATACGCAAAATCGCACTGCGTGTTGGTGGTTTTCATAATCAGCAGGCCTGACGCCGTTGCTAGTATCGAGACACCGCCAAGAACAACAAGGACAAGGTCCATGCCGTACTTCCCCAAGATCGAGCCGATTCGCTACGAAGGCCCGAACAGTGATTCTGCCCTCGCCTTCCGCCACTACGACGCCAACAAAATCATCCTCGGCAAACCGATGCGCGAACACCTGCGCATGGCCGCCTGCTACTGGCACACGTTTGTCTGGCCGGGTTCCGACGTGTTCGGTGCCGGCACGTTCAAGCGCCCCTGGCAGCACGCCGGCGATCCGCTGGAAGTGGCCATCGGCAAGGCCGACGCGGCCTTTGAATTCTTCAGCAAACTGGGCATCGATTATTACTGCTTTCACGACACGGACGTCGCCCCCGAGGGCAACTCGCTGAAGGAGTATCGGCACAACTTTGCGCAGATGGTCGATCATCTGGAGCGCCACCAGGAAGAAACCGGCGTCAAGCTGCTGTGGGGCACCGCCAACTGCTTCAGTAATCCGCGCTTTGCCGCAGGCGCCGCCACCAACCCCGATCCGGAAATATTCGCCTGCGCCGCTGCCCAGGTGTTCAGCGCGATGAACGCGACGCAGCGCCTCAAAGGCGCCAACTACGTGCTCTGGGGCGGTCGCGAAGGCTACGAAACCCTGCTCAACACCGACCTGAAACGTGAGCGCGAACAGCTTGGCCGTTTCATGCGTATGGTGGTCGAGCACAAGCACAAGATCGGTTTCACCGGCGACTTGCTGATCGAGCCCAAGCCGCAGGAGCCGACCAAACATCAATACGACTATGACAGCGCCACGGTCTTCGGTTTTCTGCAGCAGTTCGGGCTGGAGCGCGAAATCAAGGTCAACATCGAGGCCAACCACGCCACCCTGGCCGGGCACAGCTTTCACCATGAGATCGCCACGGCGGTTTCGCTGGGCATTTTCGGCAGCATCGATGCCAACCGTGGCGATCCGCAAAACGGCTGGGACACCGATCAATTCCCCAACAGCGTCGAAGAAATGACCCTCGCCACCTATGAAATCCTCAAGGCCGGCGGTTTCAGCAATGGCGGTTTCAACTTCGACTCCAAGGTACGCCGGCAGAGCCTCGACGAAGTCGATCTGTTCCATGGCCACGTCGGCGCCATGGACGTGCTCGCCCAAGCGCTGGAACGCGCCGCTGCGATGATCGAGAACGATCAACTGCAAACGCTCAAGGATCAACGTTACGCCGGCTGGCAGCAGCCGTTCGGCAAAGCGCTGCTGGCCGGTGATTTCAACCTGCAGTCCTTGGCCGAGCATGCGTTCGTCAACGAACTCAATCCGCAAGCGGTCAGCGGCCGTCAGGAAATGCTGGAAAATCTGGTGAATCGCTTTATCTATCGCTGATCGGCGATGGCGTCTGCGCGCGTGGCGCTGCTGTGACATTTGCGCGACAAATCTGTCTTCGCCGCGCGCACGGATTCTCTACAGTTCTACCAGCCCGAACGTCAGCGTCAGGCCGTGTCTTTCCAACAAAAATAAAAGGACGCACCACATGAACAACATCAAACGCACGCTCTTGGCCAGCGCCCTGGCGCTGTTGTCCCTGCCGGTCATGGCCGATGCCACCCACCCGAAAATCGGTTTCTCGATTGACGATCTGCGTCTGGAACGCTGGTCGCGTGATCGCGATTACTTCGTGGCGGCAGCGGAAAAAATGGACGCCAAGGTGTTCGTGCAATCGGCGGATGCCAACGAGCAGAAGCAGATTTCGCAGATCGAAAACCTGATTTCCCGTGGCGTCGATGTCATCGTCATCGTGCCGTTCAACGCGACGGTGCTGACCAACGCGGTGGCTGAAGCGAAGAAGGCCGGGATCAAAGTGGTGTCTTATGACCGGCTGATCCTCAACGCCGATATCGACGCCTACATCTCCTTCGATAACGAAAAGGTCGGCGAGATGCAGGCCAGTGGTGTGCTGCAGGCGGCGCCCAAGGGCAATTACTTCCTGCTCGGCGGTGCGCCGACCGACAACAACGCCAAGGTCCTGCGCGAAGGCCAGATGAAAGTCCTGCAGCCAGCCATCGACAAGGGCGATATCAAGATCGTCGGCCAGCAATGGGTCAAGGAATGGAACCCGACCGAAGCGCTGAGCATCGTCGAAAACGCCCTGACCCGTAACGACAACAAAATCGACGGCATCGTCGCCTCCAACGACGCCACGGCGGGCGGTGCGATCCAGGCACTGGCCGCTCAACAGCTGGCCGGCAAGGTGCCGATTTCCGGTCAGGACGCGGATCTTGCCGCGGTCAAACGGGTGATCGCCGGCACACAAACCATGACCGTGTACAAGCCGCTGAAACTGATCGCCTCCGAGGCGGCCAAGCTCTCGGTGCAACTGGCGCGCAACGAAAAACCGGCGTACAGCTCGCAGTACGACAACGGCAGCAAAAAGGTCGACACCATCCTGCTCACCCCGACCCCGTTGACCAAGGACAACATCGATTTGCTGGAGAAGGACGGCTTCTACACCAAGGCGCAGATTGCCGGGCAGTGATCAAAACATAGATCTCTGGTTATGCGAAAACCCTTGTGGGAGCGGGCTTGCTCGCGAAGACGGTGGTTCAGCTTGCATCACTGTTGAATGTGCTGACGCCTTCGCGAGCAAGCTCGCTCCCACAGGTTCGGTGATGTCTGAGCATTGGTTAAAAGAGTCCTACCCATGTCCGACTACTTGCTACAAATGGCAGTGATCACAACGTAGATCTCTGTTTGTGCAAAAAACCTTGTGGGAGCGGGCTTGCTCGCGAAGACGGTGGTTCAGCTTGCATCACTGTTGAATGTGCTGGCGCCTTCGCGAGCAAGCCCGCTCCCACAGGTTCGGTGATGTCTGAGCCCTGGTTATAAGAGTCCTACCCATGTCCGACTACTTGCTACAAATGGCAGTGATCACAACGTAGATCTCTGTTTGTGCAAAAAACCTTGTGGGAGCGGGCTTGCTCGCGAAGACGGTGGTTCAGCTTGCATCACTGTTGAATGTGCTGACGCCTTCGCGAGCAAGCTCGCTCCCACAGGTTCGGTGATGTTCGAGCCCCGGTTATAGGAGCCCTGCCCATGTCCGACTACCTGCTGCAAATGAACGGCATCGTCAAAACCTTTGGCGGTGTCAAAGCCCTCAACGGCATCGACCTCAAGGTCCGGCCCGGCGAGTGCGTGGGCCTGTGCGGTGAGAACGGCGCCGGCAAGTCGACGCTGATGAAAATCCTCTCCGCGGTTTACCCCCACGGCACCTGGGACGGCGAAATTCTCTGGGCCGGCCAGCCGCTGAGGGCGCAGTCGATTAGCGAAACCGAAGCCGCCGGCATCGTCATCATCCATCAGGAACTGACCTTGGTACCCGACCTGTCGGTGGCCGAGAACATTTTCATGGGTTATGAGCTGACGTTGCCCGGCGGACGGATGAATTACCCGGCGATGATCCATCGCGCCGAAGCCTTGATGCGCGAATTGAAAGTCCCGGACATGAACGTCTCGCTGCCGGTTTCGCAGTACGGCGGCGGTTATCAGCAACTGGTGGAAATCGCCAAGGCCCTGAACAAACAGGCGCGTCTGCTGATTCTCGACGAGCCCTCATCAGCCTTGAGCCGTTCGGAAATCGAGGTGCTGCTGGACATCATCCGCGACCTCAAAGCCAAGGGCGTGGCTTGCGTCTATATCTCGCACAAACTCGATGAAGTCGCTGCCGTGTGCGACACCATTTCGGTGATCCGCGATGGCAAACACATCGCCACCACCGCCATGGCGGACATGGACATTACGCAGATCATCACCCAGATGGTCGGGCGCGAAATGAGCAACCTTTACCCCAGCGAACCGCACGCGATTGGCGAAGTAATTTTCGAGGCGCGCCACATCACTTGCTACGACGTCGATAACCCGAAACGCAAACGCGTCGACGATGTTTCCTTCGTGCTCAAACGCGGCGAAATCCTCGGCATCGCCGGGCTGGTCGGTGCCGGGCGCACGGAGCTGGTCACCGCGCTGTTCGGTGCTTATCCCGGGCGCTACGAAGGCGAAGTGTGGCTCGACGGGCAACCGATCGACACGCGCACGCCGCTCAAATCGATCCGCGCCGGCGTGTGCCTGGTGCCGGAAGATCGCAAGCGTCAGGGCATCATTCCGGACCTGGGCGTCGGGCAAAACATCACCCTGGCGGTGCTGGACAACTATTCGAAACTCAGTTGCATCGATGCCGAAGCCGAACTGGGCAGCATCGACCGCGAAGTCTCGCGCCTGCACCTGAAGACCGCGAGTCCGTTCCTGCCGATCACCAGCCTGTCCGGCGGCAATCAGCAGAAAGCCGTGCTGGCGAAAATGCTTTTGACCAAGCCGCGCGTGCTGATTCTCGATGAGCCGACGCGCGGGGTGGATGTCGGCGCCAAATACGAAATCTACAAATTGATGGGCGCGCTGGCGGCCGAAGGCGTGTCGATCATCATGGTTTCCTCCGAGCTGGCTGAAGTGCTCGGCGTCTCCGACCGCGTGCTGGTGATCGGCGAAGGCCAGTTGCGCGGCGACTTCGTCAACGAGCAACTGACCCAGGAGCAAGTCCTTGCCGCCGCCATCAGTCAGCCCGGCAGTCATAACAATAATGATCGGAAAACCGCGTAAATGAATCAGGTCAAACAATTGTTCACCCGCTACAAGATGCTCGCGCTGGTGTTTGCCGTGGTGTTTATCTGGCTGTTCTTCACCTGGCAGACCGAGGGTGGATTTCTCACCCCGCGCAATCTCTCCAATCTGCTGCGGCAGATGTCCATCACCGGAATTCTGGCCTGCGGCATGGTGCTGGTGATTATCAGCGGTGAGATCGATTTATCGGTCGGCTCCCTGCTCGGCCTGCTTGGCGGTCTGGCGGCGATTCTCGACGTGGTTTATCACATACCGCTGTTGGCCAACCTCAGCCTGGTGATCCTGTGCGGGTTGCTGATCGGCCTCGCCAACGGCTACATGGCCGCCTACCTGCGCATTCCCTCGTTTATCGTCGGCCTGGGCGGGATGCTGGCGTTTCGCGGGATTCTGCTCGGCATCACCGGCGGCACCACCATCGCCCCGGTCTCGCCATCCCTCGTCTACATCGGCCAGGGTTATCTGCCCCACGCCATCGGCACCGGCCTCGGTGTGCTGTTGTTCGCGCTGACCGTGTTCCTGACCTGGAAACAACGCCGCAATCGCGCGCTGCATGGGCTCGCCGCGCGGTCGCTGCTGCGTGACGTGATCCGCGTCGTGGCGATCGGCGCGGTGCTTGCCGGTTTCGTCCAGACCCTCAACAGTTATGACGGCATTCCGGTGCCGGTCCTGCTTCTGCTGATGTTGCTGGGGGTGTTCAGCTACGTCGCCAGTCAAACCGTGTTCGGCCGACGCGTGTATGCGGTGGGCAGCAACATGGAAGCAACGCGCTTGTCCGGGATCAACGTGCAGGCGGTCAAGCTGTGGATTTTCGGGATCATGGGCGTGATGTGCGCCCTCGCCGGTGTGGTCAATACCGCACGCCTGGCGGCCGGCTCACCCTCCGCCGGGAGCATGGGCGAACTCGACGCGATTGCCGCCTGCTTCATCGGCGGCACCTCGATGCGCGGCGGCTCCGGCACAGTCTACGGCGCGCTCCTCGGCGCGCTAGTCATCACCAGCCTCGACAACGGCATGTCGATGCTCGACGTCGACAGCTACTGGCAGATGATCGTCAAGGGCAGCATTCTGGTGCTGGCGGTGTGGGTGGATGTGAGTACACGCACAGGGCGCCGCTGAAACGCTGTCAAGCAAGTAGATACGAACTCATAGGGCCAATGTCACCTGGTTGCGGCCCTGATGTTTGCCTTCGTATAACGCCTGGTCTGCGCGATTGAGGGCGCTTTCGAAGGTTTCTCCGTGACGGATTTCGCTCACCGCCAAAGTGGCGGTTACGGTAAGCGGTTGTTCGTTGATTTGTCCGACCCGGTCGCGGATCTGAGCGAGGATTCGCTGAGCCACCGCCTGCCCCTCACGGGCGCTTGTACGGGGCATCAACACCAGAAACTCTTCGCCGCCCCAACGCGAAGCAAAATCGCTGGGGCGTACGCTGCGGTTAATGGTATCGGCCACTTGCTGGAGAATGATGTCGCCCTGATCGTGGCCCATCCGGTCGTTGATCTGTTTGAAATGGTCGATATCCAACAGGATGATCGTTGACGATCCGGACTCGGCCAAGTGCAGCACTTCTTGTAACACGCGCCGTCGGGTGTAGAGGTTGGTCAGGCTGTCGCGATTGGCTGTGTTGAACATTTTCGATTGCATTGAACGCGTGAAGCGCACCGACAACGCCGTGCAATGCAAGAGCACGCCAAGCGCGACCAGCAGATTGAACAGACCCAATGCGTCCAGCAACAGTGGCGTGACGTGGTAGGTGCTGCCGATATGTTCACGCAACGCGAAGCCTGCTGCCGAGACAACGACTATCGCCAGATTGAAAGAAAAGCGCAGCCATCGCGAATTCTGGAAACTGAACGCGACAATCGGCACCAGGCAGTAAAGGTAAAAATAGAAATTGCTCTCCCACCCCAGCAGCCACGTGGCCACCAGGGCATGCAGGACGATTTCCACACTCATCAACAGGCCGGCAAGGCGATAATGCCCGGCACGAATAGCCTTCAGGCACACCACATACAGCAGAACGCTCAGCACATTGATCACTGCAAGCGAAGCGATGTGCAGCAAGCTGCAGATAACAAAAAATACCAGATGGATGGCAAAACCGAGCTGCACTATGGGGACTATGTGTTGCCAGAACTGTGCGGTCGTTTCACGCGTCAGCTGCGCATGGTCGCTTGTCGACAGGTTTTTCATTTGCAGCCTCACGGTGTTGCGTTGCTGGCAGGTGGGCAAAATCCGCGCTGGATTGATGTCCAGCGTATCGGGTGTCATTGGCTTGTATCCCGGATAACAAGGCAGACGCCATGTGACATCAGCCGTACCGAATCTGTCACGTCCCAAATAGCCCTTTCCTTCCCGTTTATTGCCCTTCGTCTCCATGATCTCGTAGCAGCCACCACGAGAGGAGCGCACGTACGCTGTGTCTCGCGTTCATCCTGGTCGTTCGGCAATCGGCAAATGCCTTGACACTTACTGTAGTGGCCGCTATAGAATATACGCAATCTGTAACGACTACTATTTAAATACCTAAAAACGCATTCGCCGATCAAATCCCTGAACAGGAGCTACACCATGAGCAATCCGACCTACGTTCACGACTACAACGCAATCGTAAGCGTGCTGAACCAGTACAACGAAGGTGGCAAGCAGGCGCAAAGCAGCCTGATGAAACCTGCTTTCAGCGAGCAGGCCACCATCTTCGGCGTGGATAACGAAGGACAATTGAGCGGCGGCCCGATCCAGGGGCTGTTCGACACGATCGATAGCGCTTTCCGTCCCTCCCCGGAAGCGAAAGGCGCCATCGTCAACGTCGATATCGTGGGCACTGCAGCAAGCGCGCGTATCGATACCAATGATATTTCCGGCTTCTGCTTCACCGACTTTTTCAACCTGCTCAAGGTTGATGGAAAGTGGACTGTCATCAGCAAGATCTACCACACCCACGTCGCCCCTTGATCCCCCGCCTTGCTCAACGGTGCCAAGCCCAAAGCTAATGCCGCCCGCGAGCACATTTTTTTCACCAGCGAATAGACGACCGGTCTATTTAGCCCGAGATTCAACATGACAGATAATGCTACCCGCACTGACTTATTCACTCCGATCAACCTGGGGGCCATGGAACTTGCCAACCGGATTCTGATGGCCCCTGTCACGCGTAGTCGCTACGGCGAAGATGGCATCCCTAACGAGCTGCACGCAGAGTATTACGCACAGCGTGCCAGCGCCGGTCTGATCATTGCCGAAGCAACCAATATCTCCGCGCAAGGGCGCGGTTACGCGGCAACGCCTGGTATCTGGAGCGAAGAGCAGGTTGCCGGCTGGAAAAAAGTCACGGATGCCGTGCATGCGGCCGGCGGCAAGATCGTCAGTCAGCTATGGCATGTGGGAAGGTTTTCCAGTGTCGAACTGCAACCCGATGGCGCCGCACCGGTTGCACCGTCTGCGATCAAAGCGCAAGGCGACACTTACACCACCAACGGTTTCGTTCCGGTGTCCATGCCACGGGCACTCGAAACCGATGAAATCCCGGGAATCATCGAGCAATACAAACGTGCCGCCGACAATGCCAAACGTGCGGGATTCGACGGCGTAGAGGTGCACTCGGCCAACAGCTATTTACTGGATCAGTTCCTGCGTGACTCGACCAACCATCGCACCGATCAGTATGGCGGTTCAATCGAAAACCGGGCGCGCCTGACACTGGAAGTTACCGAAGCGATCGTCAAGATCTGGGGGAGCCAACGCGTTGGCATTCGTTTGTCGCCAGTGACGCCTGATGCGGGCAACACACCGCCGGACAGTAACGTCATGGCGATGTACGGATACCTGATACAGCAGTTGAACGCATTTGATCTGGCTTATCTGCATTTCGTTGAAGGCGCCACCGCGACCTCGCGGGAAGTGCCAGACGGCGTTGACATGGATGCCCTGAGTGCACAGTTCAACGGCCCCTTCATCGGAAACAATAATTACGACCTGGAAATGGCCATTGAACGTCGCGCCCAAGGCAGGATCGACGCCGTTGCATTCGGGCGTCTGTTTATCTCCAACCCAGACCTGGTTGAGCGCTTTCGGCGAGGCGTCGAACTGACCATCGCCCCTCGCGAGTCCTACTACGGCGGCGGCGCGAAAGGCTATACCGACTGGCCGGTCGGCAACTACTGACTGTCACTTCATAGTTGCAGCAAGCTGGAACCCGTCGAGGCATGAGGTGACGGCCAGCCCGATCAATTGAACTGATATGAACAGGGCGCACTTCCAGCCATGGCGCCCGTCGCATCTTAGAGAAGATCATTTTGTGTATGATTGGCGCAGACACATGTTCCCGGGCACTACTGCCTGGCTAAGGTATTGCGCCCAATGACAACTCCCACGCCAACCTCGGTTTCTCGCGCCAAAGGACGCCCCCGCTCGTTCGACCGTGACCAGGCACTGCTGCAGGCGCTTGCAGTGTTCTGGAAGCGGGGTTACGAGCCGGCCTCTGTCGCAGAACTGTGTTCGGCGATGGGCATCAGCCCTCCCAGCCTTTATGCAGCGTTCGGTAATAAGGCCAAATTATTCCTCGAAGCGGTCACCTATTACGAAGAGACTTTTTGGGATGCCACTTGGGAGCGTATGGGCGACGAGCCGGATATCGTGCGCGCCATCAGCGACTTCTTTCACACTTCGGCGTCGATACTGACAGAGCCCGAGGCGCCATGCGGCTGTATGGTCGTGCTTGCGGCAGTGAATGTTTCTGACGATGCGGAAGAAGTTTCTGCCGCGCTCAAAGCTTTGCGCCAAGAGGGTCGTAACTATTTGCAAGATCGTCTGGATCGCGCAGTGGCGGACGGTCAACTGCGCCACGACACCAATACCCGCCTGCTGGCCTCGGCCTTGAATACGCTTCTCGAAGGTATGTCGCTGCAAGCGCATGACGCGGTCAGCCGGGAAGATCTGCAAGGCATTGGCGCAACAGCCGTAGCGATGTTGACTCCTTCCCTCTCGGCTTGACTGTAATTACTCGCGCATGATCAAAGAACTCAAAACGCTGATAGCAGTGGCAAGTGAAGGCACCTTCGCCGCCGCGGGCAGCAAGATCGGCCTTACCCAAGCGGCCGTCAGCGCACAAATGCAGCGCCTCGAAGCTGAGCTTGGGGTCGAATTATTCGACCGAAAAGGTCGCTCGGCGCAACTCAATCAAATGGGACAGCAGGTGCTAAGGCAGGGCCAGGAACTGGTGCGCCAGTTCAAGAATCTCGGCACCAGCGCGGTAGGCCTTCCAGCCAGTATTCTGGTCACTCTCGGCGCGATTGCGTCGGTACAACGCTCTTACTTGCCGGAGGCTCTTGCGCAATTTCACCATTGCTCTCCGGAATGCCGGACGCGTGTGGTTCCCGGGCTCTCGATGGAATTGGTGAATCAGGTCGACTCAGGTGAAATCGACATGGCCGCAATCATTCGCCCACCCTTTTCGCTGCAAAGCGACCTGCGCTGGACGACGCTGGCGCGTGAACCGTACCGCTTGATCGTACCTGCCGATATGCCGGGTGAGGACTGGGCGGAGCTGGTTTCCACTCAACCGTTCATACGCTACGACCGCTCATCTTTCGGCGGGCGCCAGGTTGACCGGTTCTTGCGCCAGACCCATGTTTCATTACATGAGGTCTGCGAGCTCGATGAACTGGATGCGATCATCAAACTCGTCGCGAACGGCGTTGGTGTAGCACTCGTCCCGGAAACTGCCACGAGCAATGAGTGGCCGCGTGAAGTGCGTGCGATCGACTTGAAAGAACGCACTTTTCACCGTGACATCGGACTGGTTCATCGTACGCGGCGCAGTCTGAGCGAGCCGGTAAAGTTGCTGGCTCAACTCATCATCGAGCAGGCTGCGAAACGGCACTAGCCAGGGTTCTTGGCCAGATAGGCGGATTGCCCACCGCAACGATTCATTATTGATTTATCAGGCAAAAAAAGAGCCTTCGACGCGGTTGGCGTGGAAGGCTCTTATGTCTCACTGGCTAGACGCTCTGCCCGGCAGCTGCACCGTCTTTGCGTACCAAGGGTGCTTTTTCCCACTTGGCAATGACCAGAGGGGCAATTGCATTACCCAGCACGTTCAATGTCGTGGTTCCGCTATCAATGATCCGGAAAATCCCGGCAATCAACGCAACCCCTTCCAGCGGCAGTCCGGCAGACGCCAGGGTCGCCGACAAAATGATAATGGCAAACCCAGGCACACCTGCAGCGCCCTTTGACGTCAGCACCATCGTGACCACCAGCAAAATCTGCTGCGTCAATGACAGATCGATGCCATACAGCTGAGCGATGAAGATCGTTGCCACGCCGAGGAAGATCGAAGCGCCGTCCAGATTGAACGCATACCCCACCGGCACTACGAAGCTGACAATGCGGCGAGGGACGCCATAGGCTTCCAGCTTGGTCATCAACTGCGGCATGACGGCAGCAGAGGCTGCACTGGAGAAAGCCAGAATCAACTCATCGCGAAAGTGTTTGATCAACTTGAAAACATTTTCACCGATCAGATAGCAGACCCCTCCCAACATCGCCAACGCAAAGGTAATCAGCGCCAGATACACAACCCCGATCAACTTGAGCAACGGCAACAAAGAGGCGAATCCAAACGTGGCAACTGTGGCGCCAATCATGCCAAACACACCGATGGGTGCATAAGCCATAACGAAGGACACCACTTTGAACATTGCGTCGGAGAAACCTTGAACCACGGCAATGACCGGTGCGGTCTTCGCTTTAGGCAACGTGTTCAACGCCATTCCGAGCAATACCGCGAAGAACAACACCGACAGCAACTTCGCTTCCGACATCGCCACGATGACGTTATCGGGAACGATATTTTGCAGGATGATCAGCGCGCCTTTCGACGGCTCCATATGCACAGCGGCAGCGCTATGGGATATGCCCGCAATTTCGGTGCCTTTGCCTGGCTCGAAAAGGTTGGCAAAACACAAACCCAGAACAATTGCGAGGCTGGTGATCGCAAAGAAGTAAACCAGTGACTTCGCGCCCATCCGACCGAACGATTTGTTATCACCACCGCCCGCGATACCGAGAATCATGCAACAGAACACAATCGGCACAACCACCATCTTCATCATCTTGATGAAGATATCTCCGAGTGGTTTAAGCACTTCGGTGCTGACCCAAACCTGATTTTCCGGGTGTGTATTGAAATACCAACCCACGAGCACGCCAAGCAATAGCCCGGCAACTATTTGCCAAACCAAAGGGATACGTTTCATGTCTAGCCTTTTATTGGAATGAGAGGGGCTGCTGTAGCGCAGTAGCTAGATTCATGAGCTTCCAGCTCATTTGAGTGTTTCTGGCGCACGTCGAATGTGCGCCAGCTTTACATCACTTGGCGAATAGCTGGCTCATATCCTTGAATGCTTTGAACTCGAGGGCATTGCCGCACGGATCGAACAGGAACATGGTGGCTTGCTCTCCGACCTGTCCCTTGAAGCGAATGTAAGGTTCGATAACAAACCTGGTCGCGCGCGCTTCGAGGCGTTCAGCCAACGCTTCCCATTGTGCCCACTCCAGAATGACGCCGAAGTGCGGAACCGGTACGTCATGGCCATCGACAGGATTGCTGTGAACGCTTTCTTGCGAAGCGGTCTTCGGGTGCTCGTGGATGACCAGTTGATGACCGTAGAAATCGAAATCAACCCACTGAGTGCTGGAACGGCCCTCGGACAGACCGAAAACCTCACCATAAAAGTGACGGGCAGCGGCCAGGTCATATACAGGGATTGCAAGGTGGAAAGGAGAGAGGCTCATCGGAACTCCGAAAACAGTTTTTATTGGTTTGTGAAGCCGGACGTCGCGCTGGATGACCGGCGGTTTTTTTCAAAGCAGAGTCATGCTAAAACGCCTCTGACGTTAAAAAAATCAATATAAATTTTTCACAAACACAATTTTATTTTGTTATTCGCAAGCCTGTTTTGAGTTCTGCGCCGCGCGGTGGCGGCGCGTTGCACTTGATGCGAGCCCAATCCTGGCTTACTCGATCAACGGCACCTTGCTCGCGCGTTCATACGGCCCGTACTCCACCGGCACCCATTCGAAATGCTTGTCCACGGCGCTGATGTGGCCAATACCGGGGAACGGCAAGTGCGCGGCCGCGACCCAGGTCTTGGTGGTGGCAGCGGCAGTGAATACCTGATTGCGGCTCTTGATCGCTTGCTGACTGTTTACGTCGAACCCGATCGACACTTCCGGATGCAGGAACTGCACCGCTAGGTTATGCACCAGGTCACCCATGAACAGAATGCTCTGGCCCTGCGAGGTGAAGCGGTAGGTGGTGCTGCCCGGCGTGTGCCCGGCCTCCAGCGCCGCTTCGGTCACACCCGGCACTGGCAACTGGCCGGGGGCGAAGGTTTTGAAGTGTCCGGCCGCGACGTACGGCGCGGTGGAGTCCTGGGCGATTTTGAAATAACCCTTGGCCGCCTCGGGCGCCTTGGCCAGCGCTTGCGGGTCCAGCCAGTAATCGGCTTCGGCTTTTGCGGCATACACCGTTGCGTTGGCGAAGATCGGTTGTTTGTGATCGTCCACCAAGCCGCAGACATGATCCAGATGCAGGTGGGTCAGCAAAACCACATCGACCTGCTCCGGCTTGTAGCCGGCGGCTCGCATATTGGACGAGAGCTGACCGGCGGTGGCACCGATGCATTGACCCGCGCCGGTGTCGACCAGGATCAGTTGCTTGCCGGTATTGATCAGAAACGCGTTGAACGCGGTTTGCACGCCTGGCGATTCGATCGCACGCCGCGCCAACAGCGCGCGGATCTGATTCTGGCTCATGCCCTGCAACAACTTGGGCGACAGGTCGTTGTAACCGTCGAACAGCGCCGTGACCTCGTAATCACCGACCGCCAACCGATAATAACCGGGCACCTGACTGGCCTGAATCGGCGCCTGGGCCTGAGCGCCGAACGATGCCATGACTAACCCAAGCGCTAATCCGCGCAGCGTGCATGTCTGAGAATGTTGCATGTCTCACCCCTGATCGAGTTGGAAACGCGGCGACTTCTGTCAGCCGCAGTCAATCGATCATGCACGTGTAAGGCATCGCGAAATTGCAGGCTTGTGCTGATTTGCCCCCAGACCGCGTGGGCACGGTTACCCGGCTGTGGCTGACGGCGCCAGAATCTCCCCGAGAAAATCAATGAACACATTGATCCGGCTCGAGCCGCGATGATTGGGCAGGTACAGCGCGTTGATGCAACTGCTGGCACTGCCGGGGTTGGCCTCGTAGTGTTCGAGCAGACGAATCAGGCGGCCGGCGGCCACGTCGTCGCGCACCAGCCAGTCGGCCAGCAGCGCCACCCCGCCGCCACCGATGGCGGCTTCGCGCAGAATGTCAGCGTTGTTGCTTTGCAGGCGTCCCTGAACGTTGAGCTGAATCGCGTCCTCAGCGTCCTGAAAGGTCCAGTGTTGATGACTGCCGCCGTAGTCAAAACGCAGGCATTGGTGCTCCAGCAAATCCTGCGGCTGTGCCGGCGCTGGATGTCGCGCAAGGTAGTCCGGGCTGGCGACTACCCAGCGCTGAAACTGCCCGACGCGTTTGCTGACTACGTCTTCGCTGACCACTGTCGAGCCCAGGCGCACCGAAACGTCGATCTGCTCGCTGAGCAAGTCGCTGACCTGATCGCTGAGGGACAGGCTGATTTCCAGACCTGGGTGACGCTCGAGCAAACGGCTGAGGTGCGGGGCAATGAGGCGCCGGCCGAACTCCACCGGCACGCTGATGCGCAGTCGTCCCTGCGCCTCGCTGCCACGGTCGGCGACCACGGCGTCGGCTTCGTCGATGGCGTCGAGAATGGCCACGGCTTTTTCGAAATAGATCTGCCCGGCGACGGTCACGCTGGTGTTGCGCGTGGTGCGGTTGAGCAGGCTCGCGCCCAGATCGTGTTCCAGCCCCGCCACTTGCCGTGTCACTGAAGACGTCGAGATCCCGAGCTTGCGCGCGGCCGAGGAATAGCCGCCGCAGCGCACGGTTTCAACAAACATTTTCAGGGCCAGCAACTTGTCCATAAGTGAAGTCCGCACGAAGGAAACGGCGTTGATTGTGCAACATCGATCGCCCGTCGTCTTGTATGCCCGTGCTTGAACCAATGGCATTAACAGCGTTGCTTGTCACGCAACGCGCTGTTGCGCGAGCCAGTGATTCTCCGGCGCTCGCGACTTCTCTAGGCTTTAGCTCCTGGCGCGGTGATCTTTGGCGGCGCCCTTCCCAAGTGATTACAAGGAGCGTTTCCATGACTCGTACCTCGTCCGCACGACCACTGCCTGCCCTGTTTCGCGCCCTGCAATGAAGCGCTCATTCCTGCAATCCAGAACACTGTGGATCAGCGTCGCCGTGCTCGCGGTCATCGGACTGATCTGCGCCACGCTGCTGATGTGGCGCCCGGCGATTGCGCCGATCGAACGCCCACTCAGGTTCGATGCCGCACAGGTGCAGCGCGGTGCCCGAGTCGTGGAGGCCGGCGACTGTGCGGTGTGTCATACCCGCCCCGGTGGTGAATATCTGGCCGGCGGGCTGCCGCTGGTGACGCCATTCGGCACGCTGTACAGCACCAATATCACTTCGGATGCGCAAACCGGTATCGGCCAGTGGTCGCTGCCGGCGTTCGAACGGGCGATGCGCCAGGGCATTGCCCGCGACGGGCATTTCCTCTACCCGGCGTTCCCCTACGTGCACTATCGGCGGATGAGCGCCACCGACATCGCCGACGCTTATGCCTACCTGATGAGCGGCCCCGCCGTGCAGGCACCGGCGCGGCAGAACCAGATGAATTTCCCGATGAACATTCGTCCGCTGGTGTCGTTCTGGAATCTGCTGTTTCTGCACGGCGAACCGATCGAGCCTGACGCGCAGCAAAGTGAGACATGGAATCGCGGACGTTATCTGGTTGACGGTCCCGGCCACTGTGCCGGCTGTCACTCGCCGCTGAACCTGATTGGCGCAGAAAAATCGTCGAAGTATCTGCAGGGCGGCAGCGTCGATGGCTGGGACGCGCCTTCGCTGCTCGGTCTGGGACAACGCGCCTTGCCTTGGCACCGCGAGCAGCTGGTGAGTTATCTGCGCGCCGAGGTGGTTGCCGGTCACGGCACGCCGGCCGGGCCAATGCGCCCGGTCAGTCTGAGTCTGGCGCGATTGCCGGCGAGTGAAGCCGAAGCCATCGCCGACTACCTGCTGAGTCTCGACAATCCGCAAACCGTCACCGAAACCACAACCAATCCCGCACCCATCGACCCGGCGACGCAAGCCTCTGGCGTCGTGCTGTTCAGCAGCGCCTGTGCCGGCTGCCATGGCGCTGCCGCACCGATGCGCGAGATCGACGGGCGCCCGTCGCTCAGTCGTACCTCGGCGTTGAACGCCGTCAGTTCACGCAACTTCGTCAAAACCGTGCTTGAAGGACTACCCGCCACGCCCGGTGCACCGGGGCCGGTCATGCCGCCGTTCGCGGCCAGTCTCGACAACACGCAAATCGCCGCGCTCGCCACTTACCTGCGCCAGCGCGCCCGCCCCGATCAACCCTGGGTCGACCTTACTGCCACTCTCGAAGCGTTACGTCAGGAGACGAAATGAGCCAGATCACCCTCAACGTCAACGGCGCCGTCCGGCCGCTGGAACTCGAGCCGGACATGCCGCTGTTGTACGCCCTGCGCAACCACCTGGGCCTGAATGGCGCCAAGTACGGCTGCGGTCTGGGTCAATGCGGCGCCTGCACGGTGATCGTCGACGACCAGCCGGTGTTCGCCTGCCTGACGCCATGCGCCGGGCTCGAAGGCAAAAAAATCCGAACCGTCGAAAGCCTCGGCAGCGCGGAAAATCCCGGTCCGCTGCAAGCCGCATTCATTGAAAAACAGGCGGCCCAGTGCGGCTACTGCATCGCCGGCATGTTGATGCGCGCGCAGTCGCTACTCGAGCGCGATCCGCATCCGGACGAGCAGACCATTCGCGAGCACATGGCTGGCAATCTGTGCCGCTGCGGCACGCACCTGCGCATCATCGACGCCATCAGCGCGGTTGCCGGGCACAGCGGGAGCCGGGCATGAGCACAACGAACGAGTTGAATCCCAGCCGCCGCGCCTTCCTTCGCGGCGGCGCGCTGCTGATGGCCTTCACCCTGATGCCGATGGCGCGCCGGGTTCTCGCCGACAGCGAAGTCGATACCCTCGGCACCGTGGTGCTCGCTCCCGACTTGCCCGGCAGTCTGCGCACCAACCCGTTTCTGGATGCGTGGATTCGCATCGGCGCCGACGGCATCAGCGTGTACACCGGCAAAGTCGAACTGGGGACCGGAGTCAAAACCGCGCTGCTGCAAATCGCCGCCGAACGCTTGCAGGTCGCCCCGTCGGCCATCAACCTGCTCACCGCCGACACCGCGCTGACGCCGAACGAGGGCTACACCGCAGGCAGCCACAGTATTTTCGACAGCGGCACGGCGTTGTTCAACGCTGCCGCGCAGGTGCGCGAGATGTTGCTCGAGGCCGCGGCGCGCAGCTGGCAGGTTGATCCGGCGCTGCTCGGCACGCGTGACGCTACGATCCATGGCCCCGCCGGGCAGCACATGACTTACGCCGAAGCCGTCAGCCATGTCGATGTGCATCTATACGCCAAGGCGCAATCGCCGGTGATGGCGCCGGTGGATTTCAAACTCATCGGGCATTCGCTGCCACGTCTGGACATCCCGGCGAAAGTCAGCGGCGGCGCCGCGTTCGTGCAGGACATGCGCCTACCGGGCATGCTCCACGCCCGAGTGATTCGCCCGCCGCGTCCGGGCTGCACGCTGCAACGCTTCGATGCCGCTGCTATTGAAGCGCTGGCCGGGGTGGTCAAGGTGATCCGTGATGGAAATTATCTGGCGGTGGTCGCCCGTGATGAATGGCAAGCGATCAAGGCCATGCGCCGGGCGACCGAGCTTGCGCAGTGGAGCGGCGGCGATGCGATTCCCGAGGCAACGGAGATTCATGATCTGCTCAGGCGCCTGCCGGCGCGGCGTTATCCGATCAGCAATGACGGCTCGCCCGACAGCGGCGCCGACACACGATTTCGCGCGCGGGTGACCAAGCAATATTTGATGCACGGCTCCATCGGCCCGTCCTGCGCGGTAGCCTGGTTCAAGGATGAAGTGCTGACCGTTTGGACGCACACGCAAGGGGTCTACCCGCTGCGGGCCGGCATTGCGGAGATGCTGCGTCTGCCACCCGAGCGTGTGCGCTGCATTCACACTGAAGGCTCCGGTTGTTACGGGCACAACGGCGCCGACGATGCCGCCGCCGACGCAGCTTTGATCGCTGTGCGCGTGCCCGGCACGCCGGTGCGTGTGCAGTGGATGCGCGAACAGGAAAACCTCTGGGAACCTTACAGCTCGGCGATGGTGGCGGAAGTCGACGCCGGCCTCGCGAACCAGCGTCTGCAGGACTGGCACTACGAACTCTGGACCACCCCGCACAACGAGCGAATCGTCAACGCCGGGCGCCTGCTGCCCGCCCGGCTGCTGGCTAAACCCTTCACCTCGGCGCCGTCGGTGCCGATTGCCCAGCCCGAAGGTGACGGCGATCGCAACGCGGTGCCGCTGTACGAACTGGGCGCCACGCAAATCAACATGAACTTCGTTACCACGATGCCTTTTCGCACCTCGGCAATGCGCTCGCTTGGCGCGCACATCAATATTTTTGCCATTGAAGCGGCGATCGATGAACTGGCCAGGCAAGCCACAATTGACCCGGTGGCGCTGCGTCTGGCGCATCTGACTGACCCGCGCGCCCGTGCGGTGATCGAGCGTGTGCGCGACGCCATCGACTGGCCGCACAAGACTGACGAACCCGGCGCTGGCCTTGGGTTCGCCTTCGCCCGCTACAAAAACATCATGGGTTACTGCGCCATTGCGGTCAGGCTGCGCGTGCATCCGCAGACCGGGGAAGTCCGCGTCGAACATGTGGTCACGGCGGTGGATGTCGGGCAGATCGTCAGTCCGGATGGTCTGCGCAATCAGGTCGAAGGCGGGATTGTGCAGTCGACGAGCTGGACGCTGTACGAAAAAGTCGCCTACGACGCTGGCGGGATTCGCAGTTACGACTGGAGCGGCTATCCGATCTTGCGCTTCACGCAACTGCCGAAAAAAGTCGAAGTGATCCTCCTCGATCAGCCCGGCCAACCGTTTCTGGGCGCCGCCGAAATTGTCCAGGGGCCGATGGCCGCCGCGCTGGGCAACGCCGTCGCCGACGCTACCGGACGGCGCTGGCTGAACCTGCCGCTGACCCGCTCGAATCAACAGATCTGAACGCAGGGGCCGTTGCGCGACGCGCAATGCAGCGTAGCGGCCCCGATGGATTATCACCCCACCCGCCCCCGGTTAAGTTAAGCCCATGACCTGCGCCGCACTGGCGACGCAGCCGAATCTCATTGCTCGAACGCTGGAGTTGCCCATGACCCGCCGCCTGTTCCAACCCATCGCCCTTGGCCCTTACACCCTTGCGCATCGCATTGCGATGGCGCCACTGACGCGTTCGCGCGCCGGCCAGCCGGGGGATGTCCCGACCGCGATGAACGCCGAGTATTACCGCCAGCGCGCCACGGCCGCGTTGATCATCACCGAGGCCACGCAGATCTCCCGTCAGGGTCAGGGTTATGCCTGGACACCGGGCATTTACACCGACGCCCAGGTTCAAGGCTGGCGGCAAGTGAGTGACGCGGTAAAGGACGCCGGCGGCCTGATCTTCATGCAGCTGTGGCATGTCGGCCGCGTGTCGCATCCCAGCTTCCAGCCCGACGCCGGTTTGCCGGTCGCGCCGAGCGCCCTGCCCGTGCCGGGCAAAACCTTCATCGTCGATGAACAGGGAAACGGTGTCTGGGGCGACGTGCCGGTACCACGCGCGCTGGAAACTGCAGAAATCGGCGACATCGTCGCAGACTATCGCCGCGCCGCTCGCAACGCGCTGAACGCCGGCATGCATGGCGTAGAGATTCATGCTGGCAACGGCTACCTGCTCGACCAATTCCTCAACAGCCACAGCAACCAGCGCGAGGACGCCTACGGTGGCAGCGTGGAAAACCGTGCGCGTTTTCTGCTCGAAGTGGTGGCGGCGGTGGCCGAAGAAGTCGGGGCGGAACGGGTCGGCGTGCGCTTGACGCCGATGGGCCGCTTCATGGGCATGGGCGATGACACGCCGCAAGCCACGTTCGGCTATCTGGTCAAGGCGTTGAATCAGTGGAATCTGGCGTACTTGCACCTGGTCGAGCCGGCGATGGTCGGGACGGTCAAGGATGAAAACTTTGACCCGCGCTGGGATGCGATCATCACCCAGCTGCGCCAGACCTGGAACGGCGTGCTGATCCTAGCCGGTGGCTATGACGCAGAGTCCGCTGAACAAGCGTTGCGTTCAGACCGGGCCGACATCATTGCCTTTGGCCGGCCGTTCCTCGCCAACCCGGATCTACCGCGCCGGCTGCACGACGGCCTGACGCTGAACACGCCGGATCCGGCGAGTTTTTTTGGTGGGGATCAGCGGGGGTATATCGATTACCCGGCCCACGCGTGATCGCGCGCGGTCCAGGTCAATGGCTTGAACCGCTCGTTACCGCCGATACGGGGCAACGAGCGGCAGTGCCGGTTCACCGGCGAAACAGACGATTCACCAGCATCAACGCAGCGGCGCCGATGGCCAGTGCAGCAACCGGTCTTTCTTTAACGAAGGTCGACACAGTGTCGAGGGTGTCGCCGTAGGTTTTGGTCAGTTGACCCGCGGCCTGACGACCTGTGCCCTCCGCTTCCAGCGCCGAATCACCGAGCAGTCTGCCGACTGTGCTCTGCGCCTTGCCGGCCAGTTTTTGTGCCACGCCTTCTACTTGTTCACTCTTCATGATTGATCAAACCTCTGTGTGCGAGCGCAAAGCCCAGAACGTCCCTGAGCTGGCAAGTGGAGTACTTGCACGGCGTTAGGGGATCGCGCTCGCGGGTTAGTTCAATTTTCATGAGCGGCGGTGCGAGGCTTTCAGTAACTGAAATCATGGCCCAGTTCTTTCTGCATCCATTCCAGAAACCGTCGGACCCGGGGGAAGTTCGAATGGGCTTTGGGGAACACCAGATGATGCGCGGTGATTGGCGCGCTCAGTTGCGGCGCGACTTCCACCAAGGCGCCGCGCGCCAGATGGTCCTGAGCCAGCAGCGTGCTTTCCAGGGCAAATCCGAGGCCGTGACTGGCAGCTTCGAGCGTCATGTACGAACGGTCGAAACTCAAGGTGTAGGGTTTTTCCGGGCGCGATACGCCGTGCTGGGCAAATAGTTGCGGCCACTTGATCAAGGTCGCTTCGGACAGGATCAACTGGCTGTCCAGCAGATCTGCAGCCGAAGTGATCGGACGTTTCTCCAATAACCGTGGCGAGGCCAGCACCGCGATCCGCTCATTGCGGATCGTGCGCACTTCGTAGCTCGGCCAGTTGGGCATGCCATGGCGGATGTCGACGTCGATCTTGTCGCGGCTGCCCTGCCCCGCATAGCCTTGTCCTGACGCAACTCAGTGCTCCAGCAAGCGCTCCGTCATCGCCATCGAGGTCTGCAACGATTGTCCGGTGCGTTGCAGCTTGTTCAACAGACTCGCGCCTAGCCACAACTGGTAAAGGGTTTCGGCCAGTTGCCGGGCGTCGGTCTTCGGCAGACTTTTATCCAGTTGCCCCTCTTCCAGGCACGTGGTGATGCGCGCGACGATGCGTTCGGCGCCGTCACGCAGGGTCAGGCGCATCGATTCGGAGAGGTCGGCGACTTCTGCGCTCAGCTTCACTACCAGACATTCGTCGCCATGCCCTTCGAGGGTGCAGCGGTTCTGCCAGCCCTGCCAGTAATCCATCAATCGTTCGTAAGCGCTGAGGCCCGGTAGCGTCAGGCGGCGTTCCATGTCGGCGAGATAGCCGACAAAGTAATCCTCCAGCAGCGCCTGGCCGTAGAGCTCCTTGGATTTGAAGTAGTGATAGAACGAGCCCTTGGGCACGCCGGCGGTCTGCAGGATCTCGCTCAGGCCCACGCTGGTGAAGCCCTTTTCGGCCATCATGCGGTGGCCGGTGTCGAGCAGGTGTTGGCGGGTATCGTCGTAGGTCGGTTTCATGGGGCGCAAAATACCAAACAATAGACCAGTCGTATATTTCCAATGAGCAGAAGTTTGCCACAGCAAACGCCCGGAAACACGCCACGAAAAAATTACTAGACGACCGGTCTAATTGGAATCTATGCTGTGCCTCGTCAATCCTTCCAACGGTGTCGAACGCGAACCCATTCGCCGACACCAACCAACCCCAAGGGTGCGCTATGAAAATCTTGATGGTTCTGACTTCCCACGATCAGCTCGGCAACACTGGCAAGAAGACCGGCTTCTGGCTCGAAGAGTTCGCCGCCCCCTACTACGCCTTCAAGGATGCCGGCGCCGAAGTCACGTTGGTTTCCCCTGCTGGCGGCCAGCCACCGCTTGATCCGAAAAGTGATGAACCCGGTGCGCAAACCACTGAAACCGACCGCTTCCGCAAAGACCCTGCCGCCCAACAGGCACTGGCCAACACCGGGCGCCTGGCGGATGTCCGCGCAGACGACTTCGACGCAGTGTTTTATCCAGGCGGCCATGGCCCGCTGTGGGATCTGGCTGAAGACAAGCACTCGATCGCCTTGATCGAAGCCTTCGACCGCAGCAACAAGCCACACGGTTTCGTCTGCCATGCGCCGGGCGTGCTGCGTCATGTCGTGACTGCCGATGGCAAGCCGCTGGTTCAGGGCCGTAAAGTCACCGGTTTCACTAACGCCGAAGAAGCCGCTGTTGGCCTGACGGATGTCGTGCCGTTCCTGATCGAAGACGAATTCCAGCGTCTCGGCGGGCACTACTCCAAGGTCGGCGACTGGCAGGTTCACGTGGTTGCCGACGGGCAACTGGTGACCGGCCAGAACCCGGCCAGTTCGGCAGCGGTGGCTGAACAACTGCTGAAAATGCTCGGCTGATTCATATCGAATCAAGCTCTCGAACACCGTGCGCGGTCTGCACGGTGTTTTTTTTATCCCGCAACTAGTCGACTGGTCTAATAAGCCAGAACAGGAATGTCATGAACAACAGCCCTTTCTTCACCCCGGTCACCCTGGGCCATCACACCTTGAAGAACCGCATCGTCTTGCCGCCCCTCACCCGCCAACGCAGCACCCAGCCGGGCAATATCGCCAACGCGTTGATGGCCGAGTATTACCAGCAGCGCGCCGGTGCCGGTTTGCTGGTGACGGAAGGCACGCAGATCGAGCCGCGCGGTCAGGGCTATGCCTGGACACCGGGCATCCACAGCGCCGAACAGATTGCCGGATGGCGCCTGGTCACCGAGGCCGTACACGCCAAGGGCGGAGTGATTTTCGCGCAGTTGTGGCACGTCGGCCGGGTATCGCACACGGCGCTGCAACCCGAGGGTGCGGCGCCGGTGTCGGCCTCGGCGATTGCTACTGATCGGGTCAGCGTGTTCATCGAAACCGCGCCGGGTGCCGGCGAGCTGGTCCAACCCTCCGCCCCGCGCGCACTGAGCACCGATGAAGTTCAGGAACTGGTTCAGCTGTATATCCAAGCCGCGCGCAATGCCATGGACGCCGGGTTCGACGGCATCGAACTGCACTGCGCCAACGGATATCTGGTGAACCAGTTCATTTCCGCCCACAGCAACGTGCGCACCGATCAGTACGGCGGTTCACTGGACAATCGCCTGCGCTTTCTGCGCGAGGTGGTGATGGGTGTTGCCGAGTGCATCGGCAAGGACAAAGTCGGCGTACGTTTCGCACCGCTGTTCACCACCACCGACGAAGCGCGCACTTACCTCGGCCTGGTCGAGGAAGACCCACACACCACTTACATCGAAGCGATCAAAGTGCTGGAGGCCGTAGGCATTGCCTATCTGTCGATTGCCGAAGCCGATTGGGACAACGCGCCAGAAATGCCGCAGACCTTCCGCCGCGCCGTGCGCGACACTTTCAGCGGCGCGATCATTTACGCCGGGCGCTACACCGCCGAATCCGGCGCGCGGTTGCTCGAATCGGGGCTGGCTGATCTGGTCGCGTTCGGCCGTCCGTTCATGGCCAACCCGGATCTGCCGGCACGTATCGCCAATGGTTGGCCGCTCAATCCTCTGAACCCCGCGACGGTCTATGGTGGTAACGCCGAAGGCTATGTGGATTACCCGGTTTACAGCGAATAAATCCCCCATTCACACCAGCGCTCCCACTCCCTAGGGAGCGCTCCCCTACTTGCCTTCCCCCTTGGCAACCTCCAGCGCTGCGCTGGGAGGTTTGTGCCTCTTGGAAAAAATTTCGCCGATTGATTGTCAGGTAATTTTTTTCAGCCTATCGTGAACAAAACCTATACAACATAAAACGTCGCGTACAACTTTCTGTAGCGACCAAAAGCAAGTCTGAAAGCCTGCTGGCTTGCGCCGAGCGCTCATCAGCCGGCGCCAGACCTGTACAAGGGCCTTTCACCGTACAAGCCCAGGGAGCAAGGTAATGACCCGATTTCTGCTGTTACTGACATTGGTCCTCAGCGTTACGAGCTGCGGCAGCGTGGACGTCAGCCGTTATGCGGACCAGCAACCGGCGTTCGACCTGCAGCGCTTTTTCAGCCAGCCGGTAAAAGCCTGGGGCATGTTCCAGAAACGCAGCGGTGAGGTGGTCAAGCGGTTCGAGGTCAACATCGTCAGCCGTCGCGAGGGCAATAACCTGATTCTCGACGAGCGCTTCCTTTATAGCGACGGCACGCGCCAACGCCGCGTCTGGACCCTCACGCCCGAAGGGCAAGGACGCTGGAGCGGTCGCGCCGATGATGTGGTGGGTGTCGCCCAGGGCCAGCTGGCGGGCAACGCCTTGCACTGGCGTTATCGCCTGAACCTGCCGGTCGATGACTCGACCTACGAAATGAGCATGGACGACTGGATGTACCTGATGGACGAGGACACCCTGATCAATCGCACCAGCATGTCCAAGCTCGGCGTCGAGGTCGGCCAGGTGACCTTGTTCTTCCGCCGTCAGGGCGCTGGCCTGAGCCAATGAATCGCGCTGTGTTTGCCAAACGCCTGCGTGCGCAGGCAAGGAGTGAAGCATGAATCTGCAGACCCTCACCGCACATGCGGCCAACAGCGAAATACGCGAGCTGGAGTTGCTGTCGCTGGAAGGTGGTTTTTACCTGGCGCGCATCCGCCTCGATCACGGCCAGTTCACCTTGCTCGACGAGGCTGCCAAGCCGCTGCACCTGCGCTCGGTCACCCATCTGCGCGACTTGCTGCAGACCGTGCCGCCCTTCCCCTGTGTGCTGGTGCAGCAATGCGTGCACGACGAAATGTGCGGCCGCGACAGCGATCCCGTCGAAGAGCTGCGCATTCCGTTCTCCCTGACCTCACCGTTATGAATTGCCCGATGTCGAGTTTCACTGAATGAACGTGACCCGCCGCTTGTGCCTGGTGCTGGGCGACCAGTTGTCCTTTGATCTGGCTTGCTTAAAGGATCTCGATAACGAGCGCGACTGCGTGCTGTTGGTCGAGGTCATGGAAGAAGCCAGCCATGTGCCGCACCATCCGCAAAAGATCGCGCTGATTTTCAGTGCCATGCGCCATTTCGCCCAGGCCTTGCGCGAGCAAGGCGTTCGGGTCGAATACGTCACCCTGGATGATCCGCACAACAGCGGTTCGGTGCCGGGCGAATTGCAGCGCTGGAAAGCACTGCTGCACGCCAGCGAAGTGCACGTCACCGAGTGCGGCGACTGGCGTCTGGAGCAATCGATCAACGATGCTGCTCTGGCGATTCATTGGCACAGCGATGCGCGTTTTCTCTGCAGTCGGGCGGAATTCGCCGCCTGGGCCGAGGGCAAAAAACAGCTGCGCATGGAGTTCTTCTACCGCGAGATGCGCCGCAAAAGCCGCTTGCTACTCAACGGTGACGGTTCGCCGGTGGGCGGTGCGTGGAATTTCGATGCGCAGAACCGCAAGGCGCTGCCCAAGGGGGTGAAGGCGCCCTACCCGGTTCGCTTCAACAATGACCCGATCACCCTGGAAGTGCTGGCACTGGTCAAGGCACGGTTCAGCAACCATTACGGCGCGCTCGACGACTTCAACTACCCGGTTACCCACGCCGATGCTCAGGCGCTGTGGGCGTACTTTCTCGATTATGGCCTGGCGGGTTTCGGTGATTTTCAGGACGCCATGGCCAGTGACGAACCGTTCCTGTTTCATGCGCGGATCAGCGCTGCGCTGAACATCGGCCTGCTCGATCTGCGGCAGCTGTGCAGCGACGTCGAGTCGGCGTACTGGTCCGGCAGCGTGCCGTTGAACGCCGCCGAAGGCTTCATCCGCCAATTGATCGGCTGGCGCGAATACGTGCGCGGCGTGTACTGGCTGAAAATGCCTGACTACGCGCTGGGCAATTCCTTTGGCAACAGCCGCGCGTTGCCGGAGTTTTACTGGACCGGCGAGACGCAGATGAACTGCATGCGCCAAGCCATCGGCCAGAGTCTGCAGCACGCCTATGCGCATCACATTCAGCGGCTGATGGTCACCGGCAATTTCGCCCTGCTCGCCGGCATCGCGCCGAGCCAGATCTGCGAGTGGTATCTGGCGATCTACATGGACGCATTCGACTGGGTGGAACTGCCCAACACCCTCGGCATGGTCATGCACGCGGACGGCGGCTATCTGGGTTCCAAGCCCTATTGCGCCAGTGGCCAATACATCAATCGCATGTCCGATTACTGCCGCGGCTGCACCTATAAGGTCAGCGAGAGCACGGCGGACAATGCCTGCCCGTTCAACGCGTTGTACTGGCATTTCCTGATGCGCCACGGCGATTTGCTGCGCGGCAATCAGCGCATGGCAATGATGTACAAGAACCTCGATCGCATGCCCGAGGCCAAACAACAAGCGCTGTGGCAACGCGGACAAACGCTGTTGGCCAGGCTCGATAGCGGCCAGGCGATCTGATATTCGGCATCAACCGGGCGCGGACGGTGAAACTTAACGCTGGCCCGCCCTGTCAACGGATCAACGGTGTAACGGCAACCGCGGTGCACGACTGCCCGATGCACAGGCGCGTTACGCAACCCACTCCCGAAAATCAGACAAGCAGGTGTAATGGACAGCCTCAAACATCTTGATCGCGGGGCGCTTGAGTCAGAGGTCAGGCGATTGCGCGCGGCGCTTGAGAATGCCCAGGTCGCCACGCGGACGATCGATATCGAGCGTGACATGGCGGCGCAGCTGCAAGCCAGTCGGGATGCGCTTGCCCGCAGCGAGGCGCGTTTCAGCACCATTCTGGAAACCATCGAGTCGGCGTTTGCCATCGTCAAAGTCAAATTCGATGCCGACGACCAGCCCGTCGACTATTACTTCGTCGAAGCCAACCCGGCGTTCGAACAGCAGTGCGGGGTCAACCTGCGCGGCAAATGGGTGACCGAGTTTGCGCCCAATCTGGAACGCTTCTGGTTCGAAACCTATGGTCACGTGGCCAGGACCGGCGAACCGGCGAATTTCGAGAATTACGCCAACACCTTCGAACGCTGGTTCGACGTACGCGCGGTGCGGGTCGGCGACCCGGCCGACCGGCAGATCGCGATCCTGTTCAACGACGTCACCGAACGCCGCGCCGCACAGGAACGCCTGCGCGCCAGCGAAGCTCTGGCGCGGGAGAACGTCGAACGCGTGCAACTGGCCCTCGCCGCCGGCGCCATTATCGGCACTTGGCATTGGGACCTGCTCACCGACCGCTTTGCCGTGGACGAGGCGTTCGCCCGGGTGTTTGATCTGGCCCCGGAGTTGGGTCGCGAAGGGCTCAGCCTCGAACAAGTGATCACCACCGTGCACCCGGATGACCGCGAAGGCCTGATCACGGCGATCGACGAAGCCATTGGCCGTGGCGGCGCTTACTCGCACCAGTACCGCGTGCGTCGCGCCGACGGCAAATACCGCTGGATCGAGGCCAACGGTCGGGTGGAATGCGCTGACGGCACACCGCTGCGCTTTCCCGGCGTGCTCATCGACGTTGAGGAGCGGCGCAACGTCCAGGCCGAACGGGATCGAGCGCTCGCCGCATTGCGCGCGCTCAACGACACCCTCGAACAACGGGTGTCCGCGCGCACCGCCGAGCTGATGCAAGCCGAGGAAAAACTGCGGCAGTCGCAGAAAATGGAAGCGGTCGGCCAACTGACTGGAGGCCTGGCCCATGACTTCAACAACCTGCTGGCCGGGATTTCCGGCGCGCTGGAGTTGATGGGCGCGCGGATTCAACAGGGGCGCCTGAGCGAAGTCGACAAATACATGGTCACCGCCCAGGGCGCGGTCAAGCGAGCCGCGGCCCTGACCCACCGTTTGCTGGCGTTCTCCCGACGCCAGACCCTTGATCCACGTCCGACCGACGTCAATCTGCTGATGACTGGCATGACTGAACTGATCCAGCGCACCGTGGGCCCGAGTATCCGCCTGGAAACCATTGGCGCACCGCAGCTGTGGCCGACGCTGGTGGACGCCAGTCAACTGGAAAACGCCCTGCTCAATCTGTGCATCAACGCCCGCGACGCGATGCCCGATGGCGGACGCATCACCATCGAAACCACCAACCTGACCATGGACGCCGAGACCGCTCGCGCGCAGGACATGCCCGAGGGCCAGTATCTGTGCCTGAGCGTGACTGATACCGGCACCGGCATGCCGGCCGAAGTGATCGCCAAGGCGTTCGACCCGTTCTTCACCACCAAACCGCTGGGCCAGGGCACCGGGCTGGGGCTGTCGATGATTTACGGTTTCGCCAAACAGTCTGGCGGTCAGGTGCGGGTGCATTCGCAGGTTGGCCAGGGCACGACGATGAGCATCTACCTGCCGCGTCACCTCGGCGAGCCGCTGCCCAGCCACGACGACAAGGACACCGCCCCGACGGCGCTGCCGAAGGCCGGCGAGACGATTCTGGTGGTCGACGACGAACCGACGGTGCGCGCGATGCTGGTCGAAGTGCTCGGCGATCTCGGCTATCGCGTGATCGAGGCGGCCGACAGCGTCGCCGGGCTGAAAGTGTTGCGCTCGCAGGTGCAGATCGACTTGCTGATCACCGATGTCGGCTTGCCGGGCGGCATGAACGGCCGGCAACTGGCCGACGCCGGCCGCGAGATCCGCCCGAACCTGACGACCCTGTTCATCACCGGCTATGCCGAAAACGCAGTGATCGGCGCCGGACAGCTCGGCCCAGGCATGCAGGTGCTGACCAAACCCTTTGCGGTGGACACGTTGGTGGCGCGGGTCAGTGACCTGATGGCGGCCAACCCGGAATAAACAGCCGTTGCGGCGATAAACCCAAGCAGACTGGCTGCGGCCAAGGAGTGATAAATGGTGAATTTTGTGATTTTTCTTATCGCCTGCGGTGCCGCGGCGACCACCGGCGTGATGTTCAAACCCGGGGCCTGGTACCAAGGGCTGAACAAACCCAAATTCACCCCGCCGAACTGGGTGTTCCCGCTGGCCTGGACCACGATTTACCTGCTGTTGGCCTGGGTTGGCTACCGCCTGACCCTGATCGCCGGCAGTCAACAGGTGCTCGCCTTGTGGGCAGCGCAGATCGCCCTGAACACGCTGTGGACGCCGGTGTTCTTCGGCGCAAAACGGATTTTCGCAGCCATGGTGATCCTGGCGCTGCTGTGGCTGGTGGTCGCGGTGATGGTGGTCCTGACGTTGCGCCTGGATGTGATCACTGGGTTGCTGCTGTTTCCTTATCTGGCTTGGTTGTGTGTGGCGGCGGCGTTGAATTTTTCGATTTTGCGTAATAACCGAGGCTGAGCAGGATCAACGTTCAGTGATCTTCAAGGGCCGAAGGGGCGCGGTTTCATCTATGAGAATAGGGACAGCCCCATTCGGCCAATCAGAAACACCAGCAGAATCAGGAAAAAGATTCGAATAAAACCACTTCCATAACGCAAGGCCAAGAACACTCCAGTCAGGGATCCGGCCATATTGCACAGCGCTACGACGCCACCTACAGCCCACAGCACGTTCCCGGTTGGCACAAAAAACATGAGCGCTGCGCTGAAAGTGCCAAGATTAACCAGCTTGGCGGAAGCGGATGCGTTTAGAAAATCAAAACCAAAGTATTTAACGAAGATAAATAACAACAAACTACCGCTGCCCGGACCGAAGACGCCGTCATAAAAACCAATCAATCCACCAAAAAAGATTCCCCACGCAACTTCCTTTGTTCCGCAATGAAAGTCATTGCTGACCATGCCTAAGCGCTTTTCCGCAAAGGTATATATCGCCATGGCGATCAAAATAAAGAAAACAACAAACTCCATTATTTTCTTTGGCACAATTGACACGGAAAACGCGCCCAGAAAAGCAAAAACAAATGCCGAAAGCATTGTCGGAAGCATCAATTTCCAGACAATCCTGATTCTTTTGGTATAGCTGTATATCGAAGAAAGATTACCCGCTAGAACCGCCAGTTTATTGGTCCCGAAAACAGTCGCCAAACTGTACTGAGGCAAGGCATGCAAAAGCGCTGGCAGCTGTACAAGCCCGCCACCACCGACCGCCGCATCGATCAAACCACCGCAGAAAGCAAAAAAGCCCAAGGCGAATAACGCCTGTTCAACATCCATTCAGGAGGTCCTTTCGGAACTGTAACTCTGCGTAAAGCATCACGACGTCCTCTACGCTATTTTTCAGCATTCAGCTTTTGATACATGGCCTCGAAAGCTCTCCCTACACGCTCATTGTAATTGAGCATGATGCCTTTCAGGCGACCGAGCTTAAAGGGCAGGTTCACCGTTCGGCCATACGCTTGAGCAGCGGCCAGAGCGTGCAGGCCGTGTTTGTTTTCAACTTCACCTGAGTGTCCCATCACGTAACCTTTTGCGTTCCGCAGGGTATGAACATTGGTCCTTAATGAAGGATTGATTGCAAGCAGCTTAGCCTCAATGTACTGGGCAATAAAATTATACTCACGACCATTCCAGAGCTCAGAAGCAATGGAGACCATCATGGCGTCCATAATTGAGCTTTTATGCTCAATCGAATTCAGAGCCGATTTATGTTCTGCGACGCCAGTATTATAAAGAAACTCTGAAAACTCATTGCACTCACGAACCTTGTATTGGCTTTCGACCCAAGCAGTCGCACCAAAAGCCGAAGTCATGTAATCGTACATGCCGTCATGCCCCGGATGTCCAAGCCCGAAATCGTCCTTTGCAACCTCATGCATATGCGCCATTACATTGAGATACTCAACGTGTTTTTCAGCAGGTACGGATATGGCGTCTGCTGACAGCCGCATGATTATTTTTGCAGAGACCAAACTGGTGGTTTTATGTGTTTCATTCCACCCATTAAAGAACTTCAGAACAGACGAATCCACGACATCCTTCTGAAGAAACTTTTTAAACGCGTTTTCGGCATGAAGTTGAGCTTCTTGCGTAATGGAATGATTAAGGACTTCTAGCATTGACTCTTGGATTTCAGGAATATGCGTAACATTCGCCAGCACTGACTGTCTGCGTTCTCCTTGCAATATGGCTCGACCAGGTATTTTCAGATTCCTGATATGCTTTGGCAGCCCATCAATAAATACCTCACCAAACTCTTGCATAGTCCTGTAACTGCTAAATTCGTCAAGGCGGCTTTGCAACATAGTCGAACTCATGAGCTTATCCTTTTCCCTAAAGATATATCGAGTTAATTTCCCGATTCAAACTTCCGAAATTAAATCAGGCTTCAAAAGTATGCCAGTTGATGACTTGCAACAAGTGAATTATAATGATCAATTCATTCACTATAAATGAGCAATAGCATGGAGCTTTCTCAACTCATCATGTTCAAGACGGTCGCGGATCACGGAAGTATCATTCGCGCCTCTGAACTACTGCACTGCGTCCCGTCCAATATCACCAATAGAATCAAACTACTGGAAAGCGAACTGGGTGTTTCTCTGTTCATCAGAAAAGGTCGGGGACTGGTTATCAGCCCTTCCGGTAGATTATTTCTTGAATATACAAACAAGATCCTGGCTTTATGCCAGGAATCACAAAGAGCCCTCGATCCTGCGGCGGCGCCATCGGGACTGCTGAAGATCGGGGCCATTGAGTCATCGGCGACCGGCAGATTGCCCAGGCTGCTGTCGAAGTTTCATCAGCTCTACCCGTCTGTAGAAATGCAGTTCAGCACGGGTGACTGGTCGCAGTTGTTAAATGATGTGGCTGAACACAAGCTTGACGGCGCCATCATTGCCGTCAATCAGGACCACCCGGATATTGAGAGTATCGAAATCTACAAAGAGGAGCTGGTATTGATTGCCTCTTCAGCAGCGGGGCAAATACATAAGCCGCAGGACCTGATTGGCACCGCCATTTTCATGTGGCCAGAAGGCTGTCCGTATAGAAAGGCGTTGGAAAACTGGCTGCATGCGCATGGTGTGTCCAGCGCGATAACAAGCATCGCCAGCTACGGCACCATTCTCGGGTGCGTGAGCTCCAAAGCGGGTGTTTCATTAGTGCCCAGAGGGATTTTTGAACAGTTTCGGCGGATCGGTGACATAAACGGCTTTGTATTTGACGACCTGGTTCCCATTCAAAATTATTTTATCGGGAATAAAAACAGTGGGCCTCATCGAGCAAAAGAGAAATTCGCGGCGTTGCTCGTAGAGGAATTCAAGAACGTTTGACGGCATTTTCAAAGTTTTGCGCGTTCAATGACGTCACTCGCTGCCAATCGGGCTCCCATTACCACGTCGGTTGATGGCTGGCATTTTCCAATCTTCGCTTTTTCGATCCCCTCCCTCTTGCAGGCTAGCGCCTGTCAAAAATTCCATTTATTCCAACAGTAACCCGACTTTTTTCCAACCCATAGCCCACCCTCGCCCTCCCGCGGGCGTTCCTGCCTGCTCGCAAACCCGTGCAGACACGGCGATCTATACTCCATTCCAAATTAGTGATTTAACTAGGTAGTTACCTATCTATATACTGCACGCCTCACCTCAATGGGACATTCAACGTGAAGCAGAGTCAACGCCTCTCGGGCATATCTAAATTCATTCTGGTCGGGCTGGGCGTGATCATCGCCCTGCTCGGCTTGGCACTAGCTGCTGGCGGCGTGAAATTGGTCAGTCTGGGAGGGTCGTGGTACTTCCTCGTGGGTGGACTGGTGATGGCCGTTTCCGGTGTGCTGATCGCGCGCTATAGAACTGCCGGTGCCTGGTTGTTCGCCGCGTTTCTGCTGGGCACGGCTATCTGGGCAGTGAGCGATGCCGGGCTGGTGTTCTGGCCGGTGTTCTCGCGTCTGTTCATGTTCAGTGTCGTGGGTCTGGTGGTGACGCTGGTCTACCCGCTGCTCAAGCGCGCCAACGGTGGCGTACCCGGTCGCGGCGCGTATGGCGTTGCGGCGGTATTGGCGGTAGCGCTGGCCGTGGCGGCGGGCAACATGTTTGTTGCGCACCCGACGGTGGCGGCCACCGGTACTGGCCCGGGCCTGACTCCGGTGGAACCGGCCAATGCGCAGAAAGACTGGGCGCACTACGGCAATACCGAGGGCGGCAGTCGCTTCGCTGCACTGGACCAGATCAATCGCAACAACGTCGACAAACTGAAAGTGGCGTGGACCTACCACACCGGTGACGTCGCCGAGAGCGATGGCAACGGTGCCGAGGACCAACTGACTCCGCTGCAGATCGGCAACAAGGTGTTCATCTGCACCCCGCACAACAACCTGATCGCGCTGGATGCCGACACCGGCAAAGAGCTGTGGAAGAACGCGATCAACGCCAAGTCGAAAGTCTGGCAGCGTTGCCGTGGCATGGCCTATTTCGATGCCACCAAGGCCATCGCTCAGCCGGCCAATTCGAGCATCATCGAAACCAAACCTGCGCCGGCCGCCAACTGCCAGCGCCGTCTGCTGACCAACACCATCGATGCGCGGCTGATCGCGGTCGATGCCGACACCGGCGAGTTCTGCCAGGGTTTCGGCAACAACGGTCAGGTTGATCTGAAGGCCGGTCTCGGCGATGTGCCGGACAGCTACTACCAGCTCTCCTCCGCGCCGCTGATGGCCGGTACCACCGTGGTGGTGGGCGGTCGTGTCGCCGACAACGTGCAGACCGACATGCCGGGCGGTGTGATCCGTGGTTTCGACGTGATCACCGGCGCCATGCGCTGGGCCTTCGACCCGGGCAACCCGCAGGACAAAAAGGCCCCGGCCGATGGCAGCACTTATGTGCGCAGCACGCCGAACAGCTGGGCGCCGATGTCCTACGACCCGGCGACCAACACCGTGTTCCTGCCGATGGGCAGTTCCTCCACCGACATCTATGGCGTTGAACGCAGCAAACTTGATCACACCTACGGCGCTTCGATCCTCGCGCTGGACGCCACAACCGGCGATGAGCGCTGGGTCTACCAGACCGTGCACAACGACCTGTGGGACTTCGACCTGCCGATGCAGCCGAGCCTGATCGACTTCGACAAGGACGGCAAAACCATTCCGGCGCTGGTCATCGGCACCAAGGCCGGGCAGATCTATGTTCTCGACCGTGCCACCGGCAAACCGCTGACGGAAGTGAAGGAAGTCCCGGTCAAAGCCGCGAACATCCCGAACGAACCGTACTCGCCGACCCAGCCGAAATCGCTGGGCATGCCGCAGATCGGCGCGCAACACCTGACCGAAGCCGACATGTGGGGCGCCACGCCGTACGATCAGCTGCTGTGCCGGATAGATTTCAAATCGATGCGTTACGACGGCCTGTACACCGCGCCGGGCACCGACAAATCGTTGAGCTTCCCGGGTTCGCTGGGTGGCATGAACTGGGGCAGCATTTCCACTGACCCGGTGCACGGTTTCATTTTCGTCAACGACATGCGCCTGGGTCTGTGGATTCAGATGATCCCGTCGCAGAACAAGGCCCAGGCCTCCTCTGGTGGCGAAGCGTTGAACACCGGCATGGGCGCGGTGCCGCTCAAAGGCACGCCATATGCGGTGAACAAGAACCGCTTCCTGTCGGTCGCCGGCATTCCGTGCCAGGCGCCGCCGTTCGGCACCCTGACCGCGATCGACATGAAGACCCAGAAAATCGCCTGGCAGGTGCCGGTCGGCACTGTTGAGGACACCGGTCCGCTGGGCATCCGCATGCACCTGCCGATCAAGATCGGTCTGCCGACCCTCGGCGGCACCCTGTCGACTCAGGGTGGCCTGATCTTCATCGCCGGCACTCAGGACTTCTACCTGCGCGCATTCAACAGCGGCAACGGCGAAGAAGTCTGGAAAGCACGTCTGCCGGTTGGCAGCCAGGGCGGCCCGATGACTTATGTGTCGCCGAAGACCGGCAAGCAGTACATCGTCGTCACCGCCGGTGGCGCCCGTCAGTCGACCGATCGCGGCGACTACGTGATGGCCTACGCCTTGCCATAAGCCTGTGTGTCCGTGGCGAACACGGGCACTTTTATTTGAGCGCGGCACCTGAGGGTGCCGCGCTGCTTTCCGATTTCGCTAAAGCTTTGCCCAGGAAAATCTCCATGTTTCGTTTTAACCAATCCGCGTGGGTCAACGCTGTGCTGTTGGGCCTGACGTGCAGCGCCGCCCTGCCCGCCCTCGCCGACACCGACTCGAACCTCTTCACCCGCAACACCCTGTCCGGTGACTGGGGAGGCCTGCGTCAGCAAATGGACGCCGACGGCATCAAATTCAGCGGCGATTACACCGGCGAAATGGCCTACAACGCCGACGGCGGCCTGCACCGCTCGGCGCGTTACTCGCAGAACATCAAGCTCGGCGTGCAGTTCGACCTGAGCAAGTTGTACAGCGTGGACAACGCCGGCAAGGTGCAGCTGACCATCAACGATCGCCGCGGCAACAGCGCCTCCGAAGATCTGGTCGGCAACCGTCTGCCGATCCAGGAAAACTACGGCGGCCTCTACACCCGCCTGACGGAACTCAGTTACGAGCGCAGCCTGTTCACCCCGGCGCTCAACGTGAAACTGGGTTACATGGCCATGGGCAACGACCTCGGCGGCCTCGACAGCGGCATTCTGTGCAACTTCATGAACGCCGGTTTCTGCGGCCATCCGCTGAACATGTCGGGCGGCAGCGGCTGGACCAACTACCCCAACGCCCATTTGGGTGTGCGGGTGAAGTACGACCTGTCGCCGTCCTGGCAACTGCGCGTCGCCGCGTTTAACGTCGACCCGGAAAGCAACGGCAACTCCAGCCGCGCCTGGCACCTGGGGCCGAAACACACCACCGGCACCGTGGTGCCGATTGAGCTGGTGTACAAACACGCGGGCCCGTTACCCGGCGAATACAAGCTTGGTTATTACTACGACAGCTCCGACGTGAAACGCATCGGCAGCGACAAGGAAGTCTCCGGCCGTGGCGGTCACTACCTGCTGATCGACCAGGCGCTTTGGAGTTCGGCAGCGTCCGAAGGCCGCAGTCTGCACGCTTTCGGCCAGTACTCGGCAGCCAGCGCAGCGGCCTCGCCGTTCAGCAAGTGGTACGGCACCGGTCTGGTGCTGTACAAACCGTTCGACGGTCGCCCGCGTGACACCGTTGCCCTCGGCTACGGCCGCGCCGTGCCCAACCCGCGCAGCCGCGACGTGCAACAGGACGCGGCCATGGCCAACGGCACGCAGTTTCCCAGTCTGGACAGTGGCGAACAGTTGATCGAACTCGGCTACGGCTATCAGGCCACGCCGTGGCTGACGCTGCGTCCGAACCTGCAATACATCATCGAGCCGGGCGCGTTTTCCGGGCAGGACATCGATAACGCGCTGGTGTTTGGTTTGCAGGTAAAAGCTGCGCTTTGAGCCTTGATTCGAGGCCCTGGCTGACGTCAATCAGCCCGGCACATCGCCGTAATGCTGTTCACTTAACTCTGTGGCGAGGGGATTTATCCCCGATGGGCTGCGAAGCGGCCCTAAAACTGTCAAAAGCGGCGACTGCTTCGCAGTCGATCGGGGATAAATCCCCTCGCCACAAGATTCCATACAACTTAAGTGAACAGCATCAGGCACATCGCCGGTTTTTTTGTGCCTCGATCATCTCGCCCCGGCGGCCTCGCTCATCAGGTGTTCAGGGCGGACTGCGGCGTATCGGGATTGAGTTGCCGACGGCGGAATTGACCGGGAGGCTGGCCGTGGATCTGCCGAAAACGCCGAGAAAAGTACGCTTCGTCCGCGAAGCCACACAACCTCGCGACCTCGCCCACCGGGCGTGTGCCATTGAGCAGGTAATTACGCGCCGTGTGCATTCGGCGTTCGAGCACCAGCTCAGTGAAGGTCTTGCCGATTTCCTTGCGCAACCAATGCGTCAGATAGGTGGGTGACAGATAAGTCGCGGCCGCGACCTTGATCAGGTTGAGATCAGGATCGGCAATGTTCTTGCGCAGATACTCGAACATACGCCCCAACGCATCGCGTCGACTGTTTTCCGCCGCGTTTTCCTCTGCCAGACGCTTGAGAGGCTCGGCATACAGAAAACAGACGCTGCCAATCAGCTGCAATAGCAAGCCCTTGAGCATTTCGCGCGTACCAAACTGACGGTTTTCGTCCAGCGCGCGCATTTGTTCGATCAAGCGACACACATTGGCGAAATCCTCGTCCTCCAGAATGAAGTCCAGATGCTCCTGAAAGCGGAACGGCGACAACTCGGGCGCGAGAAGAATCGACACCTCCTCCAGGTCCATCGGGTCGCACTGCAAATGCGGCATCAGGAAGGTCTGGGAAAAGTTGATCACCATGAAGTTGCTGTCCGCCGGATGCGGTATCACATGCACCCGATGCGGCAGGATAAACGCCAGCGTGTTGCGCGGAAACGGGCGTACCGCGTTGCCAATGTGCTGCACCGTGTCGCCGCCGAGGTTGATCTGAATCTGGAAGTATTCATGCCGATGCGGGGCGGTCTCGGCGCGTCGGCCTTTTTTGTCGCGAATGTAAAAGTCGGTCAGTTCACTGCGTTGCTGCATGACATAAGTGGGGACACGGCTGGGTGACGACATTTCTGGAGATTCCTCGACAGGTACGTTGGCAGGTGGTCCTGGCGTTGCCGGGCAAGTGGCGAGGTTATCTTGCAGCCTCAGGCTCGAGCCTACAAGCAGTCATACGATGTCTTTGCGGATATGCCATTTTCTCAGCCGTGTGCGCCGTTGCGGGTTGTCCAAAAAAACCATCTCCACCGAATTCATCTTTTTCCTATAAAAACAAATAGCTAACTGATTACCAGGCTTTGATAGCGAAGATTTTTATCTTGCCAAGCTTTTGGACAGGTTTGCCCAACCGGCTTTTCAACAAAAAAACGATCTAACACCCCGATTGATTTAGCGATGTTGTACGACCACTGTAATTAACCATGCAGCCCGACCTCTATCAAAAACAATCAAAGGTGCGCACGTCATGACTCTGCATTCAATCCCCGCTGACCCTCCCGAACTCTCGCCTGTAGCACTTGGCGCGCGACGAACCTGAACGTCTGCGGCTGACGCTCCCGGTCCTTTCCCGGCATTCGATGGCTCGCTCCGCACTGTTGCGCGATTGACGTCGGCTGCGCGCAGACATCTCGACATTTCTAACAATAAGACGAGGCTCACTCATGTCGAATATTCACACCTCCCGGACCACTGCGACGCCGTTGCTCCCCGGCGCGCGCGACAGCGTGCAGGCACAGCGACTGCCGTCGCGGCGGCGCTGGTTCATGCTCTCTCTGCTGCTGATTGCCACGATCATCAACTACATCGACAGGGTAAACATCTCGATTGCAGCACCGTTCATGGCCAAGGACCTGGGCCTGGACAAGATCGAAATGGGCCTGATTTTTTCGGCCTTCGCCTGGACCTACGCGCTGGCTCTGGTACCCGCCGGGTTTATTGCCGACCGCTTCGGATCGCGTTTCACCTACGGTGTCTCGTTGATCAGTTGGTCGGCAGTCACCGTCTGTCAGGGATTTGCCAGCGGATTCGCCTCATTGTTCGGTCTGCGGCTGGCCGTCGGCGCCATGGAGGCTCCGGCGTTTCCCGCCAACAGTCGTGCAGTCACTGTGTGGTTTCCAGCACGGGAGCGCGGTCTGGCCAGCAGCATTTATGTGTGCGGCCAGTACCTCGGCACCGCGCTGTTTACCGGCGCACTGCTGTGGCTGGCCACGACCTTTGACTGGCGCCATGTTTTCTACAGCACGGGTGCGCTCGGCATCATTTTCGGTGTGCTGTGGCTTTATCTGTATCGCGATCCATTGAACTGCAAGAAAGTCAGTCAAGAAGAGCTGACCTACATCGAAGCGGGCGGCGGACTGGTCAAGAGCAGTCAGGAACGCACCCGCTTCAACTGGCGACAAATCCGCGAATTGTTCGGCTACCGGCAGATCTGGGCGATTTGCATTGGCAAGTTTGCCAGCACTTCGGCCCTGTACTTCTTCCTCACCTGGTTCCCGACTTACCTGATCGAAGAACGCAAACTCACGATGATCAAGGCCGGGATCTTTGCCGTGATGCCATTCGTGGGCGCGACCGTTGGCATCCTCCTCGCCGGCATCGTTTCCGATCTGCTGATCCGTCGCGGTTATTCGATGTCGTTCGCGCGCAAATTGCCGCTGGTGATCGGCTCGATGCTGGGCATGTCCATCGTGCTGGTGAATTTCACCGACTCCAACACGATCTGCATTGCCATTTTGACCGTGGCGTTCTTCGCCCAAGGCATCGCTTCATCGTCATGGGCTGCGGTGTCGGAAGTGGCGCCCAAGGAACTCATCGGACTGACCGGCGGCATCACCAGTCTGGCCGCGAATATCGGCGGCATCGTCACGCCGATCGTCATCGGCGCGATTGTCCACGCCACCGGTTCGTTCGCCTGGGCCTTCTGGTTCATTGGCGGCGTGGCGCTGATCGGCACCCTCTCCTACTCGCTCCTGCTCGGCCGTTTGTACCGCATCGAACTGAAGGCGGGCTGAGTCGCACACCACCGATTTCTCCAACAAGAGGCGGCTTTCGTCCAACTTCGCCAACGAACGCCGCCATACGCTGAAGCTTCTGACAGGACGTTGAACAGGATGAACATGACCGAGTATGTTTTTACCCCGGATCTGCCCGTGACTTTACCGGTGGTCGGCAGTGAGCAGCGCTTTCCCGTCGGCCGGGTGTTTTGCGTCGGCCGAAACTACCCTTGGCCAGACACTCAGGGGCAATCACGCCAGCCGCCGGTATTTTTCATGAAACCGGCAAGCAACGTCGTGGACGCCGTGGGTGAAGTGCCATTCCCGCCGCTGACCGAAGAGTTCGCCCATGAAATCGAACTGGTCGTGGCCATCGGCGAAGGTGGCGCCGACATTCCGGAAAACGCCGCGCTGGCCTATGTCTGGGGCTACGCCGCCGGCCTCGACCTGACCCGGCGCGACGTGCAGCGCCATGCCAAAAGCAATGGCATGCCGTGGGAAGGTGCCAAGGTGTTCGACGGCGCCGCACCGATGACCGCCATCGTCCCCGTCAATCGCGCAGGCCATCCTGACGGTGAGTTGTGGCTGAGTGTCAACGGACACGAGCGCCAGCGCGAAAGTCTCGAAAACCAGATCTGGTCGGTCAGTGAAGTGATCAGCCGCATCTCCCGCTCAGTGCCGCTCAGGGCTGGCGATCTGATCATGACCGGCAGCCCGGCAGGCGTCGATGTATTGCAACCGGGCGACGTCATCCACGCCGGCATCGACGGCATCGGCCAACTGCAAATGCGCGTCGGCCCACGGACTTGATCCCCAACCACGCCCACCGCGATTCGTAGACAGGAGAACAATAAGATGTCGAGCGCTCAACCTATGAAAGTAGCCCTGGTGACCGGTGCCGGTAGCGGAATCGGCCGCAGTGTGGCTCTCGGTCTGATGGCCGACGGTTACACGCTGGTCCTCGCCGGACGCCGACCCGAACCGTTGCAGGAACTGGTCGAGACGGCGGCACTGCAGGGGCACCCGGCGTTGGCGGTGCCCACCGATGTGCGCGACCCAGCGAGTGTCGACGGGCTGTTCGCAACCATTGCCGAAGTCTATGGACGGCTGGATGTCGTCTTCAACAATGCCGGGGTGAATGCCCCTGCCGTACCGCTGGATGAATTGACCTTCGAGCAATGGCGCAACGTGATCGACACCAACCTCAACGGGGTTTTCCTCTGCGCCCGTGGTGCGTTCGGGCTGATGCGTCGGCAACACCCTCAGGGCGGCCGGATCATCAATAACGGCTCGATCTCGGCGCACACGCCACGGCCTTTCAGCAGCGCTTACACCGCCAGCAAACACGCGGTGCTCGGGTTGACGAAATCGCTGGCGCTGGACGGTCGGGACTTCAACATCGCCTGCAGCCAGATCGATATCGGCAACGCGCTGACCGAAATGTCGGTACGCATGACCAAAGGCGTGCGCCAGGCCAACGGCACGATCACCGTGGAGCCGATGGTCGACGTCAAGCATGTCGCTGATGCCGTGCGCTATATCGCCGCCCTGCCGCTGTCGGCCAACGTCCTGAACATGACAGTCATGGCCACCGCCATGCCTTTTGCCGGTCGTGGTTAAGCCGGCCTTTTATTGCGTAATCGAGGTTTACATGAAGCCAGAAATCTTGCAGCTCAGCCCGATCCTGATTCCGGAAATCAACGCCCGTCTCAGCGAACTGTTCACCATCAGACGCTATTTCGAACAGGCTGACAAAGCCGCGTATTTGCGCGAGCACGGGGCCAATATCCGTGGGGTGATCACCGGTGGTCACACCGGGATCAGCCAGGCGCTGATGGCGCAGCTGCCGCAACTGGAAGTGGTGGCGGTCAATGGCGTCGGCACCGATGCGGTAGACCTGGCCTACGCCCGGGATCGCGGCATCCGGGTGACGGCGACCATTGGCGCGCTGACCGAAGACGTGGCCGATCTGGCGATCGGCTTGTTGATCGCGGTCTGTCGCGGTCTGTGCACCAGCGACCGCTATGTGCGTTCCGGCCAGTGGCCGCAGAGCCCGACCCCGCTGGCTCCGCTGCCTCTGGCGCGGCAGGTTTCCGGTATGCGCATCGGTATCGTCGGCATGGGTCGCGTCGGTCGCGCGGTGGCGGTGCGGGCTGCTGCGTTCGGTTGCCCGATCAGCTACACCGACCTGCAACCGATGAGCGATGTCAGCCACACCTTCGTCGCCGACCTCAAGCAACTGGCCCGCGACAGCGATGCCTTGATACTGGCGGCCGCTGCCGATAAAGCCGAAGCGATAATCGATGCGCAGGTGTTGCAAGCGCTGGGCAGCGGTGGCTACCTGGTCAACGTGGCACGGGGCAAACTGGTCAACGAAGCGGATCTGGTGGCAGCGCTCACGGCCGGCGAGATTGCCGGCGCGGCACTGGATGTTTTTGTCGACGAACCGAATGTGCCCGAGCCGCTGTTTACCGATGAACGCGTGGTGTTGCAGCCGCATCGCGCCAGCGCTACGTTGCAGACCCGTACGCGGATGGGCGAGATGGTCGTCGCCAGTCTGCTCGACAGCTTTGCCGGTAAAACGCCTCAAGGATGCGTCACCGGCTAGCCGCTTCAGACCTCTCCTCGTTCACACACATCATCTGCGCAGACAGCAGGCCGCTCAGCGCGGCCTGTGTTGCCCTTTTCCGGCGTATGCGGCCAGCCATCGAACCTTTACCGCGCAAACAGCGTCCGAGCTAAGACGTCAACGCTTACCGCTCGCTGCGAGGTTTCCGTTTGAAAGCTGCTATCGCCAAAAAATACCGTCTGATCGTCAAAACCATGGGCTATGTCGGCTGGTCGCTGTTCTGGCTGTTGCTCTGGGACATCGCGGTCACCGTCGACTTCATGCTGTTTCTCAACGCCAAGATCAATCTGCCGCTGATGCCGCTGACCTTGCTCGGTTCGGCGCTGGTGGTGTTGATCAGTTTCCGTAACAGCAGCGCCTACGCCCGTTGGTGGGAAGCGCGCACGCTGTGGGGCACGATGATCAACAGTTCGCGCAGCTTCGCCCGGCAGGTGCTGACGCTGCTCGATGACGGCGAGCATGAAGTGAATCCGGTTAAAGCGACGCTGTTGCGCCGCCATGTGGCGTACGTCAATTGCCTTGCGGCGCATCTGCAAGGTCAGCCGTGTCCCGAGGAAGTCCGCGCGTTCATTCCCGCGGATGAATTTGCCCGCAGCGGCACCACCAACAACTTTGCCAACGACATCCTCACCGGTTCCGCGGCGCTGCTGGCCCGCGAATACAAGGCCGGGCGCCTGGACAGCATTCGCCTGGCGCGGCTGGAGTCGACCATGGTCGATCTGTCCAACAGCCAGGGCGGCATGGAGCGGATCGCCAATACACCGCTGCCCTATCCTTATGTGTATTTCCCGCGCCTGTTTATTTCGCTGTTCTGTCTGATCGTTCCCGTGGGACTGGTAGAGTCGCTGGGCTGGTTCACCCCGCTCGCCTCGACGGTGGTGGGCTTCATGCTGCTGGCGATCGAACGTATCGGCACCGATCTGCAAAGCCCGTTTCGCCACAGCGAGCATCAGATTCAGATGGAAGCCTTGTGCGAAACCATCGAGAAAAACCTGCAGTCGATGCAGCGTGATTCGCTGGGGGATGTGCACCGGGTGGAAGAGCCGGCCTGAAGGCGTAGTGCTGTAGGGCCGCTTCGCAGCCCATCGGGGATGAATCCCCTCGCCACAGGTTTTGTGTCTGGGCGGGACATGCGGGATGCCAGGGCATAACGCCCTGGCGAGTCGCAGCGATCACTTTTTCTTCTTTGCCGGTTTGTCGGCCTTCTTCGAATCCTTGGCCTTTTCCGGCTTGCTGTCGGCCTTTTTTGCCGCCTTCTTCGGTTCGGCGTCCTTCTTTTTGTCCTTCTTGTCTTTCTTGTCCGAAGACTTCGAAAGCGCCGAGGCTGCCGCCGATTTCTTTTCCGGCGAGGACTTTTTGTCTTTCAAGTCCTTGCTGGCTTTCGAAGCGTCGCCCTTGTTTTTCTTCTCGTCTTTAGCCACGTTGACCACCTCTCGAGATATGCCGGAATTGGCACTGCGCCTGTGCGATTGATCACAGGCTGATCATTAGGCGTGGGCGTCGGAGCACCGTTCCAATTATTTGTCGCCAGTGCGAGGCCCACTTCAGGAAGCTGCACGAGCAAGCCAGGTTCTGTGAATTTTTCTGGATTCATGCCCCCTAAATTTGGGCAGTCGACAAATTCACCACGAACGGGATGCCCGCCATGTCGCACAACGAGACGAATCCGGATTGCCGCCAGGCAACCGCCGAAACGAAAGCAGAAACCCAAGACCTGCTCAACCGATTACTCATGGCCCACGGTCCCGGTGGCCAGGAAGACGAGGTGCGCGCGATATGCCAGGAGCATCTCTCGCGCTACTGCGATGAAACCTGGACCGACCCGGCAGGTAACGTGATTGGCCTGCTCAAGGGCCGGGGTTCTGATACTCACACCGGTTCAGCAATCCGGATCATGGGCCACATGGACGAAATCGCCATGGTGGTCAAACGCGTGGAACCGGACGGCACGCTGCGGGTGGTGGCGCTGGGTGGCGCAAATCCGGTGAACTTCGGTGTGTGCCCGGTCGATATTCTTGGCGATAACGACGTGCTGCCGGGGGTTCTGTCGTTCGGCTCGATGCATGTCACCGAAGGCTCGCCTCAAGGCAAAGACGTCATGAGCGGGTCCGTGCATTGGCAGGATGTCCATATCATCACTCGCAAAGACCCGCAGACCCTGCAAGCGCTGGGCGTGCGCCCGGGTAGTCGCGTGGTCTTGAGCCAGCATTGGCGAACGCCGTTTCGTGTCGGAGACGCGACAGCGGCGCATTTTCTCGACGACCGCGCGCCGGTGACGGCGATGTTGCAAGCGGTCGCGCAACTGAGCGCGCGTCGCGAGGACCTGTCTTGCGATGCGTATTTTGTGTTTACCACGCTTGAAGAAGAGAACAACGCGGGCGCGATTTATGCCGCGTCGCATTTGCCTGGAGACACCACGATCGCCGTCGAGGTCGGACCGGTCATGAGTGAGTACGGCACGGTTTTGAGTGTGAACCCGATCATCAATACCGGTGATCTGAAGGGTTATTACTCGCGTGAGGTGGTGATGGCATTGGCCGAGGCAGCCAAGCGCTGTCAGCTTGATCCGCAGTTTGCGCTGCTGGTGGATTTTGCATCTGACGCCAGTGCGGCCATGGGTATGGGCTGCAGCGCGAAGGCCGGATGCCTGGCGATACCGACGGAAAACACTCACGGATTCGAACTGGTCGTTGATGGCGCCATCGATGCCTGCGCGGCGACGCTGGTGGAGTTTCTTTCGTCAACATAGGCAAGCCGGGCGTGACCCGCCGGTTTCAAACCAGACCCAAAAGTGTCCAGATGTCGATATCAGACACGGTCATGGCGCAATCAGGCTATTGAGTTCTCTCCAGAGCCGGGTAAGGTGACGCGTCTTCCTGGCAAATCAACCCCTTGAAGATCAGGGAGTTGAGAACAATTGCGGCGGTTGTACGAGCCTCTTTCGGGAGTTTCAGCGGGCAATGCTGGTAATGCTTCGCCCGGTCAACCTGCTTGAATGTCGATCAGCAGAGAACAAGAAAACCAATGATCAGCCCGAACTCCAAGGATTCGAGTAGCCAATTGGCGCAGGGCTTCAAGCCTCGTCACGTCACGATGCTGTCCATTGCCGGGATTATCGGCGCCGGTCTGTTTGTCGGCTCCGGCCATGCGATTGCCGCAGCAGGCCCGGCGGTGCTGCTGGCCTATCTGTTTTCAGGTTTGCTGGTGGTGCTGGTCATGCGCATGCTCGGCGAGATGGCGGTGGCCAATCCGGACACCGGTTCGTTCTCGACCTATGCCGACCAGGCCATTGGCCGCTGGGCCGGATTTACCATCGGTTGGCTGTATTGGTGGTTCTGGGTGCTGGTGATTCCCATCGAGGCGCTGGCCGCCGGACACGTGCTGAACCAGTGGTTCCCGCAAGTCGATGCCTGGCTGTTCGCGTTGGCTTCGATCATTGCACTGGTGGTGACCAACCTGTTCAGTGTGTCCAAGTACGGCGAATTCGAGTTCTGGTTCGCCATGGCCAAGGTTGTGGCGATCATCGGCTTTATCAGCGTCGGGTTTGCCGTGTTGCTGGGCTGGGTCCCGCACCGCGAGGTCAGCGGTTTGAGCAGCCTGATGGCCGAGCACGGCGGCTTTGCGCCCAACGGGCTGTCCGCCGTCGTCGGCGCTTTCATCACCATCATGTTCAGTTTCATCGGTACCGAAGCGGTGACCATCGCGGCTGCCGAGTCGAACAACCCGGCGCAGAACATCGCCAAGGCCACCCGCTCGGTGATCTGGCGCATCGGCGTGTTCTATCTGCTGTCGATCTTCGTCGTTATCTCGGTGGTGCCGTGGAACGACCCGCTGCTGGCGTCGGTGGGTTCCTATCAGCGCGCCCTGGAAATCATGAATATTCCAAACGCCAAGTTCATGGTCGACGTGGTCGTGCTGATCGCCGTGGCCAGCTGCATGAACTCCTCAATCTACATTGCCTCGCGCATGCTGTATTCGCTGGGGCGTCGCGGCGATGCACCGCAAGCGCTGAAGGCCACCTCCGCTGCCGGTGTGCCACGCGCCGCGGTAATCGCCAGCACCGTACTGGGCGCAGCGCTCACCGTGTGGAGCTACTTCATGCCCGCCGGATTGTTTGAATTTCTACTGGCCAGCTCCGGGGCGATTGCCCTGCTGGTGTACCTGGCGATCGCGGTGTCGCAGTTGCGCATGCGGCGGATCTTGCGTCAGCGCAAGGTCGAACTGACCTTCCGGATGTGGCTGTTTCCCTGGCTGACGTGGCTGGTGATCGTGTTCATCTGCGCTGCGCTGGCGGTGATGATGATCACCCCGGAGCATCGCACTGAAGTCACCACCACCATCACGCTGGCGCTGGCGATTTCCTTTATCGGACTGCTGACCTCGCGTCATCCTGAGCCGGCCGCGCGGGTGACCTCGACTGGTTAAGCGCTGGCGCTGAATGGGCTTCGCGCTGTCATTCCGTCAGCGCCAGCGCCATTGCGGGTCTGCCAGATGCGTGGCGAAAAAATCCGACAGCGCCTTGATCTTCACCGGACGCGTGCGGGCCGACGGTGTCACGAAATACAGCCCGCCACGCAACATGTGCCAGCCGGGCAACAACTCGACCAGACGCCCGTCTGCCAGATATTCGCTGGCGATGAACTCCGGGAGTTCGGCCACGGCCAGTCCTTCGAGCAAGGTCGGCAACAACGCCTCGGCATTGGTCACTCGAAGCGGGCCAGTCGGCACCACATCTTCTTCGCTGCCGTCATCGTGGGTAAAGCGCCACACCTGGCCGCGCGCGCGGTAGGCGTAAGGCAGGCAAGTGCGCGTCGCCAGCTCACGGGGATGGGCGGGATGGCCGTGTTTTTCCAGGTACGCCGGTGAAGCGACGAGGAACTGCGTCACCGCACAGATGCGCCGCGCCACCAGCGACGAGTCAGGCAGCACGGCGATGCGCAAGGCTGCGTCGAAGCCCTCCGCAATCAGATCGACCGAGGCGTCGGACAGGTGCAGGTCGATCGACAGTTCCGGGTACTGCCGCATCAGTTGCGGCATCAACGGCGCCACCCAGCGCAGACCAAAAGACATCGGTACCGCCAGCCGCACCTGGCCACGGGGTTGCACGGATAATTCCTGCGCCTCGCTCTCAACCTCTTCGGCCTGCCGATAAATCTCCCCCGCCTTCGCCGCCATGCTCGCGCCGAACTCCGTCAGCGCCAGTTGCCTTGAAGTGCGGTTGAACAGTCGGCCACCCAGACGTTCTTCGAGGCGCGCCACGGCACGCGACACGGTGGGCACAGAGACGCCCGTCACCCGCGCCGCAGCGGCGAACGAGCCCTCCTCTGCAACCTTGGCGAACATCGCCAAACCTTCGAAATCCGGCAGTTTGCTCATTTCATTTCTGCAACGATTGATTTCAGACAATTCTATTTTGAAAGCCACAGTCCGTCGATAAGCTTCTCCTCACCGAAACTCAACCGCTCACAACCCTTGAGCAAGTCTGGAGAAACAGCATGGCTAACAAACTTGAAGGCAAAATCGCACTGGTCACCGGCGGCACCACCGGCATCGGTCTGGCCACCGCCAAACGCTTCGCGGCAGAAGGCGCCCACGTCTACATCACCGGCCGCCGTCAGGCCGAACTCGACGCCGCCGTCGCAGCAGTCGGCAACGCCACCGGCGTGCGGGTCGACTCGACCAAGCTGAACGAACTCGACGCCCTGTACAGCCAGATCGGCGAAACCCACGGGCGCATCGACGTGCTGTTCGCCAACGCCGGTGGCGGCTCGATGGTGCCGTTTGGCGAGATCAGCGAACAGCATTACGACGACACCTTCGACCGCAACGTCAAAGGCGTGCTGTTCACTGTACAAAAAGCCTTGCCGCTGCTGGCTCAGAAAGCCTCGGTGATTCTGACCGGTTCCACCGCAGGCAGCGCAGGCACCGCGGCGTTCAGTGTGTACGCCGCATCGAAAGCCGCCGTGCGCTCGTTCGCTCGCAACTGGATTCTCGACCTGAAGGATCGTCAGGTGCGGATCAACACCATCAGCCCCGGCGCCACCCGCACGCCCGGCCTGGTCGATCTGGCCGGCCCGGATGCGGCGCAGCAACAAGGCTTGCTCGACTATCTGGCATCACAGATCCCCATGGGCCGCGTCGGTGAAGCCGAAGAGATCGCCAGCGCTGCGCTGTTTCTGGCCTCGGATGACGCGAGTTTTGTCAACGGGATTGAGCTGTTTGTCGATGGCGGGCAGCAGCAGGTTTGATCGTTAAGGACGGGCGGCGTCTGGCGCCGCCCAACTTTCTATCGAAAATCCGTCCGAGGAAAACTGGAACATCTGTTCAGTAGGCTGTTTCACTCTTAGTCGCCAGCCACTCGCCTCTCGTCATCTCCCATATCTCAACCCGCAGCGGCCCGGAAACAAACTCTCCGTCCCGCGTCCCGACCATACGCATGCCTTCACGTTGCGAAACCTTGCGCGACGCGTGATTGGTGGCGGCCTTGGGCACCTGCATGACCGGGCGCAGCAATGTCTCGAACCAATAGGCATTGACCACCTTGCAGGCCTCGCGCATGTAACCATTGCCCTGATACGGCGGGGCGAGCCAGAAGCCTCTGTGGTTACCCGGCTGGTCGTACAGACTGATGCTGCCAATACAGCCCTCGGGGTCTGCGCGCAATCGAATCATCCAGTGCCACTCACGCCCTGCGGCCATACCAGGCAAGGCGATATCACGCACATAAACCAGCCCGCCATCCGCTGGATACGGCCACGGCACGCGGCTGTCCAGATACCGGACGATTTCCCACTGCGGGAATAACTGCTGCACCGCCGGTGCGTCGGCTAGTTGAAGCGGTGTCAGAGTCAGGCGGTTGGTGTGGAGCGTGGGGAGGCAGTCCATGGCGGGGAGTCCTTTGCCTGCAGAGGAGTGATTGGCACTTTCTCAAACCATTGGCGTGCGTGTCGAGGGTGCGCTTCTGGAGAAGAGCTGCCGTTTGCGAGTGACTGCTTCCGGCCAGAAGTCGCCACTCAAATACATCACTGATCGGCTGTTTTGCAGGACGTGGCGGTCACCGATGTTCCGCTGCCAACATTGACCTGAACTGAGAAATGATCTCTGAAGGTAGCCCGAACACTGCACAGGTGAAATTGACGGGTGCAGTGCCTGGAGCGGTTATGATGCGGCCTGCAACCAATATGGCGACAACGAACATACATCAAAAAACAGTCACTCCCTCCCGAAACATCCACGGAGATTTTCCTCATGAAAACCGCTCTGATCTCCGACACTCACAATCTCCTCCGCCCCGAAGCCATCGGTGCGCTCCAAGGCTGTGAGGTGATCATCCACGCCGGCGACATCGGCAATCCGGACATCCTCACCCAATTGGCCAAAATTGCCCCGGTCCACGCCGTGCGCGGCAACAATGATCTCAGCAGCCCATGGGCCAAAGACCTCCCCGACCTGCTGACCTGCACCCTCAACGGCTGGCACACCCTCCTTGTCCACGACATCGCCGACGTCCCCGCCGATCTGGATCCTGACATAAAGCTCATCATCACCGGCCATTCCCACAAACCTCGCATCGAATGGCGCGGCGATCGTCTATACGTGAACCCCGGTAGCGCCGGCCCTCGGCGTTTCAAATTGCCGGTCACGCTGGCGATTCTCGAGATACAACCCGCCAGCATCGAGCCGCGCCTGATTTCCCTACTGGATCCCCCCGCCTGAAACCTCGACGGTTCCCCCGATCCAGACAGGGAATCCACGCACAATCTGCACCGCCACTAGCTACCGCAGCGTTTTGCCGGAGGCAATGTTCAACACCTTGGCGCCAGCCGGTCTCGAAGCAGTCAGGGAAAAGAAGGGAATGATTTATTTCTCAAAGCGAATGAGCGTTGGCCGAAGCTGCTGGGATGACTGGCAGCTTTCGGCCAGAAGCGGACATCCGAACTCGAGACAATACGATGAATAAAAAAGCGAGAATGACTGCATTTCTGCTCAGTAAAGTAGCAGCCCAAACTGTGCTTGCCGGACGTTTGACCCTGATCGCATGATCCGAATCCCCGATTGTCATTCGATCGTTGAAGTACTTCGCCTGATCAAACACGGTGGACCTGAATGGGCACATCGTTACGTCACTATGTACTTTTCCGGTCCATCAAATGCTTGGGCTCTGGTGTACTCGCTTCAGGATACCAGCGCCCCGTATTTTGACTTTATGTACACCTGCATAGAGCCGCCTCAAGAGGCCCTGGCCGCACTGCTAGGGAAACATCCACAGTGCTCTGTCATCGACTGGTCACCCGGACGCCTGGCCTGCATCGAAGCTCCGGGGGGGATGTTGATACTCTTGCTGAAATAATCCGGGATGTAACTGAAGCTGCTTGCGATGAGCACATCATGTTCGTCGATGCTTCGTACGAGGAAATGCGTAGAGCGTGACCTGCCGACGCAGCGGGCGAGTCCGAGTTGCTGCCGCATAGGGGGCAGCCGGTCTGATCATGCAAAGCTTGATGCCCGAACGTATGACTTCAGGTCGCACTGTTCCATTGCTCCCCCGATTAAGCACCAGTGTCGCGTCGCGGTAATTCGCCAAGGGCTTCTCTGGCCACGAATATCTCCTTACCGGTGACAAAGACTCGGTACCGAGGATCGTGTTTACCACCGTAGGGAATTTGATCAGACCAACTAATTACCCCTAGCTCTCTGAGCTCGTGCTCCAGGGCCACGGCGTTGTCTTGGGACTTAAAGAAGCCAACACAGTGGTCATGACGCATAGCCATGATGTACTTAAAGAAGAACTCGCATGCTTGGGACTCACTGCCTGAGGCATAGATTGGCGGTGAATCCAGCCCCCTCTCCGTATAATAGACCTGCCACTGCGCGTCCCTGTAGCTTAGACAAAAAGTGTCTGACGCCCCGCCACGGGAGCCGATGGCATACATGGACGGGTTGCATCCTTCTTCTAACAGGCGCTCTGCGAGCTCGCGTGTATTCATTGCATCCAAGAGATCGTCCTCGGTGCCGGTCAATGGAGGAACAAAGGTGCAGGGTTTAATTGCACCTTCGTCGGGTAACAGCAGCGCATCACTGCGCCGCAGTCCCCTAAGTGTAAGGACGCGCAATAGAAAAGTATCCGGCCAACAGACTCACCTATCCGACTCCCGCGATAAGGGCGAGATTCTGAAGGTGTGTTCCTAGACGCTTACGCGTTGATGGCGAGTAATCCCCTTTGGTCAGGCGTCTTCTCTCGGCTTAGCTCAGATCTTACGTATACAGTAAAATCCGTCTGTACCGCCCTACTATGGAGTCGGGCTATTAGCCATGAAGGGATCAAGTGAATCTACAACTTGAAATTGATAGGATCTTTCGGGGTAAAGCATTTGCCAGGCCACTTTTCTATTCCTATCCAGGAGGCCTGCGTTTTGAACTCTCTGAAACTGGTGGAGTGATTGAGCAATTTCTAACAGCACTACGAAAATCAACAGAGATCTGCAGCGATATCTTCCTTGATGACGCGACGCTTGTTGCTTGTCTGCGCATTCATTCTGGCAGCAACCGATTTGCTCATCGGCCCCTGATTCATGCCCTTCGATCTGCTGGCGTTAACATACCCAAGGAACGCTCAGTCTGGAGTGAGGAGATAGATCCGGAGGAATGGTTTTGCGCAAGGGAGCCGGAGTATTGGATCAACATCGCATTTGAAGCGCCTGCAACTCTGCTTCAAGCACTTCTTTGGTGTGCTTTGGCTAGGGACTTTGCCGCAATTCAGCCTAAACCCAATTGCGTTTTATACCTCTTGAATTTGAAGAAGCACGTAATGGTTTTTCCCTACGACGACAGAGGCATGGATGTAGTTGGTCCCAACAAAGGTCTGCTTTCACAGCTGTATCGTCTGCATCATACATACCTGCTGGATTACGACCGGCATACGATGGACACCACATTTGCAGAGCCTGCGCGCTAGCCTTATTGCTTATATTGGAGCTGAAACCGAGCCCACAGCTCACACGGCTACCGTCTCCTTCGGGCCGGTTTGAGTCATTCCCGATGGCTGCAAGGGTCGAAAGCGGAACGAATCTGAGGTTCGCTTTTGGCCGATTGCAGACCTTCGTGACAGGCAGCAATCGGCCAATAGCTGCCTGTCGGAATCGGCTGAAATCGCCCCAAAACGGTCATCTCCGCGTTCCAGTATTATTATGGCGATCTTCGGATTGTTTATAGATAGGTTGATCTATGGCCAGAAGCGTTAGGCTTCAAAAAAAACTGCATACACGGCATCTGATGGAGACAGCTGAACAGGTGGTACTCGATGATAGCCTCGTTCTAAAGCTATGGGCGCTCAATCAAGGTGACAGATTTGAGTTGAATTCAGCTTCTCTCAATTCTGCAGCTGTTCAAAAGTACCGCTTGGAATACGTGATAACGAGAGGCCCTGTTCCTGGGCACTGGCTGTACACAAAATTTGACCCAGAGGAACTTGTGTTAATTTTTACGGCAAAAGACTTTGAATGCATTTGTCATGGCTGGACTCTGTTTGACGAGTGACAACCTCAGCTTTAGCTCTCTGAGAGGCAGTTCTAGGTCGAAAGTAACCGTTGCCCAGCGACCTTTTTGGGTCGATTACGACATTTCGTGACGGGCAGAAATCGACCATAAACGGTCAGCCTTGGCCGTCAGCTTTCGGCCAGAAGCAGACGTTGTCACTGCACCCAGCGTCAAGTAAAAGGTCATCTCCAGTTCCAGCCACTGAAACGAATTTATGACTACTGACTATGGTCAACGTGTTTGTAATCGATGCGGCGAATCAATTACTGCTTACTGTCCATCAATTGAAACGCTAGCGATCATCGGGGTTTTCCACGAGAAGGGTGATCAGCCAGTAGTAGATGAGATAGTTCGCCGAGAAAATATTGATCCGAATGTTGTCTGGGAATATTTCCGCCATCGGATGAGGCCTCTATGCGAGCAAAAAATTGCCCGCTGCTCATTCTGCGGAGGGCAGTTGAGGACTTGGCGTGCGCGTCAATGCATGCACTGCTTTAGGGAGTGGCACTGACGCACAGTGATTATCGAGCTGAATTTTCAGATTCTGAACTGCATTCTTACGACTTCTGACTGACTGCTATTGGCCGAAATCAGTCGCTCGTGTACGGCAGCTTTCGGCCATTTCCGGTCAGTCGTGACGAGGAAAATTGTGGCCGCGCATCTCGCTGCGGCTCAAGACATTTGCCCTGAGCGGGGGCCGTGAATGTCGGATTATCCAGAAACCAGGTTAGAGTGTTGATCAATGTCAGTTCACAAAACATCGCAACTCGATTCGCATAGCCGCCAAGCAATTCCAGCGAGCGAGCCAGGCAATAAAACCGTCTATCAAGCGTTATTTGAACAATGAATCGTCCGCTGTTTGTTTCTCTGGATGGGCCCAAGGGAGCCGGTAAAACCACACTGTTGGAGGCCATTACGAAAGTATTGAGGGCCGACAACAAAAAGGTGATTCGACTAAGCGAGCAAAAAAGCGATCCCTACAGGAGCGCAACCATGGCCCTCGTTAACCAGCTCGTCAGAAATCCCACCTGGGATCTAGAGTTGAGGGTTTGCGAACTCTTTGCTGATAGCCGTAGCTGGATTTCCCGGCACGTGCTGGATAAACAGCCACCAGGCTGCATCATCTTGATCGATCGCTGGTATCCGTCTGATGCCGCATTTCGCCGGATAATCCCGTTTGCGGAGATTCTCCAGCTGAACATTGAGCGAAACGTACGAGTGCCAGACCTGCATGTCGGGGTTGTCACCGCCCCGGATATTTCATGGGCAAGAGCAGTGGCACGACGGCGCGGGCTAAGCAGTACGGTGATCCATAAACTCGAAGAACATGTCGCTTGTACCCAGGCGTTCGAGCGAGCGATTGCAGATCACGGCTGGGTTTTGTGCCGTAATGAAGGCACGATCGAAGATGCAACGATGCAGGTGACTTCCGAGATCTATAGAGTCCTTGATGCCCTGTAGATGAGGTTCGCTGCACTGGCCTTGACTTGGATCGGCTTACAGACACATCCAGCTAGCTAGCCGGGCCAGCCGCCGGAGCGCTCTGACGAACATAATAATTGTCGAATTCACTGCTTTCGACGAATTGGAAGCCATGGCGGATATAAAAGCGATTCGAAGCGCTTTCTTTAAGAGCTCCAACTTTAACAGCGAGCTCAGCCGCATCCGCCACTTTGAAAATCTCAGTGAGAACCACAGAGCCTATACCTGATCCTTGCGCGTGCGGTCTCACATACAAATGGTCGAGCAAGAGTTCATTGTGGTGACGCTTGACCACCACAAAACCAACCCTCTCTCCAGATACCTCGATGTAGTGCGTGTTGCGAGCTTCAAAACCGCTGATAAACCGCTCACGCGCACGCACCGGATCAAATCGTCCAACGCGCTCCAGACTCTCGCGCATGGCCTCAATTCGAATGGCTACGAGATTGTCCAAGTCGCTTTGTTGCGCCGGGACCAAAATGACCGGGGAATTTTTATTGGGTGTGACGGGCATGTTTTGCGCTCTGTTTACCATCCTGGAAAGTCAGTATAGAAAGCCCGGTCTGGCTTGACTGACCTGACTTTCGGGAAGCGCGGTGGGTCACGATCGCAGCCCGTTAGAAATCTGCACCAGTCATTCCAATATTGCGGAAGGCGTAGAGCCGCCCAAAGCCGTCCAGGCAGGAGGTGAACGATGAAACAGGCGCGATCACTGCTGTTCGACTCGGCGGGAATCATCTGAGTGAGGTCGCACGTGGGCTTAGTAACAGAGGCCACGAACAACTTGTACGATGTCCTATCACAAGGTATTACTACGTCTCCCCCAAAAACAATAAAACCACGGAGATCGCAACATGGACTCATCCCTGTCCGCCAAGCCTGAAAGCCTAGACCGCGCGGTAGGCAACACCCGCCGCAGCTTCCTGAAAAAGTCCCTCGCCGTTTCCGCCACGCTCGCCACCGTCGGCAGCACCGCCTTCACCCGAATCGCCGAGGCAGCCGAGTCTTTGAGTCAGCGCTACCCTGATCCCATGATTCACATCCTCGACGACAGCTTCCTTGATTTGCGTATTTTTAACGCCAGTGTTGAAAAACTTGCTACCGGTATGCGCTGGGCCGAAGGGCCGGTGTGGGTCGGTGATGGCCGCTATCTGTTGGTCAGCGACATCCCCAACAATCGCATCATGCGCTGGGACGAAATCACTGACACCTTCTCCGTGTACCGCGAACACTCCAACTTTTCCAACGGCATGTGCCGGGATCGCCAAGGGCGTCTGATCGTCTGCGAAGGCTCCACCACCACCAGCGAAGGCCGGCGCATCACGCGCACCGAAGCCAATGGCACGATCACCGTGCTGGCCGACAGCTTCGACGGCAAACCCTTCAACTCGCCCAACGACATCGTCTGCAAAAGTGACGGATCGATCTGGTTCAGTGATCCGCCCTTCCAGACCAGCAACAATTACGAAGGCCACAAAATCACCCCGACCCAACCCCACGCCGTGTACCGCATCGACGGCGAGAGCAAAAAAGTCACGCGGGTCATCGACGACCTCAACGGCCCCAATGGCCTGTGCTTTTCTCCGGATGAAAAAACCCTGTACGTCGTCGAAGGACGCGCCAAGCCCAATCGCTTGATTTGGGCTATTACAGTGAAGGATGACGGCACCCTCGGTGAGCGCCGCAAGCACATCGAAGGGCTTGAATACGCTGCGATCGATGGCATCAAATGCGATGAAGCGGGCAACCTGTGGTGCGGCTGGGGCGGCAATGGCGATCCCAAGGCCGACCTGGAAAAACTCGACGGCGTGCGCGTTTTCAATCCGCAGGGCAAAGCCATCGGGCACATCTCGCTGCCAGAGCGCTGCCCTAACCTGTGCTTCGGAGGACGCGAAGGGAATCGGCTGTTCATGGCCAGCAGTCACTCGCTCTATTCGCTGTTTGTGAACACTCGCGGGACTACGTTTGCGTTGTAAAATCGAGGTTCGTTTCGCCATGGATCGGTGAGCATCGGGCTGCCGCGCATTCGAGGATGCGCGGCATTCCCATATCTGATTTTGAACAGGCGGGAGATCGCGGTCATCGCCTTATCTCCATCAGTTTCATAGAGACCGAACAGGCGCGTTTGGTCGCCCAGACGATGAAGCCGAAAATGGTTATAGAACGCTTGGCCCAAGCGCTGATTATCGAACACTCCGCGCTCCCAAAGCGTTAAAAACTCTTTATACGCAACGCGCTCAAGACATTCGATGTAGACAAGGTGGGGACGACCTCTCCCTCGACGTCAGGAAGCAACAACACAGCATGCATTCCCGCGAGCAAATTAACGGATCGCTTACTCGGGAATTCCGGTCACCGTATGCACTACGCGCATTGCACAAGGCGGTCGCGCGCCTTCCGGTTCGAGCTGTTCGCATTTCTTCAGCAACGGATAGGCATCGGCAAACTTGATAGCCGCCACCTGTTCGGCATGCTGCTGCGAAACAAAGCAGTGCTCGAACCGAAAGGCGGCATATACCTCGGGCAGCAATGCCGGATAATCGTAAACCTCGTCGACGATACTCTTTAGCATCCGGGACATCTGCCCGTTCGCCACAGGGGAAATCCTGGCGAGCAGATCATCTTTGGCAACGCCCGCTTGCCTGGCTTCGATAGCTTGCTTCGACGCGCCGATGGATGCCTGCATTCCCTGCGGAAACGGACAATCAGACGCTGCCAATACAGAGGCTGACGCCATGCAACTGAGTAACGTGAAAACAGCGGCCATCCTTGTCATGGAATTTCCTAATTAGGTGCAAGTACTGTCGCAGTAAGCTGCGGATTCTAACCGATGCCCGTTGAAGATGCGCTTGATTAGCCTGGCCCGCTCAAGTTCGCTTTCATTCCAATGGTTCGTATCCAACCACCGCCTTCGGCTCCAGATACGCATTCATCCCCCACCTGCCCATTTCACGCCCAAGGCCTGATTGCTTGAATCCACCAAACGGCGCACGGGGTTCGTGGGCCAGAGTGTTGATGAGCACGCGTCCCGCATCGATCTGACGGGCGACGTTCATACACCGTTCAGCGCTTTCCCCCAGCACCATCGCGCTCAGCCCATAGTCCGTATCGTTGGCGATGCGGATCGCATCAACTTCATCCTCGTAAGGAATGATCGTCAGCACCGGCCCGAAGATTTCCTCGCGTGCGATGCGCATCCGGTTGTTGGCATCAGTAAAGATTGTCGGCTTCACGAACCATCCAACATTCAAGCCTTGCGGGCGACCTTCGCCACCTGCCAGCAACGTCGCGCCTTCTTCCTGGCCAAGGCGGATGTAGCGCTGCACTCGCTCCCATTGTTTCTGGCTGACCATCGGCCCGATGTCGGTGGCGGTGTTGCGCGGATCGCCCGATCGGATCCGGGCGACGCCCTCCTTCGCTATCTGCTCGAACTCTGCCAGCCGGCTGCGCGGTACGAGGATGCGAGTACCGGCGATGCAGGCCTGGCCGCTGTTGAGAAATCCGGCTTGCAGCACCAGCGGCATGATGGCCGGAAAATCCGCATCGTCCAGCACCACGGTGGGCGACTTGCCGCCGAGTTCAAGGGTCACGCGTTTCATGGTCTCAGCGCCGGTTTTGACCAGGTGCTGGCCGACAGCGGACGACCCGGTGAACGATATCTTGGCAACGTCGGGATGACGGGCGATTTCCTCACCGACTATTTCGCCGCGCCCGTTGACGACATTGAATACGCCCGGTGGCAGCCCTGCTTCGTGCAATGCCCTGACCACGACCTGCGTCTGTAACGCGCTCATCTCGCTTGGTTTGATCACGGCAGTGCAGCCCGCTGCCAGCGCGGTGGCCAGCTTGTTACAGATGAACCCCGCGTTACTGTTCCAGGGGGTGATCAGACCGGCAACGCCCACGGGCGTCAGAATGACCCGGGCCATGCCGGCCTGTTCCTCGAAGTCGAACGCTTGCAGTGCCTCGATGGCGTGCGCGATCACGTCGGCCGGATACGTCGCCATCGAGCGACCGCGTGCCAGCGGCGCGCCGTACTCGATGAGGATCGCTTCCAGCAGCTCTTCCTCCCTCGCCGACACGGCCCGGTGCATGCGCTGTAGAGCCGCAATGCGCTCCTCGCGGCGGGTTCGAGACCACGCGGGAAACGCAACCTTGGCGGCGGCGATCGCACTTTGTGCATCCAGGGCATCGCCCAAACGAACCTGACCGATGACTTGCTCGGTGCTCGGGTTATGCAGGTCGAACCATTCCTGACCGTGTGGAACGACGAATTCGCCGTTGATGTAGATGTGTTCAATGCGTTGCATGGCGACTCCTCGCTCAAATGGCTCGCCTGAATCGAGCCTTTGTGCTGAAGTCTAGGAACGGTTGATTAATCCGATAAGCCAGGCCTTGGTTTATGAATCATCCCTGGATTCAGGACAATTCATGCACAGAACAGGAATGACCGAGCTGGAAGTGGTACTGGCCGTGGCGCGCCGCAGCAGTTTTCGCGGTGCGGCGCAGGAGCTGGGCATGTCCACCACCGCCGTGAGCAACGCGGTGGCCGGGCTGGAAGCGCGCTTGAAGGTGCGCCTGTTCAACCGCTCCACGCGCAGTGTCGCCCTGACCGACATCGGCCAGCGCTATGTGGAGCGCATCGCACCTGCGTTGGAACAAATCAAAAATGCAGGCGAAGAGGCCAGCGTCGGCCCCGATGCACCCAGCGGCACGTTGCGCATCAATGCCCCGCATGGCGCGGCCTACTTGTTGCTGGAGCCGTTATTGAAGCACTACGCCCAGCGCTATCCCGAAGTCCTTATCGACATCGTCAGCGAATCCGGCATGGTCGACATCATCGCCGGTGGCTTCGACGCCGGGATTCGCCTGGCAGAGTATGTGCCGCAAGACATGATTGCCGTGGCCCTGACAGGTGACATCCGCATGCTGGTGGTGGCAACCCCCGATTACTTCGCACAACACGGCGTGCCCGAGCATCCGCGAGATCTGCTCAAGCATCGGAGTATCGGCATGCGCATGGCCCATGGCGGGATCTACCAATGGGAACTGGAACGCGACGGCCAGAAGCTGCAGATGGACCTGCCGGTGCGCTTCGCCTCCAACGAAATGCTGGCCATCAAGCAGGCCGTGTTGTCAGGCCTGGGCATTGGTTTCATTTCCGAGTGGTTCATCCAGAAGGAACTGGCCAGCGGCGCGCTGCTGCCGGTGTTGATACCGTGGTGCCCGTCGTTTGGCGGCCTACGGCTTTACTACTCGGGCCATCGCTTCGTACCGGCGCGATTGCGCGCGCTGATTGAACTGGCGCAGGCGTTGCGGCCTACGGCTTAACTCCCGAGTATTTTGAGCCCAGAACGCAGGCCTGAAACGGCAGGCTTCTACAAGCTGCCGCCACGCCTCGCGGGTAACGAAGCCCCCCGCTTTCCTCGTCAAACTGCTACCGCTTCAACCCTTCTGGAACGCCAGGCAAGCGCCAACACCATCAACAGTCCCAAACCTGCCATCGCTGCTCCAGCCAGGGAAATCGCCGGATACCCCAGGCCTGCATTGATCACCGCCCCGCCCAGCGCCGCACCAATTGCGTTGCCAAAATTGAACGCGCCGATGTTCACCGCCGAGGCCAGATTGGGCGCGTCCTTCGCCGCTTCCATGACGCGCATCTGCAGTGGCGGCACCAGGGCAAAACTGGCGATCCCCCAAATCAGGATGGACACGGCGGCCGGCAGTGGCCAGCGCATCAGTACGGTGAACGCCAACAACACCACAATCAGCACGCTCAGCGAGACGATCAGGGTACGATCGATCGAGCGGTCAGCAGCCTTGCCGCCCCACATGTTGCCGAGCGTCAACCCGACGCCGAAAAGCATCAGCATGGCCGTGATGTAGGCGCTGGACGCATGGGTCTCGCTGCTGAGGATCGGTGCGATATAGGTGAAGACGGTGAACATCGCGCTCGAACCGACCACGGTCAGGGCCAGCGCAGCCAGCACCGGGCCACGTCCCAACACGCGAATTTCCGCCATGGCTCCAACGCCTTGCGGCGCCCGCACGTCAGGCAGCGCGAACCACAATGCAGCCATGGTCATCAGGCCGAGACCGGTAATCCCCCAGAACGCGGTCCGCCAACCGAACAGTTCACCAAACCACGCGGCCATCGGCACACCGCCGATGGTCGCCAGGGTCAGGCCCATGAACATTGCCGCCACCGCTCCTGCACGTTTTTCGGGGGCGACCACGCTGGCGGCGACAATGGAGCCGACGCCAAAAAATGCACCATGGTTCAGTGAGGTCACCACCCTGGCGATCATCAGGCTGTAGTAATCCGTGGCCAGGGCGGACATCAGATTACCCAGGGTGAAAATCGCCATCAGCCCGATCAGCAGATAGCGCCGGGGAATCCGGCCGGTGGTCAGGGTCATCAGCGGTGCGCCGAGCAATACGCCCAGTGCATAAGCACTGACCAGCAGACCGGCTGCGGGAATGGAAACGCCCAGGTCCGCAGCGATACCCGGCAACATGCCCATGGGGGCGAATTCTGTGACGCCGATGCCGAAGGCACCGATGGCGAGTGCGACAAGTGGTGGATTGATACGCATGGAAGGCTCCTTATCTATGCTGCAGATGCTACGATCCTGCCTTTTCCAGCGGTAGATAGCGTTTTTGGTAATCACCTTTGCGCAGGAGGCACAAGTGGATTTCAACGGCAGGTCGGGTGAAATGAGCGTGTTCACCACGGTGGCGCAGGAAGGCAGCCTGTCGGCCGCGGCACGGGCGCTGGGCCTGACGCCCTCGGCGGTCAGTCGGATCATCGCGCGCACCGAGCAACGTCTTGGCACCCGCTTGTTGTTGCGCACCACACGGGCGATCACCTTCACGGCCGAGGGCGAAGCGTTCCTGCGTGGCGCCCGGCGTATCCTCGCCGACATGGACGAAGTCGAAGAAGCCATCGCCGATCAGGGCGTACCCAAGGGCCGATTGCGCGTCAGTGCCGCCCTTGGCCATGGCCGACTGGCCATCGTTCCCCTGGTCGCAGCCTTCAGCACCCGTTACCCGAACATCGTCGTCGACCTCACCCTCGGCGACGAAGTGGTGGACATTCTCGGTGGACAGGCCGACGTCGCGATCCGCTTTGGCCATCTGCCCGACAGCCCGCTGACCGCGCGCCGGATTGGCGTCACCGGCCAGGTCGTGGTGGCCTCGCCCGAATATCTGCAGCGCCACGGCACGCCCCAGCAACCGGAAGACTTGCTGAACCACAATTGCCTGCGCTTCAACTTCCGGCGTGCCGAACCCAACTGGCCGTTCTTGCGCGATGGCAAAGAGTTTTCCCTGAAAGTCAGCGGCAACATCGAGTGCAACAGCGGTGAAGCACTAGCCCAACTCGCACGGGTCGGCGCCGGGATTGCCCGTATCGGCGAGTTCACCGTGAGCGAAGACCTGCAGCGCGGCGCCCTGGTGGCGTTATTGGAAACCTGTAATCCCGGCGATCAGGAACCGATTCATGCGGTGTTCGCAGGTGGGGTGGCGATGCCGGCGCGAGTGCGGTTGTTTGTGGACTTTCTGGTGGAACATCACCGGATGTGAGCGGAGGCGAAAGCAGATATCTGCGATGGCAAGCAAACAGCACACCCGTCTTATGCATCACCGACAGCTTGCGGCGCAACACCGAACAAAGGCCCTCGATCCAGCAGGCAATCCATAAACGCGCCCAACGCGGCGGGTCGGTGTTGTCGGTTGGGATAATAGAGAAACAGCCCTGGACGCGAAATCGACCAGTCGGCAAGAATCTGCACCAGCCGCCCTTGGGCCACAAGATCGCCCACGCCTTCTGCCTCGAAATGGTAGGCAATCCCCAGCCCCTCCAGCGCGGCAGCGATGCCGATGTCCGGGTGATTGGTGATCACCGGGCCGTCCACCGCCACTTCCAGTGGTTGCCCGCGATCCTGAAACTCCCAGCGGTAGGGCCGGCCTTCCATCTGCAGACGCCAGTTGATACACGCATGATCTTGTAACTCGGCAGGTGAATGCGGCGTGCCGCGTCGCGCGAGGTAGTCAGGAGACGCCACGGCGACCATCTTCAGGTCCGGGGTGAGACGAACGGCCACCATGTCTTTTTCAAGGCGGCCACCGACACGGATGCCGGCGTCGAAACGGCCAAGCACGATGTCGGCCAGCGCGTCGTCGACCACGATATCCAGCAGCACATCCGGGTACGCCTGGTGGAAACGTGCCAGGCGCGGGGCAATCAGGGTTCGGGCGGCGATTCCCGGGGTGTTGATGCGCAGAGTGCCGCTTATTTGTCCTGTCGCCTCACTGGCTTCGGCGACGGCAACCGCCATCTCTTGAAACAACGGGGCGATACGCCGGTAAAGGCGCTCACCACTGGCCGAGGGCGCGACGCTGCGGGTCGTGCGATTGAGCAGGCGTGCGCCCAGTCGGGCTTCGAGCTGGCGAATGGTCTGGCTCAGTGCCGAGGGCGAGAGACCCAGATGCTCTGCGGCGCGGGCGAAGCTCTGGCGCTCCACGATGGCCACAAAGGCTTTCAGCTCAGCAAAATCGGATCCACGCATTATGTATTTTTCCCTACATAGCCAATGCGGATTCTATGGGATTAATTTAATACTGTCTGGCACACATCCTAGGGCCTTCACTGATTCCCTGGAGACAAACTCATGCCTGCCCTGCCCCTTCCCGAGCCGATTGCCGCCTACTTCGCGGCCGAACACAATCCAGAAGCGCTGGCGCATTGCTTCACGGCGCAAGCCGTGATGAATGACGTCGGTCACACCTATACCGGCATCAACGCCATCAAGGCCTTCATGGCTGAGGCTTCGGCCAAGTACAACGCGACCACTGTGCCAATTTCCATTGAGCGAGAGGACGAGCGCCATCTGGTGCGAGCCAATGTCACCGGCAATTTCCCTGGTAGCCCGATCGTTCTCACCTACCGCTTTCGTCTTGAACGCGGCCTGATCACGTCGCTGGAGATCACGCTATGAGCTTCGATCTTCAACTCAATGGCCTGCGTGCAGTCGTCACCGGTGGCACGATGGGTCTTGGTGCTGCGGTCGTTCAGACCCTCACGGAGGCTGGCGCGCAAGTGGTGACATCGGCGCGCGACGTGTCATCGCAACCCGTGGCAGGCGTGACCTATATCGGTGCCGATCTGACCACGGCACACGGCGTGGCTCACCTCGCTCAGGCTGTGCTTGAGAAGTGGCGCGGTGTCGATATCGTGATCAATGTGCTTGGCGGCTCGACTACTCCGGTCGGCGGATTTGCAGCCATCAGCGACGAGCAATGGCTGGCAGAACTGAATTTGAATCTGCTGCCTGCCGTTCGCCTGGACCGCGCCTTGCTGCCATCAATGTTGGCGCAAGGCTCGGGCGTGATCGTCCACGTCAGCTCGATCCAGCGTCTGATGCCGCTGCCCGAATCCACTACCGCCTACGCCGCTGCCAAGGCCGCGCTCACCACTTACAGCAAATCCCTGGCAAAAGAAGTCATGCCCAAAGGGGTGCGTGTACTCAGCGTCGCGCCGGGATGGATCGAGACCGAAGCGTCCACAAGATTCGCCGATCGGATGGCGGCCCAGGCCGGTACAGACTACGAAGGCGGCAAACGAATCATCATGGACGCGATAGGCGGCATCCCCCTGGGCAGGCCGGCCAAGCCTCAGGAAGTCGCGGACTTGATCGCCTTCCTGGCGTCGCCACGCGCTGCTTCGATCGTAGGGTCCGAGCATCGTATTGATGGCGGTACCCTGTCGACGCTTTGAGCGGCGGGCGCAGGCCGGCTACAGTTCAAGCCGGCTCTGCGCCCTCCCCACTCACGCCGGATCCACCGCCTCGATCACCCCTCGATCCTCACCCAGAAACCCACCGCTCTGATGCGCCCAAAGCCGCGCATACACGCCGTTCTTTTCCAGCAATTCAGCGTGGGTGCCCTGCTCAATAATTCGGCCATCGTCCATGACGATCAGGCGGTCCATGGCGGCAATCGTCGACAAGCGATGGGCGATGGCGATTACGGTTTTGCCCTGCATCATGTCGTCGAGGCTTTCCTGAATCGCCACTTCAACTTCCGAGTCCAGTGCGCTGGTAGCTTCGTCGAGCAGCAGGATCGGCGCGTTCTTCAGCATCACTCGGGCGATCGCCACGCGTTGGCGCTGGCCGCCGGAGAGTTTGATGCCACGCTCGCCGACCAGGGTGTCGTAGCCGGTGTGACCCTGGCGGTCGCTAAGTTGGCTGATGAACTCGTCGGCCTGGGCGCTGGCGGCGGCGCGGCGGATCTGTTCGTCGGTTGCATCGGGGCGACCATAAGCGATGTTGTCGCGAATCGAGCGGTGCAGCAGCGAGGTGTCCTGGGTGACCATGCCGATGCAACTGCGCAGGCTGTCCTGGGTCACGTGCGCGATGTTCTGCCCGTCGATGCGAATCTCGCCGCTGTCGACATCATAGAAGCGCAACAGCAGGTTGATCAGCGTCGATTTGCCGGCGCCGGAGCGGCCGACCAGGCCGATTTTCTCGCCGGGACGGATGCTCAGGCTCAGGCCATCGAGCACCTGACGTTCGCCGCCGTAGTTGAAGCTGACCTTGTCGAAAGTCACCGCGCCGCCGTGGGTGACCAGCACGCCGGCATTCGGCGCGTCCTGCACTTTGGTGCCCTGGGTCAGCGTCGCCATGCCGTCCTGAACGGTGCCGATGCTTTCGAACAGCGAGGTCATTTGCCACATGATCCAGTTCGACATGCCATTGATCCGCAACGCCATGGCGGTGATCGCTGCCACCGCACCGGCACCGACATCGCCCTGGTGCCATAGCCACAACGCATAGCCGCCGGCCGACATGATCAAGGCAACCACCAGCGCCTGATTGACGATCTCGAACAGGCTGACCAGACGCATCTGGCGGAAGCCGGTGAGCTTGAAGTCTTCCATCGCGGCGCGGGCGAAATGCGCCTCGCGGTTGGAATGCGAGAACAGTTTGACCGTGGTGATGTTGGTGTACGCATCGGCGATGCGTCCGGTCATCATCGAACGCGCGTTGGCCTGCTCCTGCCCGACTTTGCCCAGACGCGGCACGAAGTACCACATGGCCAGACCGAACAGCACGACCCAGGCCAGAAATGGCAGCATCAGCTTCAACGCAAAGCCGCCGGCCAGGGCGATGATCGCGATGAAATACACGCCGATCCCCGGCAGGATCTCGATCATGGTGAACAACACATCGCGCACCGCCAGCGCGGTCTGCATCACTTTGGTGGTGACGCGGCCAGAGAATTCGTCGGAGAAAAACGACAGGCTCTGTCGCAGCATCAAGCGGTGGAAATCCCAGCGCAGACGTAACGGCAGGTTAATCGCCAGGATCTGATGCTGGACCATGGTGCGCAATGCCACCAGCCCGACACTGAACACCATGACGATGCCCATGCCCCACAGCACGCGGCTTTCCTGGGCTGTCGCTTCGCCACCGGCCTGCCACGTGGAGAGCAGATCCACCACTTGGCCAAGGAAGGAAAACAGCCACGCCTCATAAATCGACACGCCGGCACTGAGCAGCGCCAATGCCAGAATGTAGCCGCGGGCACCTCGGGTACAGGCCCAGAGGAATCTGGCCAGACCATTCGGTGGCGGCGGTACTTCGTCAGGCGGGAAAGGGTCGAGTCTTCGTTCGAACACACGAAGCATGGTGATCTCCAAAACAGTCAAGTCAGGGAGATTCTGCCACCGATTGGATTCGGGGAGGTCATTGTGAAAAAGTGTGCGCGGCTCAGGACGACTTGAGCATGGCCCACGCTTGCGGCGTAAAGCGATAGCTGCGGTCCGGCTGCAGGGCCACCACGCCCACTTCGGCAAGACGTTTGAGCACTTCGCGAACACCGACCTGGGTCATCTGCGCAAAAGACGCTTCTATATAGCTGTGCACGCCCTGCACGCCGATCGCCCGCTGCTCTTGGGTGGCGAGCAGCAATGCATTGATCACCTTCAGACGAAACAGACTGGTGCGCAAACCGTGGGCGTGCAGCATCTCGCGGATGTGACGGTTGGCGCTGCATGCGGACTCGAGCGCGAACGGATGGGTCGAGGCCGGATACCGACGAGCGGTGTCAGATGACGTGAATGACCGGTGGTTCAACATGCGAAAACTCCTGTTGATCTACAAACCGGGCAGGCAACGGCATTCGGCCGCGCCTGTCCTGCCGCATCAGAAATCGACCGTTGCGGAAAGCTGCAAGGTGCGTGGATAGCCCGGCGAGAACGCCCCATACGAAGCGACGCCCGACCAGTATTCGCGATCAAACACGTTCTGCACCGTGGCACGGAATGTGGTTGGCCGGCCTTCGATTTTGGTCGCATAGCGCGCGCCGGCATCGATTCGCGTCCACGAATCCAGCTCCTGGGTGTTGGCCTGATTGACGTACTGACTGTCGGTGTAAATTGCGCCACCAGTAAGGGTGAAACCCTCCAGCCACGGCGTGTCCCATTCGGCCCACAGATTGGCCTGCACGTCCGGCACACCGACCGGTTTGTTGCCGCGATTGGCTGCGGTGGCGGAATCGGTCAACTCGCCGTCTAGCAGCGTGACGCCGCCCATCAACCGCGTGCCCGGCGCCACTTCGCCATACATGCTCAACTCGACTCCGCGATTGCGCTGCTCGGCTTGCACCGAGAACACATTGCCGGCGCCGATTTCACCGCTGGGTTTCTCGATCTGGAACAACGCCAGGGTGGTCATGAAGGTGCCGTGTTCGTATTTCACCCCGAGTTCATGCTGCTTCGATTCGTAAGGGGCGAACGTCTCGCCGGCGTTGGCCGCCGTGCCCGGAGCAATATCACCTTTGCTCAAGCCTTCTACATAGTTGTAATAGAGGGAAACGTCTTCCCACGGCTTGACCACCACGCCGACCAGCGGGGTCGTGGCGCTGTCGTTGTACTTCGAACTGACCGAGCCGGCGGCATTGTAGTTACGGGACTCGATGTCCTGACGACGCACGCCGAGGGTCAGCTGGAAGCGGTCATCGAGCATCGACAGGGTGTCGGTGAGCGCCACGCCGGACAGGTCCGACTCGGACACCCGCAGCACTTTCGGCGAGTTGAGGTATTGCCGGGGTACATCAATCGGGTGGTAGATGTTGGAACGAACCTCGCTGCCGTTGTTGATCCCGCGCGACAGCTCATCCTGATACTGGGTCGCCATCAACGTGGTGGTATGGGTGATCGGCCCGGTGGCGAACACCCCACGCAGGCCGACATCAGCGGTCGAGCGATCGACGTTGAATTTGTAGTAACCGGGAATGTTGCTGGTATCCCCCGCTTGATTGAGGATGCGCGGCACCTGGTCGGACAGGCGCTTGACGTCGGACTTGCCGCCACCGGCGTGGGCGAACACGGTCAGGCTGTCGCTCAGGTCATACTCACCGCCGAGCAATGCCGATTGCTCCTTGGTGTCAGACCAGCCCCAGTCCTGCGACACGTTGGTGCGGCCATTCGGCGCGGACGGCACATCGACGCCCGGTGCCACGGTGAGCGGACGCGAGGCGCCCTCCCAGCTTTCTTTCTGGCTGATGTAATCGAGGTTCAGGCGTAGCCGCTCACCGCGATAATCCAGGGCGATGGCTCCCACACCGAGGTCACGGTGCTGATCATCGATGGCGGTATCGCCGCCTTGCAGATTGCCGTTGAAGCGTACGCCAAACTGATTCTCCGAGCCGAAGCGGCGGCTGAGATCAAGGTGACCGCCCACCTGCGAATCCGAGGCGTAGCTGGTGGTGACCCGTGTCAGGTCCTCGTCCAGCGGACGCTTGGGCACGATGTTGATTACCCCGCCGACGCCGCTGTTGGGCGAGATGCCGTACATCAGCGCGCCCGGCCCCTTGAGCACTTCGACCCGCTCGGCATAGTCGGTGAATACCCGGTAATTGGGCGCGACGCCGTACACGCCGTCAAACGCCAGCTCACCGAGGTTGCCCTCGCCGACCGGAAAACCACGAATGAAAAACGAATCGACGATGCCGCCGGTCTGCCCGGTCGAACGCACCGAAGGATCGCGTTCCAGTGCATCGGCAACGGTGACGGTCTGCAGATCGGCGAGGGTCTTGGCGGTGTAACTGGTGACGCTGAACGGCGTGTCCATCACATCTTTGTTGCCCAGCATGCCGAGCCGCGCACCGCGTGCGATCTGGCCACCGGCGAGCACTTCGGGCAATGCGGTCGGGCCGTTGTAGCGAGCGTTGATGTTGGTGGTGTCGAGGGTCAGCGCGTCCGTGCTGGTGTCGCCCAAAGTGACTGGCGCGGCGTTCGAGGTCGAATCGGCGGCGAGGTCTTTCTGCTCGGGGCTGGCCGCCCAGGCATTGGCGCTTCCTGCGACCAGAACGAAGTTCAACAAGGCGGTACGCACGGCGAGTGTTAATACCCGCTCACCGCAAGGACGACTGACAACAGGCATGACGTGAGGATCCTTTTCAACAAGAGAAAATGCTAATCACTCCTATTGCCAGTCGGTCGGCGAAAAAGTATCACCTGCTGCAAAGTTTTTTTGTTTTGCCTCGTCTGCGCTCAGTCGTACAACTGCTCCAGCGGTATCGCAACCCGCGGCAAGGCCGGGTCGAACGCATGCCGAGTGGTCTTGTACGGGAAGATCTCGCCACGGGCGATGGTGCTGAAAATCCGCGCGACTTCGAACGCCTGCCCCGTCTGCCAATGCCGCACGCAGACTCGCGGATCGGCGTAATCGAGCTGGATGCACGGCACGCGTTTCAAGCCCAGTTGCAACGCCGCGTTGAAGCGGTGATTGCCATCCATGACGATGCCGCGCGAGCGCTCGACGATGATCGGTTCCAGCCAATGCCCGGCCCGGACAATTGACTCGCGCAGCAGCGTCACATTGGCTGGATCGACGTGCTCCGATTGCAGAACCTCGCACAGCGGTCGCAGCGCAATCTGATATCCGTGATGCATGGTGACCTCCTGGCTCGACATGGTTCCGCGGGGATCGGGACCGGACGGAAAGCTGATCGCGAGTGGGGGTTTTCTGCTGAGTCGATCGGATTGCATGGCGTAGCTCCTGAGCGTGAACCAGTCGTGGTTTTCTGCGACTTTTTTCGGCGTCTCCGGCCACCAATTTGCGGGCCTTTGCCAGCCGTCTCGAAACAACCGCCAATGCCTTGTTGATCAAGGTATTAAGCGGTTTTTTTAAACTTTGGGCGAACGCTTCCTTGAGCGTGTAAATACACGTTCATTGATGCGTCCAGCGCAGGTCTTTATTCAAAAATATTTGAAAACCTTACTTGATAATCGTTCCTGTTCGCAATATTGTTCACGCCGCCAAGAGGAACTATCCTCGTTTCACAGCACGTAATCAGCCCGTGGGGAAGTACAGGCCAGTGATGTCATTTAAATACCAGTCACTGCCCATTTACCGAGCGCTGGCCATTAACTAATGGCCAATTGGAACAGTCGTACAAACCTTATGGAATGGGGTTCCCATGCACTTGTTTTGTGAACAAATCATTACGCCCGGCGATACGCAATCCTGTTTACATATCGTCTGGCCACCGCCTTGAATTTGTTTAAGACCTCGTATTCTGACGAGCGAAAAGACTGCATCCGTCGATAACTGCCAGTTATCGAAATGACAATGGCGAAAGCATTTTCGGCGCTAGGGGTTAACTATGCCTGCGACAAACTTACGGACGGCAAAAATATATCAACCGCACATGTTAAAGCCGTTGATCGATCCAGTTATTTCAACGTTTATCAATAATTTCCCGGATAAACTTGTCGATCTGGTCAAACACTACGGATCGCCGCTGAATCTGGTTTGGCCGCACGCCTTTGCCTTGAATACACAAGCTTTAACGGCTGTGTTGAAACAGCACAATGTAGCGTGGGAAATCTTCTACGGCGCCAAGGCCAACAAGTCACAAAGCCTGCTCGGTGCCGCGGCCGATTCGGCAATCGGCGTCGATGTATCGAGTGTCCACGAATTGCAGGCGGCACTGCGAGCGGGTACGCCCGGCGCCCGAATCTGCGCCACCGGACCGGCGAAAACCGCCGTATTTCATCAGGCACTGGTAGAGGTTGGCGCGCTGATTTGCCTCGATTCACTGGAAGAGTTCGAGCACCTGCAAAGCGTGATCGAAGTACCCGCCAAAGCCAGGGTTTTACTGCGTTACAGGCCAACAAGCGCCGTCAAAAGCCGCTTTGGCATGGGCCCTGAAGACCTGCTCGAAGGTCTGCAAAGGCTGGCCCGACGCGCTGATATTTTTCATTTCGAGGGCTTTCATTTTCACTTGGGCGGCTATGGATTCGAATCCCGCGCGCAAGCGTTACGTGAGGTCAGCGGATTCGTTGAAGCGGCACGGGAAATGGGCTTGCAACCGCGCATGATCGATATCGGTGGCGGCTTGCCGATCCGCTATGTCGAGCCGCAGGCGTATGCCAACTTCCTGCAAAATGACAATAAGCCAAGCCATTACTCCAACCAGAAAGTGCCCGAGGCTTATTACCCATACGGCGCCGAATTGACGGCAGCACAATGGCTGGATTTATTACTCGACGCCGAACACTCGCCGGGGCTGAGCATTGCCAACTATTTGCAACGAGAGCATATAACCCTGGCGCTTGAGCCCGGCCGAAGTCTGGTCGACCAAGCGGCGATTTCCGTATTTCGCGTTACGCGCAGCAAACAGCTTGCCGATAACAAAACAGTCATTTTTGTCGAAGGCAGCAGTTTTAGCGCCTGTGAGACCTGGTTCACCTCGGAATATCTGGTGGATCCGATACTGATCAGCGCGCAAGACCCACCGCTTATTCCAACTCAAACCTTTATCGCCGGCCACAGTTGTCTGGACGATGATGTCATCACCCATCGCCTGATCAACTTTGCCACTGCACCACAGCCCGGCGACTTATTGATTTATATCAATACCGCCGGCTATCAAATGGACTTGCTGGAGAACGAGTTTCATCGCCACCCCCTGCCCCGGCGGCTGACGGCGACCTGCTGTACGGAAGGTAACTATATGTTTTCACCTGACTACTAAAGGGAACACTTGCAATGATATTGAACAAAGTCTCCGACCTTATTGGCAATACACCGATGTTGGGCATTGATATTCCCGACACTGATGCGCGTTTATTACTGAAGATTGAAAAGAACAATCCCGGCGGCAGTATCAAGGACCGCATGGCGCGCAACATGGTGCTGGCCGCGCTCAAGTCCGGTCGGCTGAAACCGGGTGGCGTGGTGGTCGAATCGTCCTCCGGCAATACCGGCATCGGGCTGGCCATGGCCGCCGTCGAATTCGGTCTGCATTTCATCGCCGTGGTCGATCATCACGCCGCCCAGGACAAAATCGCCGTGATGAAAGCGCTGGGCGCCGACATTCGTTTTGTCAAAGGCACTTATCGCGAAGATGAGGTCGCGGTGGTCGAGCGTCAGCAGATGGCCGCCGAACTGGCCGCGCAGATTCCTGGCGCGGTGTTCATGAACCAGTCCGACAACGCAGCGAATGCCGGCGGCTACAGCGACTTCGTGCGCGAAACCATTGCTCAGGCCGAGGGCGGAATCGGTGCCTATGTCGGTTGTGTCGGTACCGGCGGTTCGATGACCGGCATCGCGCGCGGCCTGAAAGTGCACAACCCGGACACCGTTACCGTGGGCGTGGAACCCGCTGGCTCGATCGTCTTCGGTCATCCCGGTTACCCCTATTACCAGTCAGGCACCGGCACACCGGCAGGCGACACCGTGGGTCTGGTGCTCGATTACAGCTGCATCGACCTCGGCGTGCAGGTCACCGACTCCCAGGCGTTCGAAACCGCCCGCTACTTCGCGCGCAACTTTGCCTTGCTGGTCGGCGGTTCGACCGGTGGCGCGATTTTCAAGGCGCTGGAGCTGATCCATAAAGGCGTGCTGAGCGGCAACGTGGTCGTGCCGATTGCCGACGGCGGCGAGAAGTACCTGCACACCGTGTTCGATGAGCAATGGCTGCAGGACCGCGACCTGGTTGATCCGACTATCGCCCCGCAACTGGACGCCTGGCTGGGCAAGACCCAATGGCTGGATTCCGTTTCCGCGCCGCTGCAACTGAGCGTCGCATGACCCACCTCTCACACAGGAACGCCTCTCGATGAATCTGTTGAAAGTCGCTATTTGCGGGGGTGGCAGGACCGGCCATCTCAACGCCATCCTGTTCAAGCAACTGCCCAATGTTCAGGTGTCGATGCTCACCAGCAATCTGGAGATCATCGAACAGCACGCCCGGCAAACGCCGATGCAGGCGCTGTTGCCCGACGGTTCCACGCTGCAGGCCCGGCTGGATCGGGTAACCACCGATGCCCGCGCCGCGGTCGAGGACGCCGACATCGTCATCATCACCGTGCCCGCCCACGTCCGGCCGCAATTGCTCAAGGACATCGCGCCGCATCTGAACGCCAGCAAACCGGTGTACATCGGCGCAATCCCGGGTTTCTGCGGCTTCGACTGGCTGGCCGAAGCCACCCTGCCCGACCGCCCGAACCTGGTGATCTGGGGCATGAAGGATGTGCCCCATACCGCTTTTGAATTGACGCCGGGACGCTCGATCAAAATGGGCGGCGGCAAAAGCCAACTGTATGTGGCGACCCATGCCCGAGAGCCACAGACCGCGCGCCGTCAGCTGGAGAAAATCCTCACTCGGCTGTACGGCCCGTGCGTGACGATGCTCGAAGACTATCTGGAAATCACCCTGACCCCGGGCAACCCGATCATGCACAGCTCGGTGATCTACGGGCTGATCGGCCCTTACGGTCAATGGCACCGCAAGATCTTCCCGCAGCGCATGTGCTGGTGGACCGAGTGCCCGGAGCTGGGCGCGTATTTCCTCGAACGCATGGACCAGGAGAGCCAGGAGCTGTGCGCGGTGATCAGCCAGCGCCTGGGCATCGACCTGTCCTCGGTCAAGTCGTTGAAACAGGAAATCAGCGAAGCCTACGGCGAGCAGATCCGCGACCCGAGCAGCATGCTCTCGATCCTGCGCACCAATCAGGCCTACAACGACATCCTCGCGCCCATGGTGCCGGCCGCCGACAACCGCGCCGGCTATGTGATCGAACGCGAGAGCCGCGCCTTCAACGAAGACGTGGCCTACGGCCTGGTGCTGCTGGTGGAAATGGCCCGGCGCTTCGACCTCAAGCTGCCCTACATCGAAGAAGTCCTGCAATGGAGCGTGGACTACATGAATGGCCTGCGCGACTCGGCGCTCGACTACTTCCCGCGCCAGTGGCCACGCACCACGAGTGCCGCCGCTTGAACCCTTTCAATCACTTTTTTCGACGAGCAGACCGCTGATATGGATGACTTCAAGACACTGATCGCCTACTCCCGCAAAAACGCCATGCGCCGCATGATTCGCTGCCTTTTCGCGGAAAACATCCTCGACCGGTCGGCGCTGGTTTTTTCCGCCGGGGGCAACCAGGCCACCTACCCGCTCAAGGGCGGCCGCGCGCATCTGGCCTTTAGCGATATCGTCAAAGCCCCGGCCGACACCGTACTCAATGACGGCGAGGTGGTGCTGGTCACCGACGAAGGCGTCCGCCAGACCATCACCAGCCACCAGGACATGCTCGATGTGCTGCGCGACAGCTTGGACTTCGCCCCCACCGACGAAGGCATGGCCGGGCTCAAGTCCGACATGGAAAACAGCCTGAGCAACGATGCGCATGCCCGCCAGCATCGCCAGCAATGGAATGCCCGGTTGCATCAGGCAGTCCGGGCGCAGGGTCTCGACAGCTTCACCGACTACCTGCGCCAGCACGCCAACACCAAGGACGCGGCGATCCTGCTGGATCAGTGGGGTTCGCTGGAAGGTCATCCGTTTTACCCGACGTGGAAAGCCCGGCCGGGCCTGACGGATGACGAAGTCGAGCAACTGTCGCCGGAGTTCAACGCGCAGGTGCCGTTACGCATTGCCTCGCTACGCGCCGAACACGCCAAAAGCGAAAGCATGCCGCATGTCACCAGCTACCACGACTGGTTCGCCAGCCATTTCCCGGCGCAATGGGAACAATGGAAAGCCGCGCTGCAGAGCAAGGGGCTGGACGAGCGCGAATGGCTGCCGCTGCCGATTCACGCCTGGCACCTGCAGGCCTATGTGCTGAAGACCTTCGCCGCGGAAATCGAACAAGGCATTCTGCTCACCGACGGCCCGGACATCAGCACTCTGCCAACCATGTCCTACCGCACCATGATGCCGGTGCTCGACGATTGCGCGCCGCTGATCAAGCTGCCGATTGCCGTGTGGATGACCAGCGAGTTGCGCAGCCTGCAAGCCAAATCGATTCACATGGGGCCGCGCATCAGCACGCTGATCACGCAGATTCTGCAGAAGGAAAACGGCTTCGACGGGCGCCTGGAAATCTTCCCGGAAGAGATCGGCGTGCGCTACCGCAACGCGGTCACCCAGGACGATCATCCCGGGCGTCACCTGTCCGTGGTCTACCGCGCCAGCCAGCCGGCGTTTGAACGCGACGACGGTTGCCTGCCGATTACCGTGGCATCATTGTTCACCCGCTTGCCCGGCAGCGGTCGTCCGTTGTTCACCGATCTGATCGAACGCAACGGCGTGCGGGCCACGGCGGCGCAGGTGGAAAACTGGTACCGCGAATACGCGAAAGTGGTCACGCATCCGGTGGTGGCGATCTATTTGATGTATGGCATCGGTCTGGAAGCGCATCAACAGAACACCATGGTGCTGTTCGCACCTGACGGCAAGCCGCGCGGTCTGCTGATCCGTGATTTCGGTGACGGCCGCACTTACGCGCCGTTGCTCGAAGGCCGTGGCTACAGCCTGCAACCGCACGTTCAGCCGGGTATCCTGCCCACCGTGTTCTCTGGCGATATCGAGCCGGTGCGCATGTTTGTCCTCGATGCCGCGTACCTCACGCACCTGCACGAGATGGCGATCTGGCTGAGCAAGGAGTACGGCTTGAACGACACGCGGCTGTGGCAGGTATTGCGCGAGGAAACCGATCTGGCCTTCGAGGCCGTGCGTGATCGCGTTTCGCCGCAGCTGTGGGAAGTCGAGCACAAGGCGTTCGTCGAAGATCCATGGCCGACCCGCTCGTTGCTGCGCATGCACTTGATGCAATACAGCAACTACCGTTTGCAACACACGTTGACCAACCCGCTCGCCAGCGTTTAACCGAGGCTGACTCATGTCCCATGCAGGTGTCATCCAGGGTTCGAGAGTACGAATCCTGATTTATCTTCTGTTTGCCATCCAGTTGGTGTCGATGGGGGCGATGGAAATGAGCGGGCCGTTCTGGCCTGTCCACCTGCGTGGGCTGACGACGTCCGAGTCGGTTTTCAGCTTCGCCAGCATCGCCGTGTACGTCGGGCCGATGCTCGGCATTATTCTGACCAGCGCATTCTGGGGCCGTATCGGCGACCGTTACGGCCACAAGTTGATGATGATCCGCGCCCTCGCCGGTTTGTCGTTGACCCAGCTTGGGCTGGCCCTGTTCAGTGACGTCTGGGTGATTCTGCTGCTGCGCTTTCTGCAGGGTGCTTTCGCCGGCTATATCGCTCCGGCGCAGGCGTATGGCGTGAGCATCGAGGCGCCTTCGCGGCGAGCGCGACTGTTTGCCATCCTGCAGATCTCGACCAACGTCGGCTCGTTGCTCGGCGCGGTGGTCGGCGGCTTGATCCTCGATTACGCGACATTCTTCTGGATCAACATCATCGCCTCGGCACTTTGTGCACTGTGCACGGTAATTGCCGCCGTGACCTTGCCCGACGTACCGCCGGTGAAGAAAGCCGCTGCGACTGAAAAAACCTCTCCCGCCAGCCGCGCGGGCAGCCTCTGGCAAGGCTCGCCGCTGCTGTCGCTGCTCGGGGTGATGGGTATTCTGTTGCTGGCGCGGATGCTGCCGCAGACCTCGTTTTCGCTGTATGTGAGTTCGGTATTCGAGGTCAGCAATTCGGTGGTCGGCCTGTGCTACGGTTTGCTCGCGCTGGGCTTCATTCTGTCGGCCACGGCGTGGTCGCGTTACTTCGAACACCGCAGCCAACAGGACACCCTGCAGCGCATGACCTACGTGGTGCTCGGCTGTATCGCCCTGACTGGGGTGGCGGGTGTCACGCGCAATCCGCTGGTGTTCGTCATGGCCTACTTTATCTGGGGCGTGTTGCTCGGTGCGACCACGCCGGTGCTGATGGCGCTGATCTCGAAAACCGCTGACAGCTCGCAACAGGGGCATGTGCTGGGCATCGCCCAGGGCACCGCGCAATTCGCCTCGATTGCGGGGATTTCCGCCGGCGGCCTGCTCAGTCAGGTCTACGGTTTGCAATACACCTATCTGTTCGTGTGCCTGGCCTACGCGGTGGCGCTGATTCCGATTGTCGCCCTGCGCTACTGGCCGGCGGCCCTGCAACCGAGCCCGGCCCCGCCCGCGGACTGATCAAGGAGGAGCTTGTGAACATTGACCAACTGCGCGCCGACACCCCGGCCGTGGCGCAACTGATCCACTTCAACAACGCCGGCGCGGCGCTGATGCCAACGCCGGTGATCAAGGCCATGACCCGCCATATTCAGCTCGAAGCGACGCTTGGCGGCTATGAAGCCGCCGCCCGGCAAGCCGCCGACGTGGAATACGTCTACGGCGCCATCGCGCGCTTGATCAACGCGCAACCCGACGAAATCGCCGTGATCGAAAACGCCACGCGAGCTTGGGACATGGCGTTCTATTCGCTGCCGTTGCGCTCAGGCGATGTGGTGCTGACCTCGACCACCGAGTACGCCGGTAACTACATTCCCTACTTGCAACTCAAGCAACAGCGCGGCATCGAGATTCGCGTCATTCCCAACGATGAACACGGTCAGGTCTCGTTGGCGGCGCTCAAGCACATGCTCGAGGATGATCGGGTGGCGCTGATCTCCCTGCCCGTGATCGCCACCAACGGCGGCCCGGTGCAGCCCATCGAACAGATCGGCGCCCTCGCCCGCGCCGCCGGCGTGCTGTTTCTGCTGGACGCCTGCCAGGGCGTCGGGCAAATGCCGCTCGATGTGCAAAAGATCGGTTGTCACCTGCTCGCTGCCACCAGTCGCAAATACCTGCGCGGGCCACGCGGCATGGGCTTTCTGTATGTCGAACGATCGCTGTGTCAAAACCTGGAGCCGGCGTTTCTCGACCTGCATGCGGCGACGTTGCAAACGCCGGACAGCTTCACTATTCGCCCCGACGCGCGGCGTTTCGAAAACTGGGAATGCAATGTCGCCGCCAAACTGGGCCTCGGTGCAGCGGCGGAATACGCGCTGGCGCAAGGCATCGAGCCGATGTGGCAGCGGATTCAGGCGCTGGCGGATTATCTGCGCCAACGTCTGGCAGAGATTCCGGACGTAATTCCCCAAGACCTGGGCGCAGTGAAATCCGGAATTGTGAGCTTCACCCATCGCCAGCGCAGTGCGGCGCATATCCAGCATTGGCTGGCGGCGCAGGACAAACGCATCAACGTGACGACTTCGCGGTTCAGTTCAACGCTGCTCGACATGCAACAGCGCAACCTGCAGGAAGTCAGTCGAGCGTCACTGCACGCGTACAACACCGAGGCGGAAATCGACACGATGATCGCTGCGCTGCACCAAATGGGCTGAGTCTGCAGCGGACACCAATCGTCGCTTGCGTCGCAGCCGCTTTGTAAACTAGCATTGGGAATACTTCTCAATTGCATGAAAATCTGCAGCCATGAGCGAATCCCTGCCCGCGAATCATCACCAACACCTGCGCGCGATCGAAGCGTTGTACAGCGGCCATCACGGCTGGCTTTACGCAACGCTGCGGAAAAAACTGGGAAACGCCATGGATGCGGCGGATCTGGCGCAGGACACCTTCACCCGCATTCTCGCTTCACCCGTCACCGTCATCGAACAACCGCGCGCCTACCTCAGCTGCGTGGCCAAGGGCATTCTGGTCAACTGGTACCAGCGCAAGGCACTGGAACGCGCGTATCTGGACGCCCTGGCACATGTGCCGGCACCGGAAGTGCCGTCGCCGGAATTGCGTTTGATGGTGCTCGAGACCCTGCACGAAATCGATGCCATGCTCGACGCCCTGCCGCCGCTGGTCAAACGCGCGTTCCTGCTGTCGCAGATCAGTGGCCTGAAATACGACGACATCGCCGCGCAACTGGGCGTGTCGCTGATCACCGTCAAGCGCTACATGAAGCAAGCCTTCGTCCAGTGCCTGTTGCTGGTGGAGTGAATGCTCACCCGCCGCAATACCCCGCCCCCGGCTCAGCAGGCACTTGAAGAAGCCGCCGACTGGCTGATTCGCTTCAGCGAAGGCGAGCTCAGTGACACCGAACGCGCCGAATGGGAATACTGGCAATCCAGCACACCCGAGCGCAGTCGGGCCTGGGCGCGGGCGCAGCTGTTGCAGAGCAAGCTCGGCGGTTTGCCGCCGTCGCTGGCGATGTCGGCACTGGACCGGCCAAACAGCCCGGAACGCCGCGCGGCGCTGGGCAAACTGGCAATGATCCTGGCGATCCTGCCTGCCGGCTGGGGCAGCTGGAAACTCGCCGAGTCGCAGCAATGGTCGGCGGACTATCGCACCGCCGTCGGCCAACGCCGCGAACTGACCCTCGCCGACGGTTCGCAGATCACCCTCAACACCGCCAGCGCCATCGACGTGCTGTTCGACGCCAACCAGCGCCTGATTCATTTGCGCGAAGGCGAAATTCTCGTGCAGACCGCGCCGGACAACAGCGCCTCGCCACGGCCTTTTCTGGTCAGCACCCGCCAGGGCCGAATGCAGGCACTGGGCACGCGGTTCACCGTGCGTGAACTGCAGCCGCGCACGCAGCTGGCGGTCCTCGAAGGCGCGGTGAAAGTGCAACTGGCAGACCAACGCCAGGGCACACCGCTGATCGTCAACGCCGGCCAACGCACCGACTTTTCAGCCAACAGCTTCGGCCAGCTCAGCGCGGTCGACCGCAACGCCGGCGCGTGGACGCAAGGTATGTTGATGGCCGACAAGATGCGTCTGGCGGATTTCGTCGCCGAACTGACGCGCTATCGCCGCGGTTTTGTGCGCCTCGATCCGGCGCTGGCCGATCTGCGCATTTCCGGGGCCTACCCGATCAGTGACACCCAACGCACCTTGAACATGCTCACGCAAACCTACCCGATTCTGGTCAGCGGCCACCTGAATGGCCTGTGGGTCATGCTGTCGCCAGCTTGAGCAAAAAAATATTGCCGAACCGGTGATACTTTTTCCGCGCTCGACTGGCTATTGGGGAGAAGAACTTTACCGTCCTGTTGATAGGTCCACCCATTCATGCCTGCTGCACGCCTTCTGCGTCCGGATCGCCGGTTCAAACCCGTTATGCGCAGTGCGTTGCTCAGCCTGGTTCTGTCCGCAGCCGTCAGCCCGTTGGTGCTGGCCGAAGCGCCGGTGCAGCTGGATGCGCAGGCGCTGCGAGCCTACAACATCGCCGCCGGACCGCTGGGCGCGACGCTGTCGAGCTTTGCCGTGGATGCCGGGATCGCCCTGTCGTTCCAGCCATCGTTGACCGACGGCCTGAGCAGCCCGGCGCTGATCGGCCGATTCTCGACCCGGCAGGCCGTCGAACGTCTGCTGGAAGGCAGTGGCCTGGACATGATTGCCCGCGGCGACGGCAGCTACACCCTGGTCCAGCGCCGGCTGACCCTGGAAGAAACCGCAATCATCGGCAGCGACCAACGCCACGCCGACGCCTTGCCTGCGGTGTATCCGGGTGGTCAGGTGGCGAGCGGCGGGCGTCTGGGGATCCTCGGCAATACCGACGTGATGGACGCGCCCTTCAGCATCAGCAGCTACACCTCGACGCTGATCAAGGATCAGCAAGCGGTTACCGTCGGCGATGTGCTTGAGCGCGACTCGTCGGTGCGCTCCACCGGACAGACCGGGGGCATCGTCGATTCGTTTTTCATCCGCGGGTTTCCGGTCGGCGAAGGCAATCTGGGTGAGCTGGCGTTCGATGGCGTCTACGGTGTGGCGCCCAACTACCGGGTGTTCACCGAGTACGCCGAACGCATCGAACTGGTCAAAGGCCCCGGCGCCCTGCTTTACGGCATGTCGCCGAACAACGCGGTCGGCGGCGTGATCAACGTGGTGCCCAAGCGTTCGCTCGACGAAGACCTGACCCGCGTCACCACTAGCTACGCAACGAATGCACAGCTCGGCGGCCACCTCGATGTCAGCCGGCGCTTTGGCGAGGAGCGCCGCTTTGGCGTGCGTATCAATGGCAGCACGCAACTGGGCGACACCGCCATCGACAATCAATCGCGGCATGTCGATATCGGCGCACTGTCCCTCGATTACCAAGGCGAGCGCCTGCGCAGCAGTTTCGACTGGCTCAATCAGGAAGAACGCTTCGACGCCGCCTCACGGCCGTTTTTGATCGCCCCGGGCGTGGACATCCCCTCGGCGGCCAATGGCCGGATCAATGTCAGCCAGGACTGGGGCTGGTCACGAACCCGCGACCAGTCGGCGCTGTTCAGCGGCGAATATGATTTGAGTGACGCGCTGACCGTGTTCGCCCATGCCGGCGGGGGTAAATCTGATGTGGCGCGGATGTCCGACCAGACCCCGAGCATCATCAATGCCGCTGGCGATACTTCTTCGACGCCCGGCTATTACAAGTTCGCAGTCGAGCGCTACACCGTCGATGCCGGTGCGCGCCTGCGCTTCGACACCGGGCCGATCAGTCACCGCACATCGCTGCAGATCAGCCGTTATCGGGATGAACTGTCGCGCGGGATCATTTCCGGCGCGCCGATCCTGTCGAATATCTATCACCCGGTGGACCGTCCGCAGCCGTATATCCCCAAGCCGGACACGCCGAAAGTCTCCGAAAGCGAACTGACTGGCGTGGCGCTGGCCGACACCCTGTCGGTGCTCGACGAGCGCGTGCAACTGACCCTCGGCGTGCGCCAGCAGAACATCAAGTCGGACAATTACAACGCCGCCGGAATCGTCACCACGTCCTACGACGACGGTCGCGCCACGCCGCTGTATGGCGTGGTGTTCAAGCCCTGGGACCATGTGTCGTTCTATTACAACTACATCGAAGGCCTGAGCAAAGGCGACATCGCGCCGTCCACCGCGAGCAACGCCGGCGAGATCTTCGCTCCCTACGTTTCCCGTCAACATGAGCTCGGGGTCAAGGCCGATTACGGCACGTTCACCTCCACGTTGTCGCTGTTCCAGATCACCAAGCCCAGCGGCGAACTGGCCGCCGGAGTGTTCTCGGTGCAGGGCGAACAGCGCAATCGCGGCCTCGAACTCAACGTATTCGGCGAAGTCGCCCCCGGTACGCGGTTGCTCGGTGGCGTGACCCTGCTCGATGCGCAACTGACCAAGACTTCGGTGGCGGCCAACCGTGGCAACAAACCGGTGGGTGTCCCGGAAGTGCAGGCCAACCTGTGGGCCGAATGGGATGCCTCATGGCTGGAAGGCCTGACCCTCACCGGTGGTGCGATCCACACCGGCAGCCAGTACGTGAACCAGGCCAACACGCAGAAGCTCGATGACTGGACGCGCTTCGACGTCGGCGCTCGCTACACCACGCGCATCGACGAGCGGCCGACGACGTTTCGCGCCACCGTGCAGAACGTTTTCGATCACGCCTACTGGTCGGGCGTCGCCTCCTACGGCGCGTTCTCCCAGGGTTCACCGCGCACGTTATTACTCTCGGCAACTGTCGATTTCTGAAACCTTCAGCCGGCCGGTGCTTTGAACCGTTGGCCGGTCTGACTTTGCAAAGGCTTTGAGCATGGTGATTTTCGATCGACGCAGCTCCACGCTGGCGATGCTGCTGATGGCAGGCGTGCTGGCGCTGCTTTCTCTGCTGCCGCGCATGGCGCACACCACCGAGGCAGATCCGGCGCGCACCGAGGTCACCGATCTGCTCGGGCGCAAGGTCAAGGTGCACCTGCCGGTGCGCCGGGTGATTCTCGGTGAAGGACGCCAGTTGTATCTGGTCGCCGCGCTGGACACGCAAAATCCACTGGAACGCATCGTCGGTTGGCGCAAGGACCTGATCCAGTCCGACCCGGACACCTACAACGCGTATCTGCGCACATTCCCCGCCATCGCCAAAATCCCTACCTTCGGCGGCTTTGAAGACGGCACCTTCGACATTGAGCAGGCGATCTCGCAACGCCCGGACGTGATCATCCTCAACGTCGAAGCGCAGCACGCCACCGAAGACGCGCGCTACATCGAAAAGCTCGACGCGCTGGGGATTCCGGTGGTCTACGTCGACTTTCGCAACAACCCGATGCAGAACACCGAGCCGACCATGCGCCTGTTCGGCCAGCTGTTCGGCAAGGAGCAGCGTGCGCAAGCGTTTATCGATTTCCGCAATCAGCAGATCCACCGCGTCACCGATGTCATCGCCAAACAACAGCCGACTCGCCCCAACGTGTTCATCGAGCGCATCGGCGGCTACACCGATGATTGCTGCCTGAGTTTCGGCAACGAGAACTTCGGCCTGTTCGTCGAGATGGCCGGCGGCAAAAACATTGCCAAGGGCATCATTCCGAGCACCTTCGGCCAGTTGAACCCGGAGCAAGTGATCGTCGCCAACCCGGACCAGGTGGTGGTTACCAGCGCCAACTGGGAAGCCTTTGCCCCCGGTGGCCACTGGGTCGGCGTCGGTCCCGGCGCGGACATGGCGCAGGCGCGGAAAAAGCTCGCCTGGTACACCCAACGCCCGGCCTACGCCGGGATCAAGGCGCAAGATACCCAGGCGTTTCACGCCATCTGGCATCAGTTCTACAACAGCCCCTATCAATTCGTCGCGATCCAGCAACTGGCGAAATGGTTTCACCCCGACCTGTTTGCCGATCTCGATCCGGACGCCTCATTCCGCGAACTGCATGAACGTTTTCTGCCGGTGCCGTATGAGTCCGGCTACTTTGTCAGCCTGCCTGCGCCGGAGGTCAAACCATGAGTTCGTTGACGGATGCGGTGGTTATCCAGCGCGAAGCCTATCGGCGTCTGGTGCTGCGCAAGCGCCTGATCCTCGCCGGACTGGTGTTGCTGTTGTTGTGCAGTGTGCTGCTCGATCTGGCCTTGGGGCCGGCGAGTTACAGCCTCAGCGAAGTGCTTGGTGCGCTGATTTCACCGGACAGCGCCTCGCCGCAGGTGCGCGTAGTGATGTGGGATATCCGTCTGCCGGTGGCGCTGATGGCGGTGGCCGTGGGCGCGGCGTTGTCGCTGGCCGGGGCGCAGATGCAGACCATCCTCAACAACCCGCTGGCCAGTCCGTTCACCCTGGGTATTTCCGCTGCCGCCGGGTTCGGCGCCGCGCTGGGGCTGGCCTTTGGCGTCGCCCTGTTCCCGCTGGCCGCGCAGTTCATGGTGCCGCTGAATGCGTTCATCATGGCCATGCTCTCGGCGCTGTTGATCCACTTCCTGAGCATGCGTCGCGGCGTCACTGCCGAGACCATCGTGCTGCTCGGTATCGCCTTGGTGTTCACCTTCAACGCGTTGTTGGCGCTGGTGCAATTCTTCGCCACCGAGCAAGCCGTGGCCGCTGTGGTGTTCTGGACCATGGGCAGCCTGACCAAAGCCACCTGGCCGAAACTCGGCGTGATCTGCGTGGTGATCCTGATCACCCTGCCGATTTTCGCCAAACGCGCATGGGCCTTGACCGCCCTGCGCCTGGGCGACGACAAGGCCGCCAGTTTCGGCATCAACGTGCGCCGCCTGCGCTTTCAGACGCTGATCATGGTCAGCCTGCTCGCCTCATTTCCCGTGGCGTTCGTCGGCACCATCGGTTTCATCGGACTGGTCGGCCCGCACATCGCGCGCATGCTGATCGGTGAAGACCAGCGCTTCTTCCTGCCCGCCTCGCTGCTGACCGGTGCGCTGATTCTGTCGGCGAGCTCGGTGGTCAGCAAAACCCTGATCCCCGGCGCGATCTTTCCGATCGGCGTGGTCACCTCGCTGATCGGCGTGCCGTTCTTTATTTCTCTGATTCTGGGCGGGAAGAAAAACTCATGGTGAAGCTGCAACTGGACAACCTCGGCGCGGGTTACGGCCAGCGCGAGATCATTCGCGAAGTCTCCACCGCGATGTTTTTCGGCGGCCAGGTGGTGGCCGTGGTCGGGCCGAACGCTGCGGGCAAGTCGACCCTGTTCAAACGCATGGCCGGGCTGATCGACGGCCCCGGGCAAGTGATCCTGCAGGATTCGCAGAAAGGTCATGCCGGCATCAGCTACATGCCGCAAGGACTCAACTCCAGCGCACGCCTGACCGTCTACGAGTCGGTGTTGCTGGCCCGCAAGCAGCTGTCGCCGGGCTGGGCGGTCAACGATGACGAGCTGAAGCTGGTCGACGAGATTCTCGCCGCGCTGGGCATCAGCGACCTGTCCTTCCGCAACCTTGGCGAACTCAGCGGCGGGCAACAACAGTTGGTGTCGATCGCACAGACACTGGTGCGCGAGCCGGAAGTGCTGCTGATGGACGAACCGACCAGCGCCCTCGACATGCATCGGCAGGTGCAGGTGCTGGACTTCATGCGCAGCCTGGCCCGGCGTCGCGAAGTCATCGTGTTCATCGCCATCCACGACCTCAACCAGGCGCTGCGTTTTGCCGATCAGGTGCTGGTGATCGCCGGCGGCACCACCCAGGGCAGCGGCCCGAGCAGCGAAGTGATTACCGAGCGCATGCTGCGTGAGGTATACAAGGTTAAGGCGCGTATCGAGCAGTGCAGCCGCGGGATGCCGCATATCCTCATTGATGATGTGGTGTGAACGCCGAGCCCTTCGCGCCAAGACACAGAACGCAAGCAGCGACTCGCCGCAATAGGATCAGGCAATCCTCCAAGACCAATCGGCATAGGTACGTCGCCCGCCTTTGCCTACTCTGTGCTCCCACCCCCAAGCGTCGGAGCATGCCATGCACAGCAACAAAACCCTGTTCATCACCGGAGTCAGCAGTGGCTTCGGCAACGCCCTCGCGCAGGAAGCGCTGAATGCCGGGCATCGGGTGATCGGCAGCGTGCGCAACGACGCCGATCTTAAAGCTTTCGAAGCGCTGTCTACGGATCGGGCGCACGGCGTGTTGCTCGATGTCACCGACTTCGAGCGCATCGACAGCGTGATCGCCGATGTCGAGACCAGGTTCGGGCCGGTGGACGTTCTGGTCAATAACGCCGGTTACGGTCATGAAGGGATTTTCGAGGAGTCGCCGCTGGCGCAGATGCGCCGTCAGTTCGACGTCAACCTGTTCGGCGCCGCAGCGATGATCAAGGCCTTCGTGCCGTTCTTCCGTCAGCGGCGGGCCGGGCACATTCTCAATATCACCTCGATGGGCGGCAGCATCACCATGCCCGGCATCGCTTATTACTGTTCGAGCAAATTTGCTCTGGAAGGCCTTTCCGACACCTTGAGCAAGGAACTGCAGCCGTTCAACGTGTTTGTCACCGCCGTCGCGCCGGGCTCGTTTCGCACCGACTGGGCCGGGCGTTCGATGCAGCGCACGGCACGCAGCATCGCCGATTACGACGCCAGCTTCGACCCGGTGCGCCAGGCCCGCGAGGAGAAAAACGGCAAGCAGCTCGGCGATCCGCGCAAGGCCGCGCGGGCCATGTTGCAACTGATCGCCAGCCCGGCGCCGCCGGCGCACTTGCTATTGGGCAGCGATGCGCTGAATCTGGTGCGCGACACGCTGCAGCGACGCCTCGACGAGATCGAGCAATGGCAGGCGCTGACCCGTTCCACCGATGGCTGAGTCGCAGGCCAAGAGATCGACTTTGATGAATCCACCCGACCCGTACAGCGCGCGCATGGTGCAATTGCTCGGCCAGCTCGCGCCGGTCGAGGGCTATAACCTCAGTGCGCTCGAGGATGTGCGCTTCCTGCGCTCGAATCGGCCACTGAGCAACACGCCGGTGCTGTATGACCCGGGCATCGTGATTCTGTGTCAGGGGCGCAAGCGCGGTTATCTCGGCGAGGACGTCTACGTCTACGACGCGCAGCATTATCTGGTGGTGTCGGTGCCCGTGCCGTTCACCATGGAAACCGAGGCCAGCGCCGATGAACCGATGCTGGCGGTGTACATGCGTCTCGATTTGCCGCTGGCCAGTGAAGTGATGCTGCAAGTCGACGAGGTGTTCGGCCCCAGCCACGCTGCGCCCAGGGGCATGTATGCCTCGCCCATGGATGATCCGCTGCGCGCCTCGACCCTGCGTTTTCTCGAAGCCATGAGCGATCCCGGCGAAGCACGGATCCTCGGCCCGGCGCTGGTGCGGGAGATCTACTACCGGATCCTCACCGGCGCCCAGGGCGGTTCGATGCGCGCGGCGCTGCAACAACAAGGGCATTTCGGCAAGGTCAGCCGGGCGATCCGGCGGATTCACAGCAGTTATGCGCAGCGCCTCGACGTCGAATCCCTTGCCGAGGAAGCCGGAATGAGCGTGCCGAATTTCCACGTGCACTTTCGCAACGTCACCGATTCCTCGCCGATGCAGTACCTCAAGGCTACGCGCCTGCATCAGGCGCGATTGCTGATGCTGCGCGGCAGCCTGCCGGCGGCGACCGCAGCGTTCAACGTCGGTTATGAAAGCGCTTCGCAATTCAGTCGCGAGTTCAAGCGCTTCTTCGGCCGCACGCCGCTGGCCGAAGTGGCCTGGATGAAAGCCACCTACGCCCTGCCCGAGCCCGCCACGCCCTCGCCCTACGTGTCCTCGCACTGAGCCGAGCCAATCAGCCCGCCACGCTCGCAAGGCAAAATCCTCCGGGATTCACTACGCTTGGGAAATCCGCCGCGGCGCAATTGCGAGCAACAGATTGAACATTGCGCACAGACCAGTGTTCCAGATGATTCAGGTAGAGAATCAAGGACGAACTTATGGATGTCTTCGCTCCCGCAGCCCCTGTGCCACCCCGGCAAAGCACGATCACCCGCCGCCTGGTGTTCGCCGTCGCCACGTTATTCATCGTGGGTGTGCTTGCCGCTACCGGCACCTTGCTCAGCATTGCCGCGCGGCTGGACCGCGAGGATGTCGACGAAACCCTGTTCTTTACCGCGCGTGCCCTGGAAAACCGCATCGCCGCCTCGAAAAGCTATATCACCAGCTACGCCGACTGGACCACCGCCTACGAGCACCTGCACCTCGATGTCGATACCGACTGGGCCTACGAGCAGCAGAACATGGGCAAAACCCTGTTCACCACCGACGGCTACAACGGAGTTTTTGTACTTGACCGCCAGCGCACCAAGTACGCGGTGGTGCAAGGGCAGCAGGTGGACGGCGACATTTCGCGCCTGCTCACGCTTTCTGCGTCAGCGCTGATCGATAAAGTGCAAAACCAGGCCGACCTGACCATGGCGATCAGCACTTATTCGCTGTTCGATGGCTGGCCGGCACTGATCACCGCCGCCGCCATTCTGCCCAACGATCAACGCGAGGTCGGCGATCCGCAACAGACTTCGGTGCTGGTGTTCGTCGACAAGCTGACGCCCACCAAACTGCGGGCGCTGGGCGTGGCCTACGGTTTGCAGAACTTGACGCTGGTCCCGGATGAGCAACTGTCCAAGGAACAACCGCGGGTGCCGTTGGACAGCACCGGTTACAGCCTGACGGCCGACCTCGAGCGCCCGGGACAGCAACTGTTGTGGTCATTGCTGCCGATTCTTGGTGTGGTGTTGGTGGTGCTGGCCCTGTTGACCGCGTACTTCCTGCGTTACGCATTGCGTTCCTCGCGTTATGTCGACCAGAGCTTCAGCACGCTGCAGGCCTCGAACCAGGCACTGGAGGCGGCTAACCATGCGCTGGAAGCGAGTGAAGAACGTTTCCGCGCCGTGGCCGAAGCGGCGTCGGACTGGATCTGGGAAATCGACCGGCAACTGAATCTCACCTATCTCTCGGCGCGCTTCAGCGAAGTCACCGGTTACCCGCAAGCACAGTGGCTCGGCCAGGACATCGGGCAACTGCTGTCGTGCGATACCACGCCGCTGGATCTGTGGCTGAAAAAACTCAGCGAAGGCAGCAATGCCAGCGACCTGCGTTGCACTTACCGCGATCACGCCGGGCGGCAACGGCATTGCCGGTTATCCGCGCGGCCGATCTTCGACCGGCAGGTGGTCAGCGGCTATCGCGGCACGGCCAGCGACATCACCGACGAAGTCGCCGCCCACGCGCAGATCCAGCACCTGTCGATGCACGATGCCCTCACCGGCCTGCCCAATCGCAATCAGTTGGCGCGCTATCTGGATGACGCGCTGCAGCTCAAGGAACAGGCGCCACCGCTGTCGCTGCTGATGATCGACCTGGACAACTTCAAACCGATCAACGACTCCCTCGGCCATCCGGCTGGCGATGCGGTGCTGCAGGAAGTCGCCACTCGCCTGCGCGAATGCACCCGCGAGCACGACATCGTCGCGCGGCTGGGCGGCGACGAGTTCGTGGTGGTGCTCAATGGCATGGACAGCCGGCACGAGGTCGACCGCTTCTGCACGCGGCTGGTCGAGAGCCTGCATCAGCCGCTGACCTTCGAACAGCATCCGCTGCACGTCGGCGCGAGCATCGGCATCGCCGTCAGCCGCCGCCACGGCTTCGTGCCCAGCGAGCTCATCCGCTGCGCCGACATTGCGCTGTACCAGGCCAAGTCCGAGGGCAAGAACACCTGGTGCTATTTCGAAGTGCACATGAGCGATCAAATCCAGACGCGGCGGCAGATGGAGAGCGATTTGCACGCGGCGCTGCAGAACGACGAATTCATCCTGCACTACCAACCACGCTACACGGTCGACGGCAAGCAGATCGTCTCGGTCGAAGCCCTGGTGCGCTGGCAGCATCCAACCAAGGGCCTGCTCGGGCCGGATCTGTTCATCGGTCTGGCGGAACAGACCGACCTGATCGTGCCACTGGGGCGCTGGGTATTGCACGAAGCCTGTGAAACCGCGCTGAGCTGGCCGGCGGACATCCTGCTGTCGGTCAATCTGTCGCCGGCGCAGTTCGCCCTCAGCGATGTCGTTGAGGATGTGCGCGAAGCCTTGGTGCAGAGCCGTTTGCCAGCCAGTCGCCTGGAACTGGAAATCACCGAAAACGTGATGCTGGTGGATACCGACGGCGCACTCGCCACGATGAACGCCCTCAAGCAACTCGGGGTGCGCCTGAACATGGACGACTTCGGCACCGGTTATTCGTCCCTCGGTTACCTGCGCGCCTATCCGTTCGACGGCATCAAGATCGACAAGCGTTTCATCGCCTCGATCAGCCATGTCGCCAATGATCGCGCGGTGGTCCAGGCGATCATCGGACTGGGCAAGGCCATGGGCCTGACGGTGACGGCGGAAGGCGTGGAAACCGAGGAGCAACTGGAGATTCTCGGCAAGGATCAATGCAACGAGGTGCAGGGCTATTTCATGAGCCGGCCGATCGACAAGGCCGCGTTCGCGCAGTTGTTGCAGGATTCGCGGGGTGTGCAAGTTGAACCCACCCGTCAGGGCTCAGCCCGCGTTCACCCGCTGCGCACCCAGCGTTAAAGATACCAGCGCTTAAAGATACCAACGGTACTCCCGCGCACTGATCTCCTGCATGAACGCCAGATGATCCTGGCGTTTGTTCTCGCAATACACGTCGACAAACTCGGCCCCCAGCCCTGCGCGCAATTGCGGCTGATGTTGCAGGGCGCGCACCGCGTCGAGGATTTCCGTGGGGAAGGCAATGCCGCTGTTGCGGTCGTCATTCAGTGGAGGGATCGGCTCTTTAGCGGTTTCCAGGCCGTGCTCCAGACCCACCAGAATCGCCGCCAGCACCAGATACGGGTTGGCATCGGCGCCGGCCAGGCGATATTCGATGCGCAGGTTTTTTGTGTCCGATTCAGGGATGCGCAGGCAGGCATCGCGGTCCTCGTAACCCCAACTGGCCTTGGTCGCGGTGTTGACCGTGCCGCTCAAGCGGCGCATGGCGTTCTGGTTCGGGGCGAAGATCGCCATGCTGTGCGGCAGCAACTCCAGGCAGCCGGCCACCGCGTGACGCAACGGCTGGTGATGATTCGGCGCCAGCAGATTGTTGCCGGCGGCGTCATACAGGCTGACGTGCACATGCATGCCGCTGCCCGGATACGCGACGTAGGGCTTGGCCATGAAACTGGCGCGGTAACCGTGCTTGAGCGCCACACCGCGCGTGCTGCGGCAGAACAGCGCCGCCCAGTCGGCGGCACGCAAGCCGTCGTCGAGATGGCCGAAGTTGATCTCGAACTGCCCCGGTCCCAGCTCGGCGGTGATCACCGTGGCGTCGATGCCTTGGCTGCGCGCAGTTTCGACCATGTCATCCAGCACCGGGGCGAACCGCGACAGACGCTCGATGTGCATGTTCGGCTGATCGTCAGCGTCGTCGCTCAACTCATCGCGAGGAAATTGCGGCAGACCGTCGCGCAGCTTTTTGTCGAACAGGTAGAACTCCAGCTCGAACGCCACCACCGGATGCATGCCTTTGCCGGCCAGGCGCTTGAGCACCTTTGCCAACACTTCGCGGGGTTCGAATTCGATGGGTTTGGCGGTGCCGTCGGAGGTGATCAGCATCTGCCCCAGCGGCTGCGCCTCCCAGCTCACCGGCTTGAGTGTGCCCGGGACGAGGCGGCGCACGGCGTCCGGGTCGCCATCGTTGAAACAGTAATCGCCAATCTTGAACAGACCGCCCTGCACGCCCAGCAGCACACAGTTCTGCGGCAGTTTCAGCGCACTGCCCGCCGCGACTTTTTCCAGCATCTCCACCGGATAGCGCTTGCCGTAGAAATGCCCGGGAATGTCCAGCGAAATCAGATCGACATAACGCACCTCGGGGTAGCGTTGGCGAAACGCCCGCACTTCGGCGAGCAGGTCAGAGCAGACAGCGTCCATCGTCGGTGATCCTTTTGTTGTTATCAGGTGTAGACCCAGAGCACGCGGGTGAGCTGCCGGGTGAGGTTGCCGTAGCGGCAACGGGTGTGACTGTCGAATTGAAAACTGTCGCCGGCCTTCAAGGTCACGGGCTCGTCGTCGGTGCCCAGCCACAAGGTCAGTTCGCCTTCGAGCACGTAACCGCCCTGCTCCGAGCTGTCGCTGATCTGCCGCTCGCCACTGCTTGCGCCCGGTTCCAGCAGACTTTCGAGCATGGAAAACCCCGCGCGCATCTGCGGCGACACCAGAATGTCGGTAATGCCGTTGGCGAAATGCAGGGTGCGGCGCTCGTCCGGGCGGGTGACCCACGGCACCTGTCGGGGTTTGGGCAGGCTATAGAAATAGGTGGTCGGCACGCCGAGGGTTTCGCTGATGGCGGTGAGATCCGCCACGGTTGGGCGTGACAGGCCGCGTTCGACCTGCGAAAGAAAACCCACAGAACGGCCGATCCGGTCGGCCAGTTCCTTGAGGGTGACTTTCTTGTGCTTGCGCAGGTCCTGAATGAGGATCGCCAGCGCCGCGATTTCTTCCTGCTTGTTCATGGCTGGCGGCCCGGACATTTTTCGCCGTGGCGCTGAAATTGCTGAAACATTGGCCGTCTCGTGAAATTCTGTTCGTGTAATTTCATGAAAATCTACAGAACAAATTTCATATCGGCAACGGCGAGTGCTGCATTCACACCAATTCAATGCTCCAGCGCATAGCGCCGGCAATGCTCCAGATAGCCTTTTTCATGGCTGCCGACCAACTGCACCACGCTCGACCACAGCCACGACGGCGCATCCAGGGTCTTCGAACGACACGCCTGCAAGTCGCGCATCCACGCCGCCCGCGTGCTCAGGTCCATCTGCCGCGCATGCGCCAGCCCGACGATGCGGGCCAGATAGCCGGCGGCCAGCATCGCGTCGGTCTGGCTCAACTGGTCCAGCTCCAGTTTCATGTCCTGCGGGAGCAGTTCGCGGATAAAGAAACCATGGTCCAACAGCCGCGTCGCAATCATCCGGTTACCCAGGCCCGGCGAGAGCGCGCGGGCACCGGCGACCACGCGTTTGCCGTTGTCTCTGGGCATCTTCGCTCGCGCCACCCGAGGCGCGGCGGCGGCGACCGCTTCCTTGATATCGAGCAGGCAATATTCCTCGTCATCGCCCTCGCCCACTCCGAGCAACACCGCATAACGCATGAGCCCCAGCGAACTGCAGCCTTTGACCCAATAGGCCGAATCGAGCATTTTCACCCGGTCATCTTTCGAGCGGCCCTTGAGCGACGTCACCAACGTATGCAGATCAGGCGTGGCGCACAGGTCTTTCAGCGCGCTGCGCTCTTCCCGGGACAGTGACCAGAAATGCTTGCCCAGCGGAATGGTCGGTTTGGTGCTCTCGATGCGCTCCTGGGCCAGATGCTTCCAGGTGCGGCGCACCGCGCTGCGCATCCCGGCTTTGACTTGCGCGGGACGTGGCGGCTCTTTATCGACGTCGCCTTCGAAAGCCTGCTCGTACCCCTGCATCATCTCTTCCAGCATGCGCGCAGTGGCCACGCCGGGCAGATCCGAACCGCGCGCGGCGGTGGCCAGCGACAAGGCCAGGCGCACCAGATCATGCGCCGGGTTGCCGATCACGGTTTGGTCGAGGTCGCGGATATGAATGTCGGTCTGCCCTTTCAAATCCCCGGTCGGCCCCAGATTGCCGGCATGACAATCACCACAGATCCACACCGCCGGCCCCTGCGGCAAGTGGCGCCCCGGTTGACTGTGCAGCCACTCGTAAAACTGCACCGTGCTGCCGCGCACATAAGCGTGCGCGGAACGGGCCATTTTCAGATTGCGCAGTTGCGAGAGGGGTTCCAGACGTGCGGAGGGGCGTGGGGTTTTCATGGACGCTTCTTGCGAGGGAGGTGTGCTGTTGACCGCTGGTCGCGGGTGAATGTTTCAAAGTATTACGAGATCAATCACGAGGACGGAATGCTGACAGTGAACAGCGATTCACTCTAGGAATCATCTGATGGTCTGCCGTCGCTGTAGCCAGCACTCTCCTGGCTACTTTTTGTTGCCATTCAGAATGCCCATGAAGCTAGATGAACGACTTTCGACCGTCATGTTTGCCTTGACGGTCTTTTATTCAGCCACTGCCGTTGGCGCCGATCCGAGCTGTACCACCGTCACCACGGAAACAGTGCTCAACATTCCAGACATGACCGTGCGGCACGACACGCCCATTGGCGCCCAAATCGGCACTTCCGTCATGAGCGCGCCAATTGACGCGTTCAATTGCACCAAAGGCTTCACGCACCAAGGTTTCTACGTGAAGGGCTTCGGCCTCGCCTCTTCGCAAATCGATGGCATGAACATCTATAAGCTTGGCGGCGCTGACAGCGGGATTGGTTATGCGGTGTACGGCGAATCGGTCGGCACCTGCAAGGGTTTAAAGCCAGTCACCGGCACCAGTGATATCGGAGGGGTGAACGTGCAGCGATTGTGTCAGGCAACCAACGGCATCTTTCCAAAGCAACCCATACAAGGCGCCGTGCAACTGGTGTTCTACAAGATCGGCACGATCACTCCGGGCAAGCAGACGACCCACCAGCAGGTGGCCAGTTTTGCCCTGAAAAACGACAACACCGCGTGGGTGTTTCCAGAGGCGCGAGTGCGCGCCTCTACATACACGGTCAGCACATTGGGCTGCTTCGTCGACAACGCGGAAATCAAGGTGGCGCTCGGTGAAATCGGCATGAAGCAACTGGCGAGCGCGGGCATGACCGCCGCTGAGCAGGCATTTTCCATACCGCTGAGCTGCGACGTGGGCACCAAAGTCAAACTGACTCTTAGCGCAGGCAGCGCCGGCATTTACGATAACGTCAAAGGTTTGCTCAACCTCGCGAACGCCACCTCCACCGATACTGCACAAGGGGTAAAAATCCAGCTCCTTTCGAACGACGCGCCGGTCATCTACGACAAGGCACTGGACGTGGGCACGCAAAGCGCGACCGGCACCTTCACCATCCCGCTCAAGGCACGTTTCTACCGCAGCACCGAAACCTTAAAGTCGGGTACGGCCGACAGTAGCGCCACCTATACGATCACTTACGAATAGCCGGGTCGTACTTTAAGAATCGTCTGATGTGAGCTCTGCCAGGGTGCCGTTACGGTGGCGGGATGAAACTGAAGAACTACCTTCACCAGATCAATCCCCTGCTCTCCACGCCCAATGCGGCGCGCCGTCTGCTGAGAATTTTTGGCATGGTCTTGCTCGTAGGCATCCTGAGTGGCGTCTACAGTTTTCTGCTGCTGACCTTCAACGCAGAAGTTTCGCGCCGACGCAGCCACATGAGCAGTGCCATTGCCGAAGCACACACCTTTTTCACCACCCGCCAGGCCTTGCTTGAAAGCCTGAGCCTGTCGGCCATCCGCATGGCGCAGGGGGTCAAACCGCAGGTTTCGCCCGAGGAGGTGCACTTGCTGCTGGGCACGACGCCCGGTAAGCAATGGAGCATCTGGCTGACGGAACGCAACAAACAATATCTGGCCAGCAAGCAGGTCAATGTGCTCTACGTCAGCAGTGGCAATGACATTCAAGTCAAAAGACTTTACACGGCCACTCCTGTAATCACGGATTTCCCCCTGTCGATGCTTGATCGTCTACAAGCACTCAAACGCGACAACAATGCCACGCTGGGGGAGCTGTGGCTTACCAATCAATCGGCCAGTCATTCGCAGCTCTACATATTCCTGCGCCTTGATGCGCGGGACGTGGACTCAGGCTGGCTAGGCCTGGAAATGGACGGCCGCGAAGTCTCGCACGCACTGGACGATCAAAGTGCGGGGCAATTCATGATGTTCAACTCCGAGGGCATGCTGATCTTCAGCAATAGCCAGCCTGCGCAACTCAGTCAAAACCTGCTGCAGATCCAGCGGCAGAACTTCTTCGGCTTCGTCGGTGAAGGCTGGTTGCCTGATCATCTGGTCATGCGCAAACAACTGAAGTCCTCGGACTGGCAGTTGGTTTACTCCATCGACCTGCGTGAAGTCCTCATTGCCCTGTGGCCGCGCCTGGCTGGCGCCTTGCTGTTTTGCCTGTTCAGCATCAGCCTGGTGTGGATATTGATCCGCCGCCTGGAACACCGCTTTATCGCGCCCACCATCAGCCGCATCCAGGCATTGGTGGAAAGCGAGTTGTTCAGCAGTGACGTGATTCAGACAGCCCCGGTCGCCCTGTGCGTGTTGCGTCGTACCAACGGCCAGGTGGTGTTGGAAAACACCCTGTCGCAACAGTGGCTTGGCCAGAGTGGCGAGCGGGAGAAGTTGAGTCCGCGCTGGATCTACCAGGCGTTCGATGCGCAGGATCCGCAAATAACCGATTACTTTGAAACCGCAGACGGACGCCATCTTTACCTGAGCTGTGCACCCACCCGTTACAAGGGCGAAGACGTCTTGCTCTGTGCCTTCAGCGACATCAGTGCGCGCACGCAAATCGAAGAAGCGCTGGAGCAGGCGCGGCAACTGGCCGATGCCGCCAACGAGGCAAAAACACTGTTTCTCGCGACCATGAGTCACGAAATCCGCACACCGTTATACGGGGTGCTGGGCACGCTGGAGCTACTGGCGCGAACCCAGTTGGACGCGCAGCAAACCGACTACCTGCGAAACATCGAAGGCTCATCGGCGACTCTGCTGCAATTGATCTGCGATGTGCTAGACGTGTCCAAGATCGAAGCCGGGCAACTGGCGCTCGAACTCAGTGAGTTCTGCATACATGAACTGATCCATGAAGTGATTCAAGGCTACGCCGCTGCCGCTCATGGCAAGAATCTGGACTTGTACGCGGTGATTGATCCGAAATTGCCGGAGCGAGTGATCGGTGATATCTCGAGAATCCGCCAGATTCTCTACAACCTGCTGAACAATGCCGTCAAATTCACCGACACCGGACGTATTGTTCTGCGGGTAAAACTGCTGGGACGCGACGCTGAGCGGGTGAGCCTGTTCTGGCAAGTGTCGGACACTGGGCAAGGCATCACTGAAGAGGACCAGACTCGGATCTTCGAGCCGTTCTATCAGAGCCGCGGGCACACCAACGTGACTGCGGGCACCGGATTAGGGCTGCCGATCTGCCAGCGCCTGACACATTTGATGAATGGCAACATCCGCGTGGTCAGTGAGCCCGGACTCGGCAGCAGTTTTTCCCTGACGCTGTCACTCGAGCAACCGTCAATGCAAGGCTTGCAGCCCGACTGCGCGCCCCTTTTGCCGACGGTAGTCTTCGTGGTGTCGCCCATTCGTGAACTGGCCGAAGCCTTGAACGGCTGGCTGCGTCGCTGGGGCGCCCGACCTCAGCTCGGTCGGCCCTCACGGGCTGCCTCAACCCCGGACAATGTGCTTCTGGAGTTGCACCCCGGCTCGTTCGAGCAATTTATGGACGACGAGTGGAAAGGCCAGCGGGTGATCGCCACAGGCGACGGTTACAACGAACCCCAATGGAGCGCTGACGGTTGGGTGGTCAACGTCAATCATCTGCGCGCCATTCATCAAGCCGTCAGTCGCGCCCAAGGGTTATCGGCGAGCAAACCCGAAATCCCGGCTCCCTCGCGACAACTGAAAACCCTGCATTTGCATGTACTGGTCGCTGAGGACAACGTCATCAATCAGTTGATCCTGCATGACCAGTTGCTGGAGCTGGGTTGTACCGCCGAGTTGGCCAGCGACGGTGAGGAAGCCCTGCTGCTGTGGCGCAAGGGACACTTCGACGTGATCCTCAGTGACGTCAACATGCCGCAGAAAAACGGTTACGAACTGGCCCGCGAGCTACGTCGCCTCGGTTGCACCGTGCCGATCATCGGCGCGACCGCCAACGCCATGCGCGGAGAAGAAGCGCTGTGCCTGGCTGCCGGGATGAACGACTGTCTGGTCAAACCGTTCACGCTACAGGCCCTGCATAATCAGTTGGCGCCCTATGAAAGAACACTCCATGAAACCGATTAGTATCCTGGTCGTTGAAGACCATCCGTTCCAGCAGCTGTACCTGCAAAACCTGTTCAATGAGCTCGGCCAGTTTCATCTGCAATTTGCTGAAGAAGGCAGCGCGGCGCTGGACTGCCTGAAACGGCAGGACTTCGATCTGGTATTGACCGATCTGCTGATGCCCGGCATGGACGGCGTACAGTTCATTCAGGGTCTGGCCGCATCAGGTTCGCGTCCGGCACTGGCGATCATGAGTGCCGCTTCGCGACGCATGCTGACCAGCGCCAGCCTGGCTGCGCGTAATCTGGGCGTCAAAGTCATCGGGTTGATTTCCAAACCGGTGAAAACCGCGGCGTTGCGTAACCTGACCGATCAATTGGGCAGTTTGCGTCAGGCCACCCTGCCCCTGCACGACCCGCAGATTGATCATCTGGCTCTGCTTGAAGCGCTGGACAATGGAGAACTGCAGGCGTGGTTCCAGCCGAAGAAGTCGCTGGCCAACGGGCGTATCGTCGCCGCCGAGGCTCTGGTGCGCTGGTTGCACCCCGAGCACGGTGTCTTGTTACCGGGGCTGTTTCTGCCGGCGTTCAAGGCGTTCAATCTCGAAGAGCGCTTGTTGTGGCTGATTCTCGAGCAGGCGCTCAAGGCTCAGGCGCAATGGCACGATCAGGGTTACGCGATCCCGGTGTCGATCAATCTGCCCACCCATTTGCTCAACAGCCTCGACCTCGCCGACCGGATTCTGGCCTTTGTCCTTGAACGCCATGGTACGCCGGCGATGATCTGCTTCGAATTGATGGAGTGTTCGATGCCCGAGGACATCAGCAATTTTTACGCCGGTGCGTGCCGATTACGCATGAAAGGTTTCGGCCTTTCACAAGATGATTTTGGGCAAGGTTACAGCTCCTACATGAACCTGGTTTCGACACCCTTTACCGAATTGAAAATTGATCGGGCGCTGGTGCAAGGCTGCAATGACAATGAAGAACTGGCCCAGGCATTGACCAGCATTGTCGCCCTCGGGCGGCAACTGGGCCTGACCGTCGTGGCCGAGGGCGTCGAGACCGCGCAAGAACTGGCGGTGTTGCGTAAAATCAACTGCACTCAGGTCCAGGGCTTCATCATTTCCCAGGCCGTCTCGTCACAGGATTTTCAGCAGTTGCTGACGCTCGACGGGCCCGCTTTGAAGGATTGATCGCCGTTTTATCTTCCGAAATAGCGGCGTCCCACGCGTTCGCGGCATTTTCTACAGGTTTGCTCAATGACTCATCCGAACGCTCATCTGGAGAAACTGGCCAGCAGTTCAATGCGCATCAACGCCGGTCTGGTGGTTTTATCCGGCCTCGCCTCGCTGCTGATCGGTCTCAGCGGATGGGGCCTCTACCGCATGATCGAGGAGCAGCGTGATACCGTTCAATTTCACTTCGTGCGGCTGATGGAGAATATCGGTGAGCAACATGTATTCCTCAGTGCGATCGCTCAGGAAGCCGACAAGGGCGCGCCGCTGAACGCTACCGTTCGCATAGCCAGGCAAACGCCTCTGCCCGACGAAGGAGCGGAAATCTACAAGGCCCAGGAGCTGTCCTTTTCCCTGCCGTTCAGCGTAAAAATCAATCCGGCGGCCATCGACAATCAAAACCGTGACAGGGTCTTCGCTTTGGGCGCTCACCTGGCCGGTTACTACAGCGCTTTCTGGTCCGCGTCGCACTATCAGTCACCGCAAGTGTTTCTGTTCAACGTCCCCGACAACTTCGATATTGCCGTGCCGGCTGCAGGACAATTGCGCGGCGCCGGACAAATACAGGGCGGAACCTTCGCTCACGTCATGAAGCAAGTGCTGCAAAAGTTGCATGACACCAACCCTCAGCCGCTGGACAGTCAGGTTCACTGGATACCCTACGACAACCGAACCGAAAATGCCGGCCCCGGCACCGTGTTGGCGTACATCAATGTCAACATGCCGTCGAGCCAGCTGAAAATAAAAGGCGCCAGTTCCTGGGTCGTCGTGGCGTCGTTGTTGAATCTGTCCCAGATCAACAATATCGAGCGAATCATGAAGTGGTCGATCTACGACAGCTTTAGCCTGACGGCCCCCAATGGCGCCCGGTTGATTGGCGCCGGCCCACTCGATCAAGGCTTGCGTGAAGGACTCAACGTTCGACTTGACGGCCTCGTGTTCAAGATATCGAGTGCCGGGCCGCACCCATGGACAGCGATCTATGTGGTCGGCTTCATGAGCTTTATCGACTATGCCTGGTGGCCGCTTCTGGGACTTCTGACGCTGATACTCGTCAGCGTCGGTGGCGGCTGGGCATTCAATCGATGGTACAAAACACGGGTAGTCATACCCGCGCATCGGGCACACCAGGACATTGCAGAGAGCGAAGCTTTCAGCCGCGCAATCATCGACACCGCGCCGACAGGTCTGTGCGTAGTGCGCCGTAGTGACCACCAGATCCTTTTGGAAAATCGCTGTATGCAGGACTGGCAGCAAAGTGAGCGCCTGATTGCGGCACTCAATGGCAAGCAATCGCTGACCGACATGGGCCAGACCGAACTCGAGATTGAAGGGCGACATTACCAGGTCGGCTTTGTTGAAGCGCGTTACCACAGCGAGGACGTCTGGATTTGCGCATTCCACGATGTGACCCGGCATATCGACGATGCCGCCGCACTGGAAAACGCCCTGCTCGCCGCCGACTCCGCGAATGAAGCAAAAACCCGCTTTCTGGCGACCATGAGCCACGAAATCCGCACCCCGCTGTACGGTGTCCTCGGTACGCTTGAGTTGCTGGGGCTGACCGAGCTCGGGCCTCGACAGCAGGCCTACTTGCGCACGATCCAGCGCTCATCCACGACGTTATTTCAGTTGATCAGTGACGTGCTGGACGTATCGAAAATCGAATCCGGGCAAATGACTATCGAACCCCAGGATTTCTGTCCGCTGGAGCTGACCGAGGATTCGCTGCGGGCCTATAGTGCTTTTGCTCAGGCCAAAGGCTTGCAGCTTTACGCCTGCATTGACCCGGATCTACCAGACCGGGTGCGCGGCGACCCCCTGCGCATTCGCCAGATACTCAATAATCTGTTGAGCAATGCAATCAAGTTCACCGACAACGGGCGCGTGGTGCTGCGAGCCAGAGTACTGCAGGACGCTACCGAAAGCGTCAGCTTGCAATGGCAAGTCAGCGACTCCGGAATCGGCATTTCACACGCCCAGCAAGCTCAATTGTTCGAGCCCTTTTATCAGGTGCGCGACGCGTCCAGCGAAGCCGGGGCAGGCCTTGGGCTGGCGATTTGCTGGTGGTTGAGTGAACTGATGGATGGCCAGCTGAAAGTGGTCAGCGAACCCGGGCTCGGCAGCAGCTTTTCTTTGCAACTGGAGCTTGATCGGGTGGCTGGCGAACTACGCGATTGCCCTGTATTCGACACTCACACGCCAACGCTTTACGTGCAGGCACCAGCTCCGGAGCTGGCGCAGCATTTCAGCTGCTGGCTCAATCGACTGGGCCAGCACACGCAGATCATCAATCCGGAAAACAGGCATCTGCCCGCCCCTTCGTCGCTGCTGCTGGACATACTGCCGTCAGTCGACGAATCCCCCTGGCAGGGGGCGCGCGTCATTGCCACGGCGGCGGGCCCCAATCCGCCAGAGTTCAGCGCTGCAGGCTGGACGGTAGATGCGTTTGATATTCGTGCGGTGGCGTGGGCTGTCCACTTTGCCCAAAAAGGCGCCGATCCGCAGAGTCGCCCAGTGGCCAAGAACCCCGTGCGACGCCTTGATCTGAATATCCTGATTGCCGAAGACAACCCGATCAATCGGGCAATCATCAAGGAGCAACTGGAAGCGCTGGGCTGTTCAGTGGTCGCCGCCGCCGATGGCGAACAGGCGCTGCATCAATGGCTGCCGGGGGTGTTCGACCTGGTGCTCACCGACGTCAACATGCCTGTCATGAACGGCTATGAACTCACAAAGGCGTTGCGCAGAAGCGATAGCGATTTGCCGGTTATCGGTGTCACGGCCAATGCCCTGCGGGATGAGGGTGAGCGTTGCGCGGCGGCGGGTATGAACGCCTGGCTGGTAAAGCCGCTGAACCTGCCCACGCTGCGAACGCAACTGCTCAAGCATTGTAAAACGGCCGAGCCGTCGGCAACCGAGAATGCGCTGCCGGCCGTTGAAATGCCGGAACCACTGGATCAGCCGCAGCTGTCGCCAAAAATGCGAGCGCTGTTCTTCACCACCCTGCGACAGGATATCGAGAAGATCAGCGCCCTGCTGCACAGCGACGATGCCCGCGCGCTTTCCGAGCACCTGCACAGTCTGGCTGGAGCCCTCGGTGCGGTGCAGGCAACCCGCCTGGCGGGCGCGTGTGTTGACCTGGAGAGCAAGCTTCAAGGTCGCGTTATCACACCTGCTCTGGCATTGGAGACCAGGACCCTGCTGGAGCGACTGGCCGTAATGCTCGATGCTCTGGCGTAACCCGGACAGAATTCAACAACACATTAGGGATAGCCGAACATGGCAACACTCAACGTCGTGATCGCCGATGACCACCCCATCGTTTTATTGGGTGTACGTGAGCTGATAGAACGCGACGAGCGCTTTCGCGTGGTCGGCGAAGCGAATGACTCCGTCGGGTTGATCACATTGTTGCAAAGCCAGCCCGTCGACCTGGTCATCACCGACTTCAATATGCCTGCTGACTCGCCCTACGGTGATGGCCTCAAACTGGTGGAGTACCTGAGCCGGCATTTTGCCCATGTAAAGATTCTCGTGCTGACCATGATCTCCAGCCCATTGATTCTGACCCGCCTGCATGAGCTGGGCGTAGTGGGCGTGATCCAGAAAAGCCAGCTGCAGGACGATATTCAACAGGCGCTCACCGCTATTGCGAAAGGGCGCACGTTCAAGAGTGCCAAACCCGATCCGGTCAGTGTCATGGAACCTAACGTTGCCCTGAACGAACGACTGGCGCTGCTTTCGCCCAAGGAGTTCGAGATCCTGCGCATGTTTGTCGCCGGTCAAAGCGTCACCATGATTGCCCGAAGCCAGTCCAGAAGTGCCAAAACCATCAGCACGCAAAAAATCTCGGCAATGCGTAAACTTGAAGTCGCTAGTGATCAGGACCTGTTGACCTATTGCCTGGAGAATAAAGTCTTTCAATGACCTTTCATTATCCGACTCACCGTCACTCATAACCCCCGCCCTATAGGAATCGTCTGATGGTCTGAACATTATGCTCAGACCTATATTCTGGATCGTGTTCTCCAACACAACTTAATCACGATCTAATGGATAACGACATGAAAAATCTTTCGCTGACACTGCTGACACTTTCAATGCTTTCGGTTGCGGGCCAATCGTTTGCAGCCGATCCAGTCACCCCGACTAAAGCGGGCAGCGGCACCATCAACTTCACCGGCATTATTAATAATGACGCTTGCTCTATCGAAGATGCCGGTCTGAATAAAACCATTTCCGTACCGATGGGTGAAGTGTCCATTAAAGACATGGGGACCGCCGCCGCGCCAAAGGGCAGCGGCAAACTCAGTGCGGAAAACTTCGACATGAAGATCAACTGCAACGCCGGCACCAAAGTGTCGATGCTCTTCGAACCGACCAAAGGCGCGGGCTCGGGCATCGTCACCGGTACCAAAGTACTGAAATTGACTGACGGCGTGGGCGCTGCGAAAAACATCGGTATCGCCCTGCTTGACGCCAACGGCGACCAAATCGACCTGAGCTCGCCGGCCGCTGCCAAAATTGAAAATACCTTGCAGGACGGCAGCACGACCCTGAAGTTCTCCGCTGCTTACGTGACCACTGCCGACCCGAAAACCGCAGTCGCCGGTCGCGGTGACGCCACCCTGCCGTTCACCTTGCAATACGAGTAAACCGCCGTCGCCACTGACATTGTGCGGGACGCCTGCGTCCCGCCATTCTTCAATTTCAGGCACCTTTTCCATGTTTAATCGACACCTCCTTTCCCTGTGTGCAGGCCTGCATTGCGCGCTGATCGCAAGCCAGGCCAGCGCCGGTATTTCGCTGAGTGCGACCCGTCTCGTGTTCGATGGTGAACACAAGGAAGTCAGCATCAAGGTTCGTAACAATGGCGACGACTTGTTGATCCAGTCATGGATCGACACCGACGCGCCTGGCGCCACTTCAGTTCCGTTTGCCGTGACACCGCCGCTGGCGCGGATCCTCGGAAAAGAGCAGCAATTGCTCCGAGTGATTTACGAAGGCACGGGAATGCCTGCTGACAAAGAGTCTGTGGTCTGGCTCAACGTCCAGGAAATCCCGCAGGCGGCGAAAACCCAAAACACCCTGCAACTGGCAGTGCGTCAACGCATCAAGGTGTTTTTTCGCCCTGCCGGACTGCAAGGCAAGGCCTACCTCGCGCCGACGCAATTGTTATGGCAGCTCGGCGAACAAGGCGCACAGGCCACGTTAAAAATAACCAATCCGACGCTTTATCATGTTTCGCTTTCGGATGTGTCTTTAAGTGCAGGCGCTAAAACCGAGAAAGCCATCGATTCGATGATGATTGCACCGGGTCAAAACAAGACAATCACACTTAAAGAGCATCACAGTTCGAGTTACTCCAGCCTGAACTTCTCAAGCATTAACGATTACGGCGCGCAAGATCGTTACAGCGCAACTTTGTCAGGCAACACTGCGATCAATGCCAAAGCGCTGCAATAGCACCTGCACTGAACAACTCGCGCCTTCTCTTGATTCCAATATGAATTAAGCCTTCGTTCTCTGTAGCTGTATAGGGCTGGGTATGTCTTTATTCCCACGCAGCGACTGCGGTTCGCTGATTAAACGATGCTGCCCGAAACACTCGGGATTCAATGCGCTGTATCTGGCCATGCTGGTCAGTCTGCCGAATCTGGCCAATGCCGAAGATACCGGTACTGAATCGGCGCAGGATCAGCTCGCGCAATTCAACACATCGTTCCTTCAAGGTGTCGGGGCTTCAGTGGATCTGAATCTATTGTTATCGGCCAACAGCGTGCTGCCCGGAAATTATCGCGTGGACGTCTACAGCAACGAAGTGTTGGTGGGCCGGCGTGATATCGATTTTCGCCGTTCTGCGCAAACCGGCAGGGTTGAGGCCTGTCTGACCCTGGACATGTTGCAGCAGCTGGGTATCAACATGAGCGCGCTGGAGGCAGCCGGCCAGCTCAAACCTGACGCGCCCGACACTTGCTACGACTTGCCGGCCTTGATTGATCAAGCCACCGTCAGCTACGACCCTGCGCGCCTGCGCCTTTCGATCAGCGTGCCGCAAATCGCCATGCAACGCGGCATGCGCGGCTACGTCGATCCTGCGTTATGGGACCCGGGCGTATCGGCAGCATTCATCAACTACCAGTTGAGCAGCAATCGCAACAGTTCTGACTCCGCCACGACAATCTCGAACAATCTCGGTCTGCGCAACGGCATCAACCTTGGCGCGTGGCGACTGCGTAACGAATCGAACTTCAGCAGCCGTACCGGTCAGCGCAACACGTTCACCAGCAATCGCAGCTATGTGCAACACGACGTCACCGCATTGAAGGGCCAATTCAGCGCCGGCGACATTTTTTCCGACTCGCAGTTGTTCGACAGTGTGCGCTATCGCGGGCTGAAGTTAAGCTCCGACGAAGGCATGCGCACCGACAGTGAGCGCGGCTACGCGCCGGTCATTCGCGGCGTGGCGCAAAGCAATGCCACCGTAGAGATCCGCCAGAACGACTACGTCCTCTATAGCACCAACGTGCCGCCCGGTCCTTTCGAAATCAGCGACATCTACCCGAGCGGCTCCAACGGCGATTTGCAAGTGACGATCATCGAGGCCGATGGTACCCGCCATGAAACACGGCAGGCGTTTTCCAGCCTGCCGATCATGGTGCGCAAGGGACAAGTCAATTACAGCCTCTCGGCGGGACAATACAAAAGCAACACCGAGGGACTGGCTGAACCGAAATTTGTCAGCGGCACCCTGGCTTATGGCATGACCAGCAACATGACCGGCATTCTTGGGGTGCAAGCGACCGAAAATTTCAAGGCGATGTCGTTGGGCATGGGTCGTAATACGGCGTTTGGTGCGGTGTCTTTTGACCTGACCCATTCGTCCAGCGAAGCACAGGGGCAAATCACCAACGGTAACAGCCTGCGGATGCTGTATGCCAAGACGTTCACCGGTACCGACACCAACTTCACCCTCGCCGCCTATCGTTACTCGACCGAAGGTTATCGCACGCTGAGCGAGCACGTCGAGGATCAAAGCGCCGGGCTGCAACGCCGAGGCAACTCCAAGACCCGCACCGATCTGACCGTCAGCCAGAGCCTTGGACGTAATCAGCAATTTGGCAGTTTGTACCTCAACGCAACGGATCAGCGTTACTGGGGGCGTGGTGGTTCGCAAAGTCTCTCTGCCGGGTACAGCAACAACTGGGGCGACGTGTCCTATAACTTCGGCATCAGCCACACCAAGGACGTCGGCCAATCCGGCCCGGCAAACAACGACACGCAGATGAACCTTTCACTGTCATTCCCGCTCGGTTCCAATCCTCGCGCACCGCGAGCATTTCTCTCGACCAATCGACAGAAATCCAGCGACAGCACGCAGTTGGGGGTTAACGGCTATCTATCGGAAAACAGCGACACCTATTATTCCGTGCAGGCCGGTAACAGCAGCACTGGCGGCAACTCGGGCTCGGCGAGCATCAGTTCGCGTACTTCGTTTGTCGACGTCAACGCCGGCTACAGTCAGGGTCGCGGCTACACCTCGCAGAACCTGAGCGTCGCCGGTTCGGTGGTGGCGCACGCCGGCGGCATCAATCTGGGGCAAACCCTCGGTGAAACCTTTGCTCTGGCCGAAGTACCGGGCGTACCCGCCGGAGTCAAGATTGGCAGTTACAGCGGCACCGAAACCGGCAGCAACGGTTTTGCCGTGATTCCCAACACCCAGCCTTACCGGGTCAACTGGATCAGCCTCGACACGCGCGACCTGGGTGCCGATGTAGATATCGAAAACGCCACTCAACAAGTCGTGCCACGACGGGGCGCCGCCGTACTACTGCGCTACTTGTCACAGACCGGTCGACGGGTGCAGTTCGAACTGTTTGATGCACAACACAAACGTTTGCCGTTTGGTGCCGTGCTCGAAGATGCGTCCGGCAAACAAATCGCCATCGCCGACCCTTCCGGCAAAGCCCTGGCGCTGGTTCAGGAGCAGAGCGCTACGCTGACGATCAAATGGGCGGACAAACACTGCCAGGCGAGCTACTCGTTGCCTGAACGCGACAAGGCACGCAACTATGAGCGTGTGTCGCTGAGCTGCGCGCCGTGACGCCGTTCAACACAGGTGTATCCGTTCGGCAACTTGACCCGAGCCAGCAAACCACCGCCTACATGATGTCGGGGGTTACCGATTGACCGAGTCCGCGTAGCTCTGCGCCGTCATCTGCCGTTCAAGTATTCGTTTGGCGCCCTTACCAGGTTGGAGTGCATTCGCTGGCAGGCTAATTCCCAAAATGGAATCAGGTGTGGCTTGAACTCAGCACACCGGCTCAATCGCCCCACCACACACTCAGCCCATCATCAGCCATCCTCCTCGATAGCTGGTCTCTCACGATGGCTCTCTCAACACCCCGTTTTGCCCTGCTGGCCGTGCTTTGCGCAGCGACCGACACGGTTTTCGCCAGCGATTTCTTCGACGATGCCAAGACCGAAGTGCTCAGCCGCAACTTTTACCTGAGCAACGACTACCGCTCGCCCTCTCCCTCCGGCAAAAACTACAAGCAGGAATGGGCGCAGGGTTTTATCGGGACGTTTACTTCCGGCTACACGCCGGGCACCGTTGGCTTCGGCATCGATGCCCACGCCTTTCTCGGCTTGAAACTCGACGGGGGCAAGGGGCATTCCGGCACGGGTCTGTTGCCGGTCGACAGCAGGGGCCGCAGCGAGCCGAATTACTCCAGCGCTGGCGGTGCGTTCAAACTCAAGGTGTCGCGCAGCACCCTGGCGTTTGGCGAGATGACCGTGGAAACGCCAGTGTTCGACACGTCGGACAAACGACTGCAACCGGAATACGCCACAGGCTTTTTGCTCAACAGCCAGGAAATCGATGAGGTCAATCTGGTGGCCGGGCATTTCACCGCGTTCAAGAATCAGGACAGCTCCTCCGGGCGCGGCGACTTTTATGGCTACGGCGCCAACACCGAGGCCGGCGGGATCAGTTTCCTTGGCGCCGACCTGTTCGGTGACAGCCCGGTTGGCGGTTCGCTGTATGCCTCGGAGCTGACCGACACCTGGCATCAGTATTACGGCAATTTGCATTTCAAACAGTCCGGCGTGCTGCTCGACGCCAACCTCTACCACACTCGCGATACCGGTCGCTCGCTGGCCGGGGCGATCGACAACACCGCGGTCAGCCTGTCCGGCAAATACCGTTTCGGCGCGCAGGCGGTGATGCTCGGCTGGCAACGGATCAATGGCGACACACCGTTCGATTTCGTTGGCGGCGATTCGATCTATCTGGCCAACTCGATCAAATACGCCGACTTCAACGGCGCCGGCGAACGCTCCTGGCAAGCCCGTTACGACCTGGATTTCGGCGCCTTCGGCATCCCCGGCCTGACCTTCATGACCCGCTATGTGCGCGGCAGCCACATCGACGGCACCCACGCGCCCAAGGGCGGCGCCTACAACCCGTTCGACGCCGACAGCGGCGACTATCAGCCGCAGCAAGGCGATGGCGGCAAGCATTGGGAACGCGATATTGATTTGAAGTACATCGTGCAATCGGGTGCGGCGAAGGATCTGTCGGTGCAGCTGTCGCACGTTTCGCACCGGGCTAACGAGGCGCAGGCCGGGGATGATATTGACCGGATATACGTGGTGGTTCAGTACCCGTTGGGGTTTTGACCGCAAGTGGTTAAACGGATGATGTTGGAGCGGGCTTGCTCGCGAAAGCGACCGATCAGGCAACAGAAATGCTGGATGACAGACCGTATTCGCGAGCAAGCCCGCTCCCACAGGGATTGAGGTGAATTTGAAATTGTGTCTGGCCTTCGAGGTTGAGTGTTGTCTTGCACCCGCCGGACTCAATCTCCAGGACTCTGTTAACCAAACTGAAAACCCAATCCCCTGTGGGAGCGGG